>JANODP010000070.1:0-2485 GCA_031412755.1 Schlesneria sp. | reverse complement strand
TAACCCTCTCCCCCCGAAGACGGGCGGGAGAGGGGACAAGAGGTGCCGACCACCCATTGGCGACAGCACCTCTCTGCGAGAGTCGCGACGGAGAAGGGAAGATGTACGCAAACCGTCGCAAAGCGGTTATCCTCTCGCTGTATTTCGACTGACACCACCCATCCGAGGCCAGACATCATGCTCCTGCGAACACTCCTTGCGACCGCAGCCTTCAGTTTTGGAACATTCGTGCTGGCCCAGGACGAGCCGACGACGGCAACTCCTCCCGCCGCCGCCGCCGAACCTGCGGCTCAGGACGAGGCGCCAAAATCAAAAGCCGCCGAACCCATCACGACCGAGCAGGTGAAGGAGACGGCGGAGAAACTGGCCAAGACGCTCGACAAGGATCCGCGTGCGAAGACGGCTGCGGCGGGGATTCTGCAACCGATCTACGTGGTGGCCGAGAATCTGGCCTTCCCGGCGTTTCACTGGCTGGCCTTCGCACTGATGACGGCGGGGGTCGTCAGCTACGCGCTGCAACTGGTGCTCGCCAAACTGGTGGTGTTGATGCGGAGGGGGTTCAGCCTCGGCGAGATCATTTCGGACGCCTTCGGCCTGGCCATCAGCGTGATCGGCCTCGTACTCACGACTCAAGCCGCCGCGGAGAACTCAACCTTCACGCAGAGTGCCGCCGCGGTCCTCACCGCAACCGTCGCCGGTGCGCTCGTCGGCCTGATCCTGTACTGGTGGGGCCAGTCGCAAGAACTCCAAGCCGCCGCCGGACGCTCTCAGGTGAAACCAAAGGTCTAGAGTCTTGGTTCTGATGGCCAATGACTCCCGGTATCATGTCCGCGTCTCCCGTCAGTCCGGAAATGTGAGTCTGCCATGTCAATTGCCTCACCGCTTGCCCCGCCCGCTGCCAACGGTCCGTTGTCCATGAACGGAGTGACCGATGTCTCGCCGTTGTCGGTCTGGCGTTTGAGCGTCGAGCAGTATCACGAGATGATCCGCACGGGCATCCTGAACAACGGCGATCCCATTGAACTCCTTGAGGGAGTGCTGGTGCCGAAGATGACACGTAATCCCCCGCATCGCATCGCCGTGACGCAGTTGCGAGACCTCTTGATGAGGCTGGTTGGCACCGGCTGGCACGTCGAGACTCAGGAAGCGATCACGTTGGAGACCAGCGAACCCGAACCCGATCTGGCGGTGATTCGCGGCACCGTCCGAGACTATCCCGACCGCCATCCGGGCTCGAACGACATCGGCCTCGTCGTCGAAGTGGCCGACACCTCGTTGGCTCACGACCGGGGACAGAAGAAGCGTGTCTATGCCCGCGCGGGGATCGTCGAGTTCTGGATCGTGAATCTCATCGACGAGCAGATCGAGGTTTACTCCGACCCCACCGGTCCCGTCGCTCCATCGGATCAGTCCCAACAGCCGGACTATCGGCAACGCTTGGTCTTCACGCCGGGACAGTCCGTCCCTGTGAAGCTCGGCGGCGTCGAGGTTGGTTCGATTGCCGTGTCACAGGTGCTGCCGTGACTCCACGTCCAAGTTGTCCGGTGTGGCTGTGGTCGGCGCTTCGCCGCCCACATTCGAAGCAAGAAGAAAGCTGCGTGACACTTCGCTGGGGGCGAGCGAAACGCTCGACCCCAGCCACCCAGCCACCCCGCCCGGTGACGCTCGACGGTGTCGAAGTTGGTTCGATCGCCGTGTCGCATGTGCTGCCATGACGCCCGGTCCCGCCGGACAAGTGTGGCTGTGGTCGGCGCTTCGCCGCCCACAGTCGAATCAAGAAGAAAGCTGTCCCAAAATTCGCTGGGGGCGAACGAAGCGCTCGACCCCAGCCACCCAGCCGTGCGTGAGTACTTCCAAGGTTGGCGACGGAAGGTCGGGCGAGATGGCCCGGGCGCGCCGGGTGCGGGCGAATCATCGCCGTCATCGGGCGGGACGTTGGGGGCTGTGCATTTACTACGTCCGAGAGTTCGCACGGACTTCACTGTACTCATCTTTCTGCCGCTCTCTTTCTGTCTCCCCGCTTCAGTCTTGCAGGAAGAAGGAGACAGAAAGAGAGCGGCTGAAAGATTGCAGAGCGAAGAGTCGGAACTGGACGGGGAAGTGTGCCGATCCTGCAAACCACGGTGTCGTTCTTTAAACAGTGTCGTTCTTAAAACGGCGCCACATACCTGACAGCCATTCTCGGACGTAGTAAATGCACCGCCCCTTGGTGTTGAAGAGTGACGGAAGAGGCTAAACTTTCCGCGGGGATCGCGTGGGTGTCTCAATGAGGGCGAGGTGAGGTCATGGTTCTGTCGGGGCATGTCAAGAACGGCGTGATTGTGCTGGACGACCCCGTTCCGTTGGCGGAGGGTGTTGCCGTTTCGGTGGAGGTTGCCGCGCGCCCCGCCGATGCGGACGGGCCGACGTTGTTGGAACGCCTCCAGACGGTGGTCGGGGTCGCAGAAGGTTTGCCGGAGGATGCCGCGAGTAACGTCGATCATTA
>JANODP010000069.1:0-45321 GCA_031412755.1 Schlesneria sp. | reverse complement strand
AATTCGACGCGCTGAGGAGATAAATTACGCCGTCCCCTCACTCGTCCGCCGCAACCACGAATTCCGCCCGAGCGGGCGACTAGCTGATCGTGTGGGCCGTGAAGTTCTGGCTGCCGTCGTTCTCGTACCACGCGATCTTGTCGTCCGAACGCGACGCGCTGAGCACATCCAGGTCGCCGTCCCCGTCCACGTCCGCCGCAAACACACTAGACGGACCATCGGCGTTGCCTTGGCCTGCCCCGTTACCGTCTGGATCAGGAGTATTTACGTTGTGGGCCGTGAAGTTCTGGCTGCCGTCGTTCTCGTACCACGCGATCTTGTCGTCATTGTACGACGCGCTGAGCAGATCCATGTCGCCGTCCCCGTCCACGTCCGCCGCAAACACGCTGTACGCAAAATCGGCCGCTGTGGTGACCGTGTTCTGGACGCCGAAGACACCGCTGGCGATGGCGGGAGGGATGATCGTGACGGCGTAGTCTTCCACTTCGCCATCCGCCGCCAAGCCCTCGGGGCCGAGGTTCCCCGCCGTGCTCAACCGGAACCGCGCAAAGGTGGTTCCGTCCTTCGCCCAACTTGGCACGTCGAACGTGATCGTGTTGTTGCCGTTCACGACCGCGATGTTGGCCGCGATCTGCTCACCCGGCCCGCCCCACGCGCCGTCACCATTGAAGTCGATCCAGGCATCGAGCTTGCCCGTCGTGGTGATCCCCGCCACGTTGACGGTCGCCGTCGCCCCCAACGCGCCGACCATGATCGTGCCAAACGTCACGCCGTCTTCGTCGGCACCGTCCGCGTTCGCATTGGCCGAGTGCGTTCCATCGACCTCACTATCCCGCGTTGCCCCCAGCGTCAGCCCGGTGTCCGTATGCCGCGCTCCGTTCTCGGCGATCGTCGTTGGATAGGGAGCTGGTGCGTCACCCAAGTCGATCGTCAGCATCGTGCGCGGTTCCAACACCTGCACCAGCGCACCGCGATTGTCCCACGACCGCGACCGACGTGACCGCACCTGCGCCAATCGCCGCTCCCGGCGAGACTGGACCCAGTACTGACCGATGGCGGCCACGACGCGTTGGAAAATTGACTGACGACTTCTGGGAAACCACATGAGACGGAACCTTCGCAAGATCGATGAGACGAAAGTCTGTGGGCCTATGCCGACGGCGGTTCGGTCGGCGGGGGCGGTGGCGACGGGGTTGGATTTGTAGAGGCTCTGTGGCCGGTGTCGCGGATGGCGCGGGAGTTTTGATAGGCGGCGATCATCAAGCGGGCGGCGGGGGTGGTGCCGAACTGCAGGATCAGATGGTCGAGAACGGCGAACAGGGCTTCCACGGCGTTGAAGCGGTCGCGGAGTTGGGACGTGAGGCTCTTCCGTTCGGCGATGCTTTGTTGCGGTGCCGTGATGACGGCGGCGTAGTCGTCGATCTCCTTCGTCAGACCGGTGACGGCGGCGGTCGTCACACCGTAGGTGACGGCGGTCGCGGCTTGAGGGCCGCTCACCACCGACTGCGCCAGGTCGCGGGTCTGGCGGGCTCGTTCCAGCAATTCCTGGTTGCGCAGATGCCGCCAGCGGCTGATCGGCAGGTCCGAGATGGCGGCCTGCGTTTCATCCCCCTGGTCGCGGAACCAGATCGCCAGCGTCCCGCCCAGCAGGTGCGCGGCATCCTCCAGTTCCTGCTCCTCACGCTGCTTGTCCAGCGCGACTCCGGCGATCGTCCTATCCTGCTGACCCGCGAATGCGGCGAGTCCGTCCAGCGCCGTGAACGCCTGCTCGGCCTTCGTCGTGAAGATCAGCGGTTCCTGTTGAAACCAGATCGCCTTGTTCGCCGGAGAATTCAGTGTTCCGCGACTGGTTAACAACATTGCCAAGCGATTCGCAAACACGTCTTGCATGGGACACTCCTCGAAATGAGACATGCTGAAAATGAGGCACTCAACCTGTGGCGTCAGTGTACTATTCCGTAGTCTTATTACCATCAAATTCTTCACAACCCATCAGATTATCACTTTCGAAAACTCTCGGACTATCGCCGAGTGATATTTCTCAATCGGAGACCGAGTGACTGGTCAGGAACAGAGCGGATGGCCCCGAGTTTGATGGCCGAATCAAACGCTCCAGCGTCTTCCCGTTGGTCAAATCCCGCCACCCAGCCGGTCTGACAACTCCCGCCAACCACTGAGTCAGCATGGCGACCGGTAAGCCCGTTCTGTGGGGAGTCGCGGTGCTTCTTGCAGGGGAATTTGCTCGTCCGCCGCTGGGGAAGGGGGAGTGATCCGTCAATCGGAGGGCTGTTATTGAGAGTCGGGGGGCCGGAACAAGGACCGGAGCGGCTGTCGCAAGAACCAAAGTCGTCGTTTCCAGCGATTGAGGTGCCGTTTCGGCAGTGTGCGGGGCCGTTTCAGGAGGAGGAGCGGGCGTTTCAGCGACGTGAGGTGCCATACCGGCAGCGTGAAATGCCATACCGGCAGCCAGAGACGCTGTTTCACGAGCGTGCGACGCGATTCCATCAACGTGCGACGCCGTTTCACGAGTGTGCGACACCGTTTCACGAGTGTGAGGGGCGTTTTCATCGACGTGCGAAGTCGTTTCACGAACGTGAGAAGCCGTTTCATCGTTATGCGACGTCGTTTAACCCGCGTGCGACGCCATTCCAGCGGCGTGCGACGTCATTTCACGGGCGTGAGAGGACGTTTCACCGGCGTGCGACGTCATATCACGAGCGTGCGACGCGGTTTCACGGGCGTGAGAGGACGTTTCATCGATGTGCGACGGCGGTTCACGGGCGTGAGAGGCGGTTTCATCGACGTGCGACGGCAGTTCACGCGGGTGCGACGTCGTTTCAGGCGAGTGAGCGGCCGTTTCTTCGATGGCGGCCGGTTTCATTCGTCGTCTCCATCAATTCGTCGAACCTCATCCCTTCGAGAAAGGCGGGGGATTCGACGAATTGAAGGAGACGACGAACGGGAATTCACAAATCTGGAAACGGGTTGGCCCGGATGATTCAGGGCCTCCTCAGGCAGGGTTCGTGTGCGGCCGTGAATCATTCGGGTTACGGGAGGTCATCCGGGAAGCGGGGGGCGGGTTTGGGGGGGAGGTCGGTGGGTGCGGGGAGGTCGACGGGTGCGGATGGTTTGACGGGGGCGGAGGCGGGGGGGAATGGTTTGGAGGCGGGTGGGAATGGTTCGGGCGCGGGGAGATCGACGGGCGCGAGGTCGGGCGCGGGGAGGTCGATGGCTGCGCGGGTGGGTGGGAGGAGAGCCGGCGCGGGGGGGAGGTCGGGAATGGGAAGCAGCGCGGCGGGCGCGGGAAGCAGCACTTCGGGGGCGGGCGGGGGGAGGTCGGGGCCGGGTGGGGGGAGGTCGAAGGGGAGCGTGGGGGTCGGGAGGGTCGTCGGGAGGCCGTCGGGGGTGCGGAGTTGGATGCCGTCTTCTTGCAGCAGGCGGCCGGTTCGGTAGAGGAGGTCGCGGAGGGCTTTGTTGTATTCGGCGAGGCTGCGGTGGTAGGCGATCTCGGCCTGGGTTTGGCTGATTTCGGCGCGGACCAGCGGGTCGACGCCGGTGCGGCCGGCGTCGCGGTATTCGGACGAGGCGGCCTCGACGCGGCGGCCGGCGGCGAGGCGGCGGCGGTCGTAGGTTTGGGCCGAGTGCTGCCAGCGCTGCAGCGTTTGGAAGACCGCGTTCAGTTCGCGGGCGATTTCGTTTTCCTGGGCGGCGAGGGCGGTGCGGGCTTTCAGCAGCCGCAGTTCCAGTTGCCGCACCTGCGCCCGTTCGGAGCGCATCCAGAGCGGGATCGAGTATTCGAACCCCAGGTCCCAGCTCGTCTGGTGTCCGCGGAACAGGGCGGCGTATGCACTGTTGAAGCCTTCGGTCGTCTTGCCGTCGGCGGTGCTGTTGGCGATGAGCTTGTCGCCGAATCCGTTGAGCCGGTAGCCGGCCACGAAGTCGAGCCGCGGATGGGCGAGGTTCTTCGCGGCGGCCAGTTGCAGTTCGAGGCTTTGGATGTTGGTCTTCTGCCGGCGGAGTTCGAGCCGGTTGACGTAGGCCTCGAACAGGCAGGTGGCCCGGTTGTGGTCGACGGCGGTGTCGCGCGGCGGATCGCTCGTCACGAGCAGCCGCCCGTCGTCGATCGGCAGGCCGAGCAGTCGCCGCATCCGGGCCTCGGTCTGGAAGAACGTCGAGAGGGCCAGGTCCCGCCGCGCGACGGCTTCGTGGGACGCGTCCTCGGCCTGAGCTTCCTCCGCGCCGCCGACCAGGTCGGCCCGAAACTTGGCCTGCACCTCGTCCCACAACTTCTGGGACGCCTCGGCCGTGCTCTGCTCGGCGAGGTATTCCTGCCAGGCCAGATGGAGGTCCCAGTAGAGGTCGCCGATCTCGCGCACCAGGTTCTGCAGGGTCTCCTCGAAGTCGATCTCGGAGATGCGGCGGTTGATCTGCGCGATCACGATCCCCTGGTTCACGTAGCTGAAGCCCCGCGCCCGCTGCGAGGCCGGTCCGGCGATCGCGTTGAACTCGCGACCGGCCCCCGACCAGAGCGGCTGACGGTACTCGGCCCCCAAACTCCCAATGTAGGCCGACTGAAACAACCGCGCCACCGAGCTCTGGTTGTTCAGCGAATAGTTCCAGTTCTGGCTGATCGCAAACGTCCCGCCGGACAACAGCGGCTGCTCGAGACGCGATTGAAACGCCGCGTTCTCCTCGGCCAGCGTCCCTCCCGGCGGGATGCCTCCCGACAACAGCCCGTTGTTCTGTGCGTTCTCCTCCCGCCCCCACTTCATGCTGGTCACCAGCCGCGGGTCGAAATCCGACAACGCCGCGTGAACGCCACGCGACCCGAACAACACGCCGTGGTTCTGAATCTCGACGTCGAAGATCGACGGGACGCCGTCCGGGTTGACCAGGATCGGATTCCCCGGCGACAGGAACTGCCCGTTCTGCCGGATGATGTCGTTGTTCTGCAAGCCGAGCCGAATCGCCTCGGCCAGGGAGATCGGCCACCGTTCCTCGGGCGTCGGCTCCACCAGCGGCCGCGTCTCGCCGAGACTCGGCGGCAGGCTGACCGGCTCGGCACCGGCGTCGGAATACTCGATCCGCTCAGCCACCCGCCGATAGTACTCGACGACGTGGTTCTCGACGCGCGGCTCCCGCGACGTCCACGCCGCACACCCGCAAACCAGCACGAGACCCAGCAACAGCCCCGCAGCGCGCACCCGCCCCCCCAGCCAAACCCGGCCCGCCAGCCAACGCACCCTGTCCGCGACGGCACGCACGATGTCCGTTAGCCCCGATCCCGAGAGGTGGTGAGAAACAAAGAACCGCGAGGAGAAAACGGTGACGTGATCTATGAGGTGAACCCAACGCGCCGATGTAGCACAACCGAAACGAGTGGTCGAGATGACCCCCCGCTCAAACCAACCCGTTTCGCCGGTTCCGCCGCCCGCACGCCTCCGTTCGAACCGCCCCCCTCGCGCTCCGGCACTTTCTGCCAATCCCGCGACGACATCGCCTCGACCAGCCCGGATTATTCATGGGGCTGTAGCTGAGTTCGCAAGAACTCAGTCTGTGACAGCGCGTTGGGCTGAGTTCTTGCGAACTCAGCTACATACGGTTTGCGACCGTTTCACGCGGGACCATGAAGAATCCGGGCTATGCTTCCGGGATCATCCGTTCGGACATCTTCTGGTTCGGATGCTCGTCGAGGCGCGCGTGGCAATAGACGGCCGTCCACTCGGCGAGGCGGCGGCCCAGCTTGCGGCAGGCGGCGTGAGTCTCCACGTCGCGCGGTTCCTTGGCGGCGATCGCGCCGTAGTGCAGCGTCAGGTCGCGGCTCACGTAATCGGTGACGCCAAAGACCAGGAAGCCGAAGTTCATCAACACCGTCAGCAAACTCTGACAGGCCAACTCGGTCCCTCCGCCCCAGCCACCGGACGAGCTGAACGCGCAGGCGATCTTGCCATCCACCTTGGCCCACTGCGGCATCATGGTCTCGTCCCAGAACCGCTTCATCTTCCAACTGAGCAGTCCCATGTTGGTCGGGCTTCCGACCGCGAGGCCATCGCACCAGACGACATCGTCGGCCGTCGCCTCGTCCACCGAACGGAGCCGAACTTCGGTGCCGGAGATGCTCTCCGCCCCCTCCGCCACCAGCGCCGCCATGCGCGCCGTGTGACCGGACCGCGAATCAAACAGAACGAGGATCTTGTTCATGCTGCCGCCTTGAAAGTGCCAACGGTGCCATCACGCGGTCAGGTGAGCGGCTCGATCTCGGTCCACAGGTGGGCTGGCACGAAACGAGACAAATGACCGACGTTGGTTGTGGCGATCACATAGTCGGCCACACCCAGCGACTGGGCTTGGGCCGCGAGAATGACATCGCCATCGATGGTGTTGTCGCTGGCTGTGGGCTGGCCCGACTGACGAGCATCAGCCCAGAGTCGGGCCGCCTGGCGCATGGCCGTTGTGGCGAGAGGCAGATAGTCGAGCGATTCTGCAAGCGTGTCGAGCATCTCCAATCCCGGCTGCTTGTTCGCCCGGAGCAACTCGCGACGGACTTCGTAGTCGGCGATCTCGGGGACGATGACTCGCACGCCTGACTCCAACAGTTTTTGCAGCCAAGCCGAGCAGGCCAGATTCTGCCGCGAAGGCTTGGGATTGCTCACCAAGCCCAGCGGCCCGGCATCGAGCAGGACGACGCGGCTCACCATGTCACGCCCTTCAACTCGGGCGGATACAGGGGGCGATCGGACAAACGGCTTTCATCGAGCGTCTGCAAGATGTCGTTCTCGGGCTCTTCATGATCCCGCCGAGAGGCATCGTCCCGCCAAGCCTGCAACGCCGCGATGGCTCGATCGTTTCGAGCCGGCGGCTGGACATGCTGCACCAAGACCCGCAGGGCATACGCATCCAGCGGCAGACCCTCACGAACGGCTTCTCGTGTCAGGCTTTCTTCCACGGCGGGAGGCAGGGCGAGCGTGAGTGTCATGATTCAGCCTCGGCTTCGTGCTCAAATCGGGACGAAAGCGGAACACCTGTGGTCGCGCGGCCGGACGAGGTCGGGAGTTCCGCGCACAACCGCGTTATCTCTGCTCTCACTTCGCCGCTGCGACCTGCGGTTTGTAGCCGGGGGCGGCGGTGAACTTGAAGAGTTCCTTGCCGTCATCGGCGTTCCAGATGCGGACTTCGCCGTCGTGACTGCCGCTCGCCACGCGCTTGGTCGCCGGGTGGTAGGCGACGGCGTAGATCCAGTCGAGGTGGGGGCCAAACTGCTTGACCTGCTGGCCGTTCGTCAGGTTGAACTGCCGCGCGGTCTTGTCGGCACTGCCACCGAAGGCCATGCCGTCGGGTTGAGTCACGATCCGGAAGACCTCGCCGCCGAAGGCCATCTCACGTGCTTGCTTGGCGTCGCCGACCGCCCAGACCCGGATGCGGTTGTCACGGCCGCTGGTCGCGACCGAGTTGCCGTCGGGGAGGAAGCCGACTCCGAAGACGGGCTGGCCGTGTCCGTTGAATGTGGCTTGAGACTCACCCGTCGTACTGTCGAAGACTTTTGAAGTCTTGTCCCGGCTGGCGGTGGCGATCTTCTTGCCGTCGGGCGACCACGCAACATCCATCACCCAGTCGGCATGATCTTCGATCAGCTTTTGCTGCTGGCGCGTCGCCACGTCGAACAGCCGCACCGAACGATCCGCACAGGCCGCCGCGAGTCGCGTCCCGTCCGGACTGAAGGCGACCGCGAAGACTTCGTCGTCCGTGGTGAAGAGATCCGCGAGCAGTGCGCCATCGGCGACGTTGAACAGCTTCACCTCACCCATTTGTCCGGGCGTGCCGGCGGCGACGGCGATCTTGGTGCCGTCGGCGGTGAACTCGATGTCGTGCGGCCGTTCGGCGATGTTCGTGATGCGGCGCACGATCTGTCCGTCGGCGGGGTTCCACAGGATCACCTCGCGATAGCCCGACGTGGCGAGCAACGCGCCGTCCGGACTGAAAGCAACCGCCATGACGGGGACCGGCACGCGGTAGCTCTCGGGCGGCGCGGGCTGCGTCAGCTTGGGAATGATCGTGATGAGTTGTGCGGTCCCGGCGACTCCCGCGTCGAGTCGCGTCCCCGTCTCGATCCACTTCTTCACGATCGCGATCTGTTCGGCTGTGAGCGGGTCGGCGTCCTTCGGCATCGAATGATCCTCAATCATCGTCTGCAGGAGCGACTCACCCGGCTTGGCCGCCAGCACCGACGGGCCGCTCTCGCCACCCTTCATCAGGTTGGCATACGTCTCCATGTTGAGACGTCCCTTCGCAGTCCGGGCGTTGTGACAGGCGAGACACCGCTGCGAGAAGATCGGCGCGACCGACTTGGCGAACGACACCAACTTGCCGGCCGCGACCATCGTCGTTTCGACATCGACCAACTTCGCGACCGCTTCCTTGCCGAGTGCCGCGAACGTTGCCTCGGCCGCAGCCAGTTCCGGTTGGAACGCCGTGTTGGCCGCTTCGGCCGCCGTGATCTTGGCGGGCTGTTCGGCGACGAGCTTCTTCGCGTTGGCGAGGGCTTCATTCGTCGCAGCCTCGGCCTTCGTCGCGTCCTCCAAAGCCTTCACGGCGGCGGCGAGTTTGTCCGCGGCGGCCTTGGCCTTGTCGGCTTCGGCCTTCTCGGTGTCCTTCCCCTTCGCGTCCTCAGCGGCCTTCGCGGCCGCGACGGATTCGGCTTCGAGCTTCGTCTTTTCTTCGGTCGCCTTCTTCGTCGCTTCCGTCAGTTTCGGAAGCTTGGGTTCGGCATCCTTCACCGTCGCTTCGGCCTTGTTCTGCTCGATCTTCAGCGCGGTGATGGCGGTCGCGAGTTCCTTCGCCTTCGCCCGCGTCGCCTGAATCGCCGGTTCCCCCGCCACTTTGCGAGCCGCCGCTTCATCGGCAATTTTCTGTTGCTCGGCGATCTTCGCGTCGAGGTTCTCTTGAGCGAACAGGCCGCTCGCAGACAGAGTCAGCAACCAACTGGCAAGCACAAGGCGGGAAAAGCACTTCATGGAGCGATCCTTTTCATTCAATCGGCGAGACGACGGATCGGTGAGCGGCCTTCCAGACGAAGACCAGACCAGTCGCAACTCAAAGGCGGGAGGAATCGGCGGGCGGGTCAAACCACACGGTCGGGCATCAGCATCACTGGATGACAGGGCGGTGTCAAGCTGCGCCAGCAGACCGCGAACTCATCGATCGACATCGTGGAAGACTCGCGCGTGCGAGAAGCCCGGCATTCGGAAATGCCGGGCTTCTGAATCTGCATCACGAGACACGATCCGGTGCAAACCGGTCGCGACAATTGTTCGGGCGCGAACTCGCTTACTTGCGGTGCCGAATCTTGCTGCGGTTTTTCCGCTTCTTGCGGCCAATCTTGCGTCGACCCTTACCCGTCTGCTTGACACCCATTAGCTCTGCACTCCCGTCATCTCTTTTTGTCTCCGCGTGAATCCGCCAGCCTGAACCGCCACCGGGGCGAGGAAGATAGCAGTCTTGGCACAAACGATCAAGCAACGCCCTGCTGGATGCCAAATGCCCCCCCTGCCCGGTCACGGCCGCGGTTTTCTCGCCGAAACGAGGCGGTAATCTTTCGCCTCGGTCGCCTGGATGTGAATGAACCACAGCGGCATCCGTTCCAGAAACCAGTTCGGCGTCTTGGTGACAACCTGCACCAGACCGCCCGGCTTGAGGGCGCGAAAGGCGGTGTCCATGAACAGCTCCGCGATCGCATAGCCCGAGAAATACGGAGGGTTGGCCAGCACCAGGTCAAAGTCACCGGTCGAGGCGGATGCCCCCTCACAGTCGAGAATCGCCGTGATGTTCGGCGCGTCGTTGATCTCCGCGTTGTGTTGCGTGCATTGGACGGCGCGCGGATTGGAGTCGAGCGCCATGACCGTGACCTTCTCGGCGCGAAAGGCCGCCGCGAGGCTGACCGTTCCCGCACCGCAGCCCATGTCGAGGACGCGCATCTTCGGACGGATCTCCATCGCGTTGATGAGCGTCCTCGCTCCGAGATCGATCCGCCGATGTGAGAAGACTCCCGGCCGGCTGAGGACGCGGATCAATCGGCCGTTGTCCCGAAACGCGAACTCGCAATCAAACTGCTTCACCTTCTTGAGCGGCCCGGTCTTGGTCGCCAGGTACAGCGTGCCAGTTTTCTTGAACGGGCGGCGCGTGACCTTCGGGAACAGGTTCTGAAGCTGCTCGTGCAGCCACTGGTCCTCATCATTGTCGGTCGAGGCGATCAGGCGTCCCCCCTCGACCAGCCGCTGATGACCCTGCTGAATCAGATCGCGCGTCAGTTCGGCGTCGCCCCCTTTGCGGAAGGCGAACGCGGCGAGATCGAACTCACCCTCGGGCAGGTCCGGTTTGCAGAGCAATCGCAGATTGTCGACCGGCCCGTGATCGAAGACTTGAAACTCGGACTGATTCTTCTGGTAGAGGTCGAAGAAGCAGCAGGCGACTTTCGCATCGGGCCGCTCGCGCGCGTAGGTCTCGGCAAACTGAGCGCGACCCGCCGTCGTGCAGAGGACGCGCGCCGCTTCGAGTTCGGGGATCGCGTCGATCAGAAGTTGCTCGTGCGGACGAACGGGAAGGCTGGCCGAGGAGACTTCGTCCTCGGCTTCGTCCTCGACCTCTTCCTCGAAGTCATCTTCAAGATCTTCCTCGAAGTCATCGTCGAGTTGTTCATCGTCACGGGAGTTTTTGGAACGGCGCGGCACGCGGTGGCTTTCTGATTTCGAGCGTCAGCTCACGTCTTCGGTTTTCTTTTATTTGGTCGTCTCGGAGCGGGGCGGCGTCAGCCCCCTGGTTCTTCGCAGTCAGTACGGAGGGCTCACACCAAAGAACCAGGGGGCTGACGCCGCCCCGCTCCGAAAGACTGATTCCGGGCTAACGCCCCGCTATACCACGCGGTAACGCCCCTGCTACACCACGCGGCAAAGGTAGCACTTGAGGTAATCGGTTTCGAGACACGTGACCGAAGTCGGGTGGTCGGCCGCCGCGCCGCGCGACTCCAGAATCTGTAATCGGCGATTCTCATGCAGCGCGGCCTGGGCGAGCGTGTCCACAAACATCTCGCCCGAAACGTGGCCCGAGCAACTGCACGTCACGAGCAGCCCGCCCGGCTTGAGGAGGCTGAGCGCGGAACGGTTCAGGCTGTAGTAGCCGCGCAGCGCCGCCTCGATTCCCTGCCGATGCCGCGCGAGTTTCGGCGGATCGAGGATCACCGTATCGAAGCGTTCGCCAGCCGCCGCGAACTCTTCGAGCGCCTTGAAACAGTCCCGCTTCACCAGCGTGAGCCGATCGGCGACGCCGTTCCGTTCCGCGTTGGACCGGGCCAGCGCGAGGGCCGACTCGGACATGTCAACGCCCGTGACGTGACTCGCCCCGCCGTTGACGAGGCAGTTCAGCGCGAAGCCTGCCGAGTAACAACAGACATCCAACACGCGATGGCCGCGCACGAATTCAGCCACGCGACGGCGGTTGTCTCGCTGGTCGAGAAAGAACCCGGTCTTCTGCCCTTCCGCCACATCGAGGCCGAACTGCACGCCGTTCTCGCGAATGACGAGCGGTCGCGGCGGAGCCTCACCCCACAACAAACCGTCGGCCAGTTCGAGCCCCTCGGCCTCGCGAATCCCCTTCTCGGTCCGCAGCCAGATGCCGCGCGGCTGAAGTTTGGCTTGAAGCAACTGAACGATCCGGTCAAGTCGTTTCGAGAGGGCGAGGCTGGTCACCTGGACCATCAACCAGTCGCCGTAGCGATCGACGGTCAACCCCGACAACCCATCGGCTTCGCTGAACACGAGCCGACACGCGAAGTCGGACGTGAACTCCCCAAACAACGCGCGCCGCAGCGCGATCGCATCATCCAGCCGCTGCGACCAGAACGCCTCGTCGAGCGGAATGGACTCGTCCCAGGAGTAGAGCCGCACGCAAATCTGACTCTCGGGGTTGAACAGCCCGCGCGCGACGAATCGCTCGGCATCGTCGATGACGTCGACCACGTCCCCGGGCTGAGGCTCCCCGACGAGCCAGTCGACCGCCCCCTGAAAGACCCACGGATGCCGACTGAAAAACGGCAACGCCTTGCGCGGCTTGAGAACGATCTGGGGCAGCGGCAAGTCGAGTTGATTCTGTTGCAATTCGGGCACGGAGGACGCCTACGATTCAGTGATGAGAAGAGAAACGGCGAGCGGAGTGAACTTGGCCGGCGTCTACAGAAGCGTGAGCACGTGACAAAAACTCGTGACCATCCAGACCAGCAGCGCGATCAATGTGGTCAGAGCTGCAGTGATGTATGCAGCCCGTCCTTGATGCCGCCAATACGCTTCACAATGAGTCAGCACCGACAGGCTGAGATACGACTGGACGACGATCAAGAACTGATTCACGAGCGGAAATGTCGGAGAGACACCAGAGGCTTGCACCATGATGAGGAAATCGACGACGGGAAAACCGACGACGGCGATCAGGAAAAGGCCAACGAGCCTGGAGGGCCGATCATCGCGCTTCCATCGGATGAAGACTCGGACCCACAATCCGATGATCGCGAGAAAGGCGACCAACACCTCCGGCCCCGTTCCTCCCGTCACGAACGACAACAGCCACAAGGGCAGCATCAGAAACCATTCGGCCATCGAAGACTGTGCGGGCATTCAGTGCAACCTCATCTCCGAATGTTGAGTGGCACCGTTTGAACAGGCCGCGAAACTTCGAGATTCTCACTTCAATCCCAGCGACTTCACCGCCTCACCATCGACTTCTTCGAGGTAGGCCAGCAGGCGGTCGCGTTGGTTGGTGAGGTGGCGGACGCGCAGGAGAGACCGGACGCGCGTGGTGAGTTCGAGGCGGTGGACGGGCTTGGTCAGGAAGTCGTCGGCACCCGCCTGGACCGCGCGCTCGATGTCGCCCAGTTCGTTGAGGGCCGTCACCATCAGGATCGGGATGTCCCTCGTCGCCTTGTCCGCCCGCAGCCGCTTGCAAACTTCGTAGCCGCTGAGTTTCGGCATCATGATGTCCAGCAGAATCAGGTCCGGCTGGAACTTCGCGACTTTGGTCAGCGTCTCCTGGCCGTCGTGAGCCATCTCAATTTCGTACGGTTCGTCGGTCAGGTAGGCGTCGAGCAACTCGCAGTTTTGCAGGTTGTCGTCGGCGATCAGGATGCGGGAGGGTTCAGTCATGGCATGCGGGTCCGTGGCCTGGTTCTGTCGAATCGAGTGGCGTCGATCGACGGGTGTTTGGCGGGAATCTTATCGTCTTCGTTCGCGAAGCGGAATTGGCGCAGGCTGATGGCACAGGGCCAATGCGTTTTTCAATCGACATCCCTGATTCAACAGGGCGATTGCCCCCGGCAAATGCGGCTCTGGGTTTCGAGGCCGTCGCCCCGCCCCTAGAATGCCAGGCTGATGAAGCTTCCATCTCCAAACGCCAGGTCAGCTCATGCCACTGTTTGAAAGTCGCACGGTACTCAACGCTTCGCCCGAGCAGGTGTTCGAGTACATCCTGCAACCGACCAATCTGCAGGCGATCGCTCCGCCCGAAGCTCAACTCGTGTTTGTGAATCCGCCCCGGGTGATCGAGCTCGGCAGCCGGTTGACCTGCAAGATGCAGGCGCATGGCATGGTGCAGCAGTTCTCTTTTGAAATCGTCGAACTGGTCTCACCGCTACGGTATCGCGAGCAGATGGTCGAGGGGCCGCTGAAACTCTGGATGCACGACTACATCGTCGAGCCGAACGCGACGGGAGGCGTCTCGCTGCTCAACCGCATCGAATTCGAGCCGCCCGGCGGATTGATGGGCTTCATCGTGACCGCCGACAAGATTTTGGACGCCCTCGAAGACGGCTTCCATCACCGCCGCCAAGCCCTGCAAAAGATCTTCGCATGAACGACGATGAGAAAACCAAAAGCGAAGCCGATACGCGGACGCTGTCGGCCCTGCTGATGGTCGTCGTCGTCGCGTCGCTGATCATGGCGCTGATCGCAATGATCCTGCCGGGAGTGCTCGGCGTGGTGATTGTCATTGGCGGCATCGGCTGGTTCGCCGTGATGCACTACGTTGTCTGGGGCTGGTGGCTCGGCGGCTACCTGCGGCGGCAGGCGGAACGCGATGCGGAACAGAACGGCGAGTAAGGACACGGGCTTTCCGTCGGCACCGATGTCGAAGTGTTCGCCCCGGCAGTTCGAAGGGACGAAAAAGACATCAAGGACCAAAGGAAAGAGGGGGGCACTTGTTCATCGGAATCTGATGGGCCAAGCAGCGACCGACCGCCTTCCTTTGATCCCTTTCGTCCTTTTCGTCCCTTCCGTCCCCTGCCCTGTCACCAACTACCGCTTCTGCAGCAGCACGTTCGTCCCCTTCTTGTTCGACGAGACGATGTCGAGCAGCTTGTCGCCGTTGATGTCGCCGACGAAGAACTGCGTGCCGACTCCCGTGTCGGTGCCGGCGTCGATCTTGTGCGGGATGAACGTGGGTGGGGCTTTCTCGCCCTTCTTCACTTCGTACCAGTACATCACCACTTCGCCCAGCGCGTCGGGATCGCCCTTCGAGCCGTGGGCATAGAACCGCTTGCCGGTGATCAAGTCCTTCGTCCCGTCGCCGTTGACGTCCTGGTAGTGCAGGGCGTGAGTCTGCGAGTAACTCTTGTCGATCTCATGCTGCTGGAACTTCCCTTCGCCCTTGTTCTCGAACCACCAGATGCCGTGCGAGTGTGCGGAACTCATCAGGATGTCGTTGTCGCCGTCGCCATCGAGATCGTCGGCGTACATGTCGGCCGCCGCGTGCGAGCCCCCTTCACCGTTGGCACTGAGCGTGTGCTTGTGAAACGCCCACGGACCTTCGAGCTTGGCCGGTTGTTCCCACCAGCCGGCGGGAATCAAGATATCCTGCCTGCCGTCGCGGTTCAGATCGCCAGCGCCCAAGCCATGGTAATAACGATGGGCGAGGCCGCCGAGCTTCTCGCCGTTGACTTGCTTGTAGTCCCACTTCTTCTTCGCCATCTCGGGCGACGGGATTTCGAGGTAGCCCATCATCTGCTCGGGTTCGGAGGTCATCACCAACTCGGGCTTGCCGTCGCCGGTGATGTCGAGAAACTGCGGCGACTCACCCGCCGCGCTGTGCCAGATTTCGGACTGGTTCCACGGGCCGGGTTTGTTCTGCGGGTTCTCGAACCAGTGACATGGCACGCCGGGGAAGCCGATCACGATGATGTCCTGCCAGCCGTCGCCGCTGACGTCGTACGTCCACAGCGCGAAGTTGTTGCTGTACGCGCCGTCATTGATGTACCGGCGAATCCCCTCGGCCCGCAGCGGTCTCATCGTCCAGTTGCCGGTCTTGTAGAGGTTCGCGTCGCCGGGAGCCTCGTACCACGCCTCGCCGTTGGTGATGTCGAGCCGTCCGTCCTTGTTGAAGTCGCCGACGGCCACGCCCTCGGCGCGAAAGGCGTCTTCAAACTTGATCCGCTCCCATTTGACCGGGGTCTCTTGTCCGAAAACCGGTGCGCCGAACGCGGCTCCCCAACAGACGAACAGCGAACAGACAAACAAACGCGGCATGAGAGCTCTCCCGGGGGTGTGGTTTCTGCGCAGAGGTTCACTGGAACGCGAACCAATCTAGCGATGTCACCGCCCGGCTTCACGCGAGGCCGCGAAAGAAACTCGGCCCCGTCGGTGACCGCGGGGGTGCCATTCAAACTGACCCGCCAACGGGAGGATCCGGCTTCGAGGGTTCGACATGGATCAGGACCTTCGTGATGAGCGGCAGTTCCGAGCGGATGACGTCCTGCACGGCGTGGGCCAGGTCGTGGCTGTCGCGGACCGTCATCTGGCCGTCGACCTGCAGATCGAGATCGACGAAGAAGTCCAACCCGAGTTTGCGGACGAGGCACTTGTGAGTCCCCCGCACTCCGGGGATCGAGCAGGCCAGCCGTCGCACTTCCGTTTCGATGCCGCTGTCGGGCGTGCGGTCGAGCATCTCGCCGAGCGCCGGACGCAGGATCGAGTAGCCGTTGATCAGGATGATCCCCGAGGCGAGCAGCGCGGCCCAGTCGTCGGCCGTCTCATAGCCCGGCCCGCCCGCGAGCGCGATGCAGATGCCGACGAACGCCGCACCGCTGGTGATGGCGTCGCTGCGGTGATGCCACGCATCGGCCCGGATCGCCGTGCTTTGAACCCCCTCGCCCACCGTCAGCACGAACCGGAACAGTGACTCCTTGATGGCGACCACCGCGACGAGCACGATCAGCGTGAATGCGGCCGGAGCCTGATGCGGCGTCCGGATCTGATGGACGCTTTGAATCGCAATCAGTCCCGCCGCCGCGAACAACATCGCCGCGACGATCAACGCCGACAGCGTCTCGGCCCGGCCCCGACCATACGGGTACTTCACGGTCGGCGGCTGAGACGCCACGCGCAGTCCGAGCCAGACGATCAGCGAACTCCCGACGTCAGTCAGCGACTCGATCGCATCGGCCACCAGCACGTAGGCGTTGCCGAGCACCCCGGCGGCTCCCTTGGCCAGCGCCAGCACTCCGTTCACAGCAATGCCAAGAATGGCCGCCCGCTGAGCCGCACTCACCCGCTGAGCACGATGCGACGGTAGCGATGCGTTCGCCAGTGGCAACGTCGTCTGCGCGGAGGGGAGATCGGCGGTGTCCATACCGAATTACTCGGCGATCGCGGGCACGAATTGTCGCGCCCACTCGGCATCGGCGTCGGGCAGCGATGGCTCGGGTGGCGTGTGATAGAGATAGTCTTCATAGCCGGCCGCGTCATAGACCTCGTGCAGCAGCGCTTGCAGATTCAGCGAAGCATCCGGTGCCGAGCCACGCAATGGAATCGGAATCGTCGGCAGCGGATCGCGCAGCTTGACCGCCCACGCCAGCACATCGGGACGCATCGCCGGCCGACTGACCATCAGGCAATAGTCGCACTCGGGGACACCGGTCAGAGGCAGTCGCGGGCCATCACGCAACAGGTCGATCTCCACGACTGAAACCGGGCTGCACATCAATACCGTCCGCTTCATCAGATACTGTTCGCGATCCGGCCCGTAGTGCTTGCCCAATGGGCTGAGCACCTCGATCATCGTGACCAGCTCGCGGTTGCCTCGGTCGCGAATCTCGATGAATGAGTGCTTCTCGAACTCGACATCGGGAATGCAGGCCACAAGCGCCGCCACGCTGTTCGCCGGAGGTTCTGCCAGCGTAACTCCTCCTTCACCCGGCGTCTCGAACACAGACACATCAGGCCGCCCCAGCAACTTGTGGCGCTCTTCGCCGCTCGGCTCGTGAATGAAGACATGCTCTTCAATTTTCACGAAGAAATCCGGGCGAATTTGCGCGGCCAAGGCATCGCTGATGTAAGTGATGAACCGTTGGTGAAAATCCTGCCAGACGGCGGGCTGTTCGAGATACGGGTTCATCCCCGGAAAGGGCGATGGCATGAATGTGTCTCCTCGCAAGACTGAAACCAGTCCTTCTCGAAACAGCTTACGGACCTTCCACCGTGATGGCCATCACGACGGGAGACGTCACGTCGTTCCCTTTGATGAGTTCGATGGTCTCGATCTTGTCGGGACGTTTGGGTGTGATGGTGAAGTAGCGGATCTGCTGGCCTCGCAGGCGGTAGGCGAACTTGCTGCCGGGGACGTCGGCCTTCGTGATGTAGTCGGCCCAGACTTCTCCGTTCCGGGTGACGTGGTCCTCGATCTGGCCGTCGGCGTACTTCAGGCGGACGGTCAACGTCGGCGTTCCGGTCGGCGATGCGGGGAAGCCCCAGCCGCTGACGCCGCCCAAAAAATGGATCAGCTTGGCGGGGGCGTTGCAGGGGAGCGAAACACTCTTCGGCATACGGGGCGGTTTGTCGCCGTTGGTGCCGTGGAGCATGATCGCGTTCGGGATGCGCTCGCCCTGCGGGTCGATCAGCACGAACGGGATGTCCTCGAAGATTTTCGGAGACCAGTCCGGGAAGATCAGCTTCTGTTCGTCGTGCTTGCCGTCGTGGAACATTTCTTTCGTCGAGACGACCGTCGCGGCCTTGCCGATCGGGATCGGCAGGTACTTGCCGCGCTGCGTGAGGAACTCCAGCAGATTGGCGATCTCCTCGGGCTTGACCTGCTTTTCAAAACCTTCGGGCATGAGCGACTTCGACGAGGCCACCAGTTCGTCGATGTCGTCGCGTTGAATGGCGTGTTTCTTCCCTTCGGTGTCGAAGATCTCGATGGCGGTCTTCGATTCCGATGCGAGCAGTCCGCTCATGACGCGACCGTCCACCAGGGCCACCGAATAAACGCGGTAGTTCCCCTCGACATTGCGGCTGGGGTCGATGATGTGCGTCAGCAGTTCCTTCTTCGGATGAACAGCCATGCCGGTCAGGTCGGGACCGATCTTGGTTCCCTCGCCGCTGTGCGTGTGGCACTTGGCGCACTGCTTCTTGAAGATTTCCTTGCCCGCGACCGCGTCGGCCGTTTGCTGCGTGAGCGGCATCAGTTCGTCGAGCACCTTCTGGCGGTCGGGGTTCGGCAGACCACCGCCGCGCGACAGGATCTTCTTCGCGCGATCGGCCAGTTTCTTGTTGGGATGAGCCGACAGGCTTTGCTTCTGGTCGAGAGACAGATCGCCAAACTGGATGGCCGCCTTGTCGAGGCCGTCGAGCAGTGCTTCGCTCCAATCGGCGCGGCTGAGCAGCACGCGAATGGCCGCGGGGCGCATCGACGGCGTGAGCGACCCGAGCGACGCAACCAGCGCCGCGCCGACTTCGGGCGACTCGCTGCGACCGACCGCCTCGACAAACCCGCTGCCGAGCACCGGCGATGTGCGCGGCGAGATCAGTCCCAGCAACTCCTTCGCGGCGGCAGGGTCCAGCCGGCGGAACTCGATCAGTTGGCGTGCCGCTTCAATTCGGTCGGCCTCGGCCTGTTTGTCGTCCTTTGCCTGCGCGAGGAACCCGGCCGAGATTTCGACTCCGTAGGCTTCCAGTTTCTTACTCCCAAGCCGCGTGGCGAACGTCGCCAGTGCGCCGCGCGTGGCGGGCGGCAATTGCTTGAGCAGCGCGACGAGTGATTCCTCGGTCGCCTCGTCGAGTGTCGCGGGCTTGTTCTTCGGCCAGCCCTTGGCCAGCCCGCCGATGATTGCCGACGAGGACTCGGCATTCGCACCAGTGAACGCTTTGAGCAACGGACCGATCGACTCGGCGGGGACTCCGCGCGCATAGTGTTCGGAGACGATGGCCAGCACGTCGGCCGGCGGCGCGGCCAGTTCGGCATCTTTATATTTGTTCTTGAGGACGCTCGTCAGGAACGGCAGATCGTGCTTTGCGGCGGCACTGATCGCGGCCTCCTTCAACAGGCGATCCTCGACCCCCTTCGAGCCGAGAACTTCGCGCACGGCCTGCGCGGCGTCGGAGGACGGCGGCATGTCGGCCAGCGCGAGCAGCGCGGCCAACTGGACGCGCGGGTTCTTGTCGCGCGTGATGCCACTCTGCACGAGGGCCGACACCGACGCTTCGTTCTTCGGCAGGACTTGCACGGCGTTGCGGCGGACCCCCGCCGACGGATGCCGCAGCGCCCCGACGACCGCCTTGAGCGCGTCGCGGTTCTCACCGTCGAGCACGCCGCGTCCGTGCAGGGTCCACAGCGCGTGAGTGATCTCGGCGTTGAGGCCGATCTCATCCATCGCCTGATCCTTGATGATCTCGATCAGGTTCTGCACGCCGTCGAAACGATCCTTCTCGACGATCAACCGCTGCGCGTGTCGACGCCACAGAAAATTGCCCTGCCCCAGTGCAGCAATCAGTTGTTCGCTGTCGGCCTTCGACAGATCGAGCGGCTTGCCGGCCATCATCTGGCCGTCGTCCGGCGGGGGGCTGAGGGCTGAGGGCTGAGCGACGGAATCTGAGTCCTTGTCCGTCCCTTGCCCCTCAGCCCTTAGCCCTTGCCCCGTGTACACCAGCCGATAGATGCGGCCGTGCTTTTTGTCCCGCAGTTCGGATTCGTAGGCTTGTCCCTTGCCCGTCTTGAAGCCGGCGGGAGTCGGGTTGTGCTGGATGATGAAGTTGTACCAGTCGATGATCCACACGTTGCCGTCCGGCCCGACCTCGGCCATGATCGGCCCGGACCATTCGTCGTTGCTGGCCAGCAGATTCCACGAGTTCTTCGAGCGGAAGCCGGCTCCGTCCTCGCGCAGGATGAACGTGGCGATCAGGTGGCCGGTCGCCTCGGTGACGAAGGCAGCCCGGTTCCAGTATTCCTTTGGATAGTTGCGGGCCGTGTAGAGCGCGTGCCCCGCCGCAGCCGTGAAGCCGCCGTGATGGTCCACCTGCCGGACCTTGCTCTCGTCGAACGGTTCAAACTTGTTGCTGTCGGCGATCCCGTTTAGCACGGTGGATGACCAGCCTCGCACGGCCTCGTAGTAGCGGTTCGGAATCGGCATGAACTCGGAGGGATTTCCGTTCGCGGTCGAGGCGAAGACAAGGCCCTCTTCGCTCAGGCCCAGTCCCCACGTGTTGTTGTTCGTTGAACGAAGGAACTCGATTTCGGTGACGACGGGATCGGGCTGAGGGCCAAGGGCTGAGGGCCGAGCGACAGAGTTCTTCTCTGTCCCTCGCCCCTCGCCCCTCGTCCCTTGCCGTTCTTCCACTTTGAATCGGAAGAACCCCTGACGGAACGGCGAGACCGCAGTACCGTCGGTCAACACCGGCCGCGAATCGTTGTAGCCCTGCATCGCGTAGTACCAGTTGTCGAGACCGTACTGGAAGTTGCTGACCTCGCCGTGCGTGTCCTTCATGCCCCAGCCGGTGACGAGCACTTTGCGCAGGTCGGCCTTGCCATCGCCGTCGTTGTCGCGGAGGTAGATGGTCTCGGTCCCATCCTGGACGATCGCGCCGCCGCGATAGAACGTGATCGCGGTTGGGATACTCAGCTTCTCGGCGAAGACGGTGAACTTGTCGGCCACCCAGTCGCCGTTGGTGTCTTCGAGGATGCGAATGCGATCGCGGCCCTGGCCCTGCGGCTGAAGTTCGTTCGGGTAATCAAACGTCTCGCAAATCCAGAGGCGTCCCCGCTCGTCCCAGTTCATGGCGATCGGCTTCCCCTCCAAGTTCTTCTCGGAGGCAAACAACTTCACTTCGAAGCCGACCGGCGTGACGAAGTGCTTCATCGACTCTTCGGGCGAGACCGGCCGTTGCATCTTCCGTTTGCCCGGCTCGACCGTGCCCCAGCCCTTGCCGGGGGGATAGAACGGAATGCCGTCGGTCTCGACGTACTCGAACGGCTTGAGGTCTTTGGCGAGCGGCGTCATCTCGGGCCGATCCGAGAACGACGGCACGCTGCCGGGATCTTGTCCACACGCCCAGCGGATGCCTCGCTCGACGAGGTTGTGAAAGCCGGGGTTGGCGAACGTCCGGGCATCGTGGCCCCAGGCAGTGTAGAAGACGCGGCCCTTCCCATGAGTCCGCACCCACGTCCACGGCTCGTGCCCGTCCCCTTCGGCCCGCGTTTCGAGAACCGTGCGGTCTTGCTTGTTGTGCTTGGTGTGAACGTAGGTCTCATCCCAACTTTCAAACCCCTTGAAGCCCTTCATCACCGGATGCTCGGGCAGGGCGATCGTCGTCCGAAACGTGCCAGTGCCATGCCGCAGGAACTGCGCCCCGATCAGCTTCACCACGTCGTCGTTGTTGCGGAAGCAGTAGCTCGCGCAGTGCAGCGGGATGAACCCCTTGCCTTGCGCCACGAAGTCGAGCAGTGCCCCGGCCTGCTCCGGTTCGATGGCGTCGATGTTCGCGTACACGACCAGCCCGTCGTACGACTTCAACGTGGCGGCGTTCAGATCGCCGACCACGTCCGAATAGACGAGCTCAATCCCCCGCTTCCTCATCACCGGCTGAAGCTGCTTGAACCGGACAGCCGGCTGATGATGGCCGTTGTCTCCGAGGAAGAGCAGCTTGAGCGGGCCAGCCGGTTCGGCGGAGTACGCGGTGCTCGCACATGCGAATCCGACAGAAAGTACGCCAAGGAGTGCGAAGGTTCTGGACATGGTTGGCCTATCAAAACAGTGATCGAGGAATGCGGGTTGGTCGTGTTCTCAAACGTCGGGTGGCCGGGTCAGAACGAAGCGATGGCCGGCACACCGCCGAGATAACTTAGCAACAGTGCTACCATCTCAGCGAAGAGACGCCGTCCAGAATGGACCGCGTCGCAGATCGCTCGTGGTGAGGAACCGCATGTTGATGTTCTCCTGTTTGCGTTTCTGATCCTAAACATTGCAGGGCTTCAAGCCGCGAAGTGCGATCACTGCGGTTTGTTCAAGTTCGATCCCAACCAGTTCACCGCGTTGGCCACGATCTTCAGCGGCAGTTCCTGTTTGAAGACCGGGTACGTTTCGTGCCCGGGACGGAAGTAGAAGATGCGGCCCTTGCCAAGTGTCCAGATGTTGCCACTGCGAAACGATTCGCCCGCCTCCCAACGTTCTTCAAACAGAACTTCATCGGGTTCGGGGACGTGGAAGGGGTCGGCGTACATTTCGGTCTGCGGGATCGTGAACGACTCGGGCAGGCCGCGCGCGATCGGATGGTCGGGCTTCAGGACTTTGACGGTGCTCGGCTTGCCATCGGCCCGGTACGACGGAAAGACGCAGTTGGGCAGATCGACCCGCACGGTGAGCTGTCCGCCGCGCTTCATCGCGTAGTAGGCGGGCGTGCGGATCGAATCGGCTGTCGGGATGAAACGGCCTTCGGGCGCGATGAACTCGAACTTCACCGGTGGTCCGTTCGGCGGATCGGGATAGCGGCGTTTCGCGTCGTCGCGAGTCCGCTCGTTCATCGCCTCGACAAACGGCGCGGACCAATGAGCCGAATGGAGGCCGATGAACGCCAACTGGCCCGACTTGATCCGGGCGACAATATCTTTGGCCATCTCGGGAGTGATGTCGTTGTGGCGGACGTGCCCCCACCAGACGAGGACATCGGTGTTGTCGAGCAGGCTGGCGGGAAGGCCCTTGTCCGGTTGGTTGATGTTGGCCGAGATGACTCGCAACCCCGGCTGCTTGGTCAGGTGATCGGCGATCGCGTTGCCGAGGAAGTTCTCGTAAGCCTGCTTCTGAGCCGGCTGCTGCTCATCCCACACGACCACGCGGATGAGCGGCTCGGCGGCGCATAACGGCTTGAAGTACGTGGTGACAATTGCCATCACCAAGACCAACGCGATTCGGTTCATGCTGTTCCTTCTTTGACTTCTGCGTCGCCGGTCGGTGGCCGTGGACGATCCGGATGATTGTGAGTTCCATTTTGATACCAGTCGCATATCTCGCAGAAGCGGCGACGATAATTCTCGTCCATTGGGCGAACTTGTTCCCATTCGTCGCAGTCAAACCCGCGTTGTGCATGTTCGGTAACACCCACCGACACCGTGACTCCATGAGCGAGTTGCTTGCCGGGGAACAAATCCCACGGCTCGTGATGCACGACTTGTGCAGTCTCCCAATGAATGGTTGCAGGTTGAAAGACGTTAGAACCATCCACATCCAATACTTCACGCGCGAACAACTCATTCATCGCAGATTGCGACCACGTCGTCTTGCCGGGCGTGTAAAGTCGCCCGAATAATGCACCACGAAATCGGGACCAATCTGCAATCGCGTAGCCTTCCCAAACGGCAATTCCAACTGCGGTGATGCGGTAAAAAAGTCGAAAGGGAATGCGGACCGCTCCAGACAACTTCTTCGCACGGCATCCCAGAATCTCTTCCACAAGCAATTGATGCAGTTCTGAAGCGTTTGCTGGAACAAGTGGTTGTTCTTCGATGCCTTCACAAACCCGCAGTTCCAATTCGCCCTGATGCCATAGATTCCAGAGTACTTCGCACAACTGTTTTCCTGAAAGCCCGTGAGGAGGGCAGTTCCATAGTTCACTGTAACCGCTCTGCCGTGCACGCCGAGTGTCGGGCAGCCAGGCCAATTGCAATCGGCCGGCGTGGTGTTCGACAGATCGTTCGAGCAGCCAGACCTCGGGATATCTGAGTGTGTTACTCATCGTGACCTGAATCACTTTCGAGATTCGTTTACGCCAGCGTGAACTCGGGCAGCTTGATCGGTACGCCACCTTGCAAGGCCGACTCGTGAGCGAGGATGCCGACGCAGGTCCAGTTGGCGGACAGGGTCGCGTTCGGCCACGGATCGCGGTTGTCGCGCAGGGCACTCACCATTTCGTTGACGAGGTGCGGGTGCGAGCCGCCGTGGCCGCCCCCCTGGATGAACGAGAGATGCTCGGTGTCGTGAATCTCGGACGGCAACGTGAACTTGCGGATCGGCTCGGGCAGCAGGTGCGCGTAGTCGGGGACCGTGATTTTGGAGGCGATTTCCGGCTCGGGGAGCTTCGCGGTGTGGAGGACGTGCGGTTCGTGCTCGACCAGCGTCCACTCGAACGATTTCTTGGTGCCGTAGACGTCGAAGCTCTCGCGGTACTGACGGGCGACATCGTAGAGGCACCGCCAGATGTGAGCGGTCACGTCGCTGTCCTTGACCTTGATGTGACACGACTCGACGGCGAACTTGTTGCCGCTCTTTTTCGCGATGTCGTCGCGAACTGTTCCCGAACCGAAGCAACTCACCGATTCCGCGCGGCCGTTCAACAGGCCCAGGCACGGGCTGACGACGTGCGTCGCGTAGTGCATCGGGATCATCTTCTGCCAGTAGTCGGGCCAGCCGTCCATGTCCTGCGGATGCGAGGCGGCCACGTGCTGAATCTTGCCGAGCTCACCCTCCTGATACATCGTCTTGATGAACAGGAATTCGCGCGAGTAGACGACGGTTTCGGCCATCATGTACTTCAGGCCGGTCTGCTTCACGAGTTCGCAGATCTTGCGGCAGTCCTCGACGTTGGTCGCCATCGGGACGGTACACATCACGTGCTTGCCCGCCTTCAGCGCCGCCATCGACATCCAGGCGTGTTCGGAGATCGGGCTGTTGATGTGGACGAAGTCAACGTGGGGATCCTTCAGCACGTCGGCATAGTCGGTGTACCGCTGGCCAATTCCAAACTGATCGCCAACCTTGTCGAGCTTCTCCTTGTTCCGCTGACAGATCGCGTAGACGTTGGCTCCGGGGAGGGCCTGGTAGATCGGAATGAACTCCGACCCGAACCCCAGACCGATCATGGCGACGTTGAGTGGCTTGCTCATGGCGTGTTCCTCATGGGGGATGCTGGATGACGACGGACTCTCAAGACTTCGCAGCACCAGCCCGACGCGCGAGCGAGGGCTGGGCATACGGTTCGCGAGAAGCCCTCGCTCGCGCGTCGGGCTGGTTGGAGTGGCGTTCCACCGATGCGACAAAAGGCTATCAATCCGCCCGCCGTCTCGCTTGTGACAATCGGACATTTTTTGTTGACTATCGGACATGCGTCGCCCGCCCGCTCGAACCGTTCGTTCCGCCCCGCCCCCGCAACGACGCCCACCGTCCGTTGCGAATGCTGTCGTGGCCTTTCAGCAGGAGTTCTTCGCCTTGATGGGCGGGCCGCAGCAGTTTCAGGAACTCTTTGAACACCAGCCGGGAGTCTACTTTTTTGTGAAGGATCGGCAGAGCCGCTTGGTCTGCGCGAGTCAGCCGTTTCGAGAACATCTCGGCGTCAAAACCGAAGCGGAGTTCGTCGGGAAGACCGATTACGACTTCTTCCCGCCTCACGCTGCCGACCATTTCGTGCGCGACGACCAACTGGTGATGACGACCGGCGAGCCGCTGATCGGCCGCGTCGAGCTGTGGTACAACGAACAGCGGGTACTCGACTGGTTCGTGACGAACAAGCTGCCGGTGCGAGACACTCGCGGCAAGATCATCGGCGTGATGGGAACCGTCCGCAGCTACGAAGGCCAGCGCCGCACGATGCTGCCGCTGTCGCAGATCAATTCCACCGTCGACTACATTCGCGAACATCATCACGAACGCCTGACCGTCGAAGACCTCGCCACTCAGGCTGGCCTGTCACCCCGTCAATTGCACCGCAAGTTTCGAGACGTGTTTGGGCTGAGCGTCCAGGACTTCCTGATCAAGACCCGCGTCCAGGCAGCCAGCGACGCCCTGCTCCATTCCGATCTGGGTATCGCCCGGATCGCCGCCGACTTCGGCTTCTGCGATCAAAGCGCATTCACCCAACTCTTCCGCAAGCACACCGGCCTGACACCGTTGAGATTCCGCCAACGCTACCGGACGGCCGCCACCGACAAGGTCGATGGTTGAGGGTCGAAGGTTGATGGCAAAAGTTGGATCTGAACTCTGTCCATCAAACCTCGACCTTCAACCATCAACTCCACGAAGAACCGGGGGCCTGACGCCGCCCCGCTCAGATGTCTTATCAACGACTGGCCGGTCATTCGCCAAGCCGTTATGTTCATTCCGAATGGAGACCAGCATGCCGTTTGTCCGCCGCCTCAATCTGTTGATTTGTATCGGAACCATTGGGTTGGCTGCGGTCGCGCGTGCCGACGACTTCTCCGTTGCCGAGCCGCCCGACGATCTGCGACAACAGTTGAATCTCGCCCCCTTCTACAAGAAGTGCGTCGTGGAAGACGGCTTCGCCATCGTGAGCAGCGAGAAGGTCTCGGACTTTGCCTTGCGTGAGGCGGCTTACGTTGTGAACTCGATGCTGGCCGGGCGAGACGACGTGCGGCAGGCGCTCGTCAAGAACAAGGTCCGGCTGGCGGTGATGGCTCCGACCGAGTTGACCTGTGACATTCCCGAGCACAGCGACCTGACGCCCCCCGCGTACTGGAACCGCCGCGCGCGGGGACTCGGCGCCACCTCCGTGCGGCCGGCCGTCAGTTGCGGTGAGGAAAACGTCCTGGGCTTCGCGGGCGATCCCTATTCCACCGAGAGCATCCTCGTCCACGAGTTCTCGCACGCGATCCACATCATGGGGCTGAACACCACCGATCCGACGTTCGACCAGCGGCTGAAGGAGATCTACTCTCAAGCCATGCAGGAGGAATTGTGGAAGGGAAAGTACGCCGCCACGAATCACTCCGAATACTGGGCCGAGGCGGTCCAAAGCTGGTTCGGCACCAACCGCGAAAACGATCACGACCACAACCACGTCAACACGCGCGACGAGTTGAAGGAATACGACCCGCGCCTCGCCAAACTGGTCGAGGAAACCTTTCCGAACAACAACTGGCAGTACATCCGTCCCGACAAACGTCCCGAAGTGCCGGCTCACCTGAAGGGCTTCGACCGCGCTGCGGCCCCGAAATTCGCGTGGCCCGCCGAGGTCATCAAGGCATTTGAAGAACACCAGGCGAGCAAGAAGAAAAGTGGGTAGTGGATGGTGGGTAGTGGATAGCAAGAAGATAGAGATTGCACGCGACCCACTCTGCCTCTTCGTATCCACTATCCACCACCCACTATCCACTACTCAGATGACCAACCATGACCGTCTCCTGACAGGGCGTTTTCCCCGCGGCAACCACTCAGTTTCGCAGCGACTTTTCGGTCGACATCCCCGCCACGCTCAAGCATCTCGAAGCGATGATCGAAGCGGGCATTCACGGCCTCGTCATGCTGGGGACGGTGGGCGAGAACCGTTCGCTCGAACGGCACGAGAAGCTGGAGGTGCTCAAGGCGACCGTCGAGCACGTGCGTGGCCGAGTTCACGACGGCTCTCGGTTGCCGCTTCGCCGAGGACGCGAAGAAGATCGGCGTGGACGGCCTGATGGTCCTCCCCGCGATGGTCTACAAAGCCGACCCGCGCGAGGCGATGGCTCACTTTCGCACGGTGGCCCGCGCGACCGACCTGCCGATCATAGTCTATAACAACCCGATCGTGTACGGCGTCGACATCACGCCATCGATGTTCGTCGACCTCGCCGACGAACCGACGCTGCAGGTCATCAAGGAGTCCTCCGACAACGTCCGCCGCATCACCGACCTCACCAACGCCTGCGGCCCGCGCTACAAGCTGTTCGCCGGCGTGGACGATCTGATTCTGGACAGCCTGCTGCTCAGAGCGACCGGCTGGGTCTCGGGCCTCGTCAACGCCTTCCCCCGTGAAAACCGCTTACTCTGGGACTTGGCCAAGGCGGAACGCTGGGCCGAGGCCCGCGAGGTCTATCGCTGGTACACGCCGCTACTGCACCTGGACACTCATTTCAAACTGGTCCAGTACATCAAGCTCACCGCCCAGGAATGCGGCTACGGCACCGAACTGACCCGCCCCCCCAGACTCCCCCTCGTCGGCCAGGAACGCGAAGAAATCCTCGTCATCATCCACAAGGGTATCGCCACGCGACCGAAGATTTGAAACTCGTAGGGTGCGTAGAAGTCTTCGGAACGCACCTTCAATGAGCGTGCAACTCCACCTTGAAGATTGTTTGCTGCGCGGCCATAGTGAACTCCAGCCATGAAGCACGATGGTATTGGCTCTGAACACAGGATAGAGAAGTTAGACGTTGGGGCGATGTGCAAACCGTGATCGGAGACGCGACGGTGACCAACGAAGTCTTTATCAGCTATTCCTCAGAAGACGCCGACTTGGCCAACTTAGCTTGCGCGATTCTCGAAAAGAATGGCATCCGTTGTTGGATTGCGCCTCGAAGTATCACGCCGGGCCTTGAATGGATGGCCGCTATCATTGAGGGGATAAGCGAGTGCAAAGTGATGGTTCTCATTTTTTCGGCGCATGCCGACCGGTCCGTTCACGTTCGTCGGGAAGTGGAGCACGCCATATCAAAACAATTGGTAATTCTGCCATTTCGCGTCGAGAAGATTGAACCCACGGGAGCACTCTTGTATGCGTTTAGCGGAACTCAGCGACTAGACGGTTTTCACCCGCCCATTGAGAGCCGTCTGGGCGAACTGGTCGATGCCGTTCTTAGGTTGCTTCAAAAAGAACGCACGTCAGTCGCGAATGTGGGGCACACCCCTCCGATCAATTCGCAAGCAAATCGAACCCCCGTTCCGGTCAAGATAGGCCGCGAAAAGCTGAAACGGAATTACTTTCGACGATTGCTCCCAATCATCATAGGGCTTGTGTTGTTACTCGCAGTCTTCAAGGTCGCTTTTCCATTGAAGGTTGACGATGACAGGCAGCTGTCGAAAGATTTCACGGAGGCTGAAGGGAATGCCCGCATCCGGGTCGCTCGCGTTGACGATGACAGGCAACTGTCGAAAGATTTCACGTCCAAATCGACGGGCATGAAGCTGACGCTGATTCCTGCGGGGGAGTTCCAGATGGGTACCGCATCCGAGGATCATCGAACCCCAGATGAAGGTCCGCAGCATTCGGTGAAGATTTCACAGTCATTCTATATGGGCGTGTATGAGGTCACGCAGGGCGAGTACGAGAGCGTGATGGGAACCAACCCGAGTTCCTTTTCAAAGACCGGCAACGGCAGCAAGAACGTGAGCGGGCAGGACACAGGCAAGTTCCCGGTGGAGCAGGTCTCATGGTTCGACGTGATCGAGTTCTGCAACAAGTTGAGCCTAAAGGACGGCCTGACACCATACTATTTGCTGACGGACGTACAGCGTGAGAGCGGCTCAATCAAATCGGCCACAGTGGAGGTGAACCAAACGGCGTCTGCTCCCAGGCTCTTGGGCTACCGCCTGCCGACGGAAGCAGAATGGGAATACGCCTGCCGTGCGGGTACGCGCACGCCATTCCACTTCGGCAGCAGGCTCAACGGCGACAAGGCGAATGTCGATGGCAACCATCCCTACAGCACGCCGACAAAGGGGGAGTTTCTCAAACGACCCACGAGGGTCGGTTCGTACTCGAAGAATGAGTTTGGCTTGTTCGATATGCATGGCAACGTCCGGGAATGGTGCTTCGACGTGTTCGACTCGCAGGCCTATGATAAACGCAGCGACACGACGCCCGATCCAATGGTCACGAGTGGTAGCAAGTACCGTGTTGTTCGGGGTGGATCGTGGTTTGACAGCCCGCGCCACTCCCGCTCGGCCGACCGTAACTGGTTCGAGCCCATCGACCGGCTCGACACACTTGGGTTTCGCTTGGCGAGGGCTCGTTAAGCTTTGCTGATCAGCGGTATTACCCTTGGCTGGGTGGCCTCGATTGAGCGCGGGGTGGTCCACCAACCGCCATTGCTTCTCCGACGACTCCGAAGCAGTGGCACGGCGCGCATCGGTGGAGGCACCCGAGGACTCTCCAACCATGCGCGACGAACTCATTGTTCCCCGCCGCTGATGGCCCTAAGATGCCTGCCTGGGAGGTTCTGCCATGCCGCTTCACGATTGGACTCGAGTCCCCTCGGGGTTGTTTCATCATTTTCATCAAGACTGGACGATTGAGACCGCCCGGACGCTGAATCGCGGCCGGCTGCCGAAGGGCGTGGCGGCTCTCGTCGAGCTGAGGGCTGGTCCCAAGGAACCGGATGTCCTGGCGATCGAGAGCCGACGCCAGCCGACTCGTCGGGGTTTGGAAACGAGCGGGGCGGTGGCCACGTTGATGCCGCCCGTCACTCGAATTGTGCGGCGTTCTTCAAAAGAGATTTACTCGGGCCGCGCCAACCGCATCGTGCTCAAGCATCATCTCGGCCGAATCATCGCGGTGATCGAGATTCTGTCGCCGGGGAACAAGGACAGCCGGGCGGCGTTGCGGGATTTCGTCGACAAGACCATCGACTTGTTGCGTGCCGGCATTCATGTCCTGGTCGTCGATCTGTTTCCGCCCACACCCCGCGATCCGGGCGGCATCCACAAGGTCATCTGGGATGAGATTCTGGAGGAAGACTTTGTCTTTCCCGACGGGAAGGATCGAATTCTCGCGTCGTATGTCACGGGCCGCGAAAAGACCGCGTACATCGAGCCGGTGGCCGTCGGCGATACGTTGCCGGATATGCCGCTGTTCCTGGGCGACGAGTTGCATGTCCTGGTGCCGCTGGAGCCGACGTACCAGGCGACCTGGGAAGCCAGCCCGGAAGAACTTCGCGTGGCGGTCGAGACCGGCGTCGTGCCCGAACCCGACGCCGAGTAAGAGCACACTCAGCCCAGCGTGGACTTCGTCCGATCAGGCGGCGTTCGACGAGGTCTCTTCGCCGGGGAATTCGATTCCGGTCGAGCCGGTCGTGGTCGCGGGCTTATGGATCACGTTCCAGGCCAGGCCGGTTCGCTCCATCAGCCGCACGACCCAATACGTCATGTCCACTTCCCACCAGCGGTGGCCGTGTTGGGCTGCTCGCGGGAAGGCGTGATGGTTGTTGTGCCAGCCCTCGCCATAGGTCAGCAGGCCGACCCACCACAGATTGCGGCTGTTGTCGCGCGTCTCGTAGGTGCGATAGCCCCAGATGTGAGACGCCGAGTTGACGGCCCACGTGATGTGCAGCACGTACACCAGTCGCACAAACATGCCGTACACGAAAAACGACGTACCGGTGCGCAGATCCCACGCCAGCCAGCCCCAGCAGAAGAGACTCACGCCGAGCAATAGGTGCCACCAGAGAAACGTCCGTTCGAGCATCCGCACATACGGGTCTTTCAGCAGATCGGGAGCGTAGGTGCGGTAGAGTTGAGCCCACTGTTGCGAACCGCCACCGCGCGGCAACATCCACAGCATGTGACTCCACCACTTGCCGTCGCGCGGGGAATGAGGATCCTGGTCCTGATCGCTGAAGCGATGATGCTTGCGGTGGGCCGAGACCCACATGATCGGCGGACCTTCTCCGGCCAGGGTGCCAAACAGGGTGAGCAGCATTCGTATCGGACGAAACGTCTCGAAGCCCGTATGCGTCAGCAGTCGGTGAAAGCCCAGGCAGACGCCCAGGCTGGCCGTCACCCAGCTCAGAACGAGGGCCAGCCCGAGCCCCTTCCACGTAAAGCAGAACGGAGCCGCGAGTACGCCCAGATGCAGGAAGCCGAGCCACAGCACGGCGGACCATTCGAGCCCGTTTGTCCAGCGACCGTCCACGTGACTGACATCCTCGACGACGGCGCTGGCAGATTCTGAATGAGGTTCCAAGGCTTTATTCACCGAGCCCTTCTCGAATGGATCCACGACCGATCCTGGTCAAGCAACGCGCGGGCGGGAGCGGGTCTCGCCGCGATCAATCATGGGCCTCGCCCAATCACCCGCCCCGTTGCGGAGCAGGATGCTAGCGAAATTACGACTTTGTCGCGCCCCCAATTCCTAATCACGGTTCTTTTCCCCTCCCCGATCACCGACGCGGCGGTGTCCAGGCGGGGGCGAGGCGACACCGCGTCTGGCTCCCCATTCAGCGGTGTCCCGATCGTATTGATGGGGACGAGTTTGAACTGATCGGATTTGCGAAGCGGGGGCGGGTGGTGTATAGCAACCGGCAGACGAGCGTTTCCGCACAGGGGTTTGAATCATGTCCGACGACAATACGACCGACCCGCAGACAGTGGCTCAGATGCGGACCGACTTGCAGGAACTGGGGCATCTGCTGCGCAAGGCCGGGCATCTGGAACCCCAGACTCAACGGGAACTGGCCAGCCTGCTGGAGGAACTCGGCGGCGAGTTGGACCCCGCTGCCCCCCCTTCCCCGCAGACAACTCACCTGGCCGAAACAGTCGGCCGGCTGGCTCGTTCGCTGCACGAGCAGCAGCATTCCGGACTGCTGACCGCCGCGCGAGATCGTCTCCAAGCGGCCGCGGTCGCGGCCGAAACCGAGGCTCCCGTGGTCACCGGCATCGTCCGTCGCTTCATCGATGTTCTGGGCAGCATCGGGATCTGACGGCCCGCTGTTTCCGGTGGTTTCGAAGTCCGGCTTTTCGGAAATCCGAAATTCATTTCGGAGTGCGGCTGGCCGGAGAGAAGTCCGGCTAACAAGGCTCAGCCGGACTTCGGACCTCTGGCGCGTGACCCAATCGGTGCGGATCGCGATTCGCGAGCGGTGTCACTCTTTCGTGACGACCGGCGGGGGAGTCTTGCCCTTGGGATAGAACTTCATCGACAGCGAATTCACGCAGTGGCGGGTGTTCTTGTCGGTGAGGCGTTCTCCCAGAAAGACGTGACCGAGATGGCCATCACAGTTTTTGCAGACGATCTCGGTGCGCGAGCCGTCGATGTCGGGGACGCGGCGGACCGCGCCCGGGATCTCATCGTCGAAGCTGGGCCAGCCGCAGTGGCTGTCGAACTTGTCCGTCGAGTGATACAGCGGGGCGTTGCAGCGGCGGCAGACGAATGTGCCCGCGTCCTTCAGGTCGGTGTATTCGCCGACGAAGGCCGGCTCGGTTCCCTTGCCGGCGATCACTCGTTCTTCGGCCGCAGTCAGAGAGTTGTACTGCGGGGCATTCGACGCTTCGGTTTCACTGGTGGAAGCCATTGCTGTTTCTCCTTCGGGCCGTTGTTCGGACTCGGAAACTGAGGTGACGGTGGTTGGTTGAGTTGTCGGATTCATGCGGGCGCATCCGAGGCTCACCAAACCAATCAGCAGCCCCGCGAGCGACACCCGTACTCCGGCATTCCACAGACTCGTTGGCATTGACGATTCTCCAAATGAACGGCTGAGGGATGACATCCCGCTGGACGTCATCGTGGGTGGAGTCTATCAGAAGACCCCCTCACCCTAACCCTCTCCCCCGAAGACGGGGGAGAGGGGACAAGAATAGCGGACGTTACCGGATGGAATTCTCGACGGCACGGTCAACGTTTTCCATTGGCTTCGGGGAGTCGCCGGCGAACCGGACCTGGCCTTTGCGGTCGATGGCGAAGGTGCCGGTGAGCGGCTTGCCGGTCTTGGCATCAATGCGGCCCCAGCGGCGGTGGATGAGCAGGGCTCCATCGGGCGAGGTCGGATCGAAATCGGTGACGAGCGGAAACGGAAACGGACCCGCACGGTCTGTCGTCATCGCCGCACGGTTCTGTTGAGGCAACGCCGTGCTCACCGCGATGACCTTCACATCGTGAGCCTTCAGTTCGGCAAACCGGTCTCGCAATCGAAGCAGTTCGGTGTCCTGGTCCGCTCCAGCTTCGCCATCGAAGAAGAGAACGATCACGCGATGACGGCCCAGAAATCCGCCGAGCCGCACCAGGCGGTTGTCGCAGTCGAGCGCCTCAAAGTCTCCCCGAAAGCTCGACACCGGCCGCAGGACGACCGCCGCCGCCACCTGCGCCGCAAAGTCCTGCGGCTTGTTCGTCATCACCCGCCACGAGCTCACGGCAGCGATGACAATTCCCGCCACGATCGGGATCAGAATTCGACGGTCTTTCATGAGGCTCACTCAAACCTTTTCGGGCCGGTTGTCGCCGACGGCCTTGTTCAGCGCCTTGAGGTAGGCGAGGGCGCTAGCCTCGATGATGTCGGTGCTCACCCCCTTGCCGTGATAGCGGCGGCCGAGGTAGTTGATTTCGACGGTCGTTTCCCCTTGAGCGTCTTCGCCGCTGGAGACGGCCCGGACTTGAAAATCCTTCAGTTCGGCGGAGATGCCGATGATCCGTTCCATCGCCTTGCAGACGGCATCGACGGGACCGCCGCCGAGGGCGGCGTCTCGATACGACTTCGGTTCGGCGGGATTCGCCTCGTCGCACAGTTCGACCGTGGCGGTGGGGATCGTCCCCGTACCGGCGGCAATGTGGAATTGGACCAGCTTCCAACGGTCAGGCGAGACGTTCGCCTGCTTGTCGATCAGCGCGACGATGTCGGCGTCGTAGACGTTCTTCTTTTTGTCGGCCAGCGCGATGAAGTCGTCGAAGACCTTCTGGAGCTGCGGCTCGTCGAGCGTGTAACCCAACTCGGCGACCCGGGCGCGGAAGGCGTGCCGGCCGGAGTGTTTTCCCAGGACCATGTTCTCGCCGATGAAGCCGACGTCCTCGGACTTCATGATCTCGTAGGTGGCACGGTTTTGGAGCATCCCGTGCTGGTGGATTCCCGCTTCGTGCGCGAAGGCGTTCTGACCGACGACCGCCTTGTTCCGCTGGACGAGCATCCCGGTGATGTTCGACACGAGGCGGCTGGCACTGCACAGCTTGGGCGTGTTGATCCGCGTACCGACGTTGTAGTAGTCGTGTCGCGTTTTGAGGGCCATCACGATCTCTTCGAGCGCCGCGTTGCCCGCCCGTTCGCCGAGACCGTTGATCGTGCATTCGACCTGCCGCGCCCCGGCCTCGACCGCCGCGAGGCTGTTCGCCACCGCCAAGCCCAGATCGTTGTGGCAGTGCGTGCTGATGACCGCCTGGCCGATGTTGGGGACATGCTGCTTGAGGTACGAGATCACCTTGAAGAAGTGCGTCGGCGTGGCGTATCCGACCGTGTCGGGGATGTTGACGGTGGTCGCTCCCGCCGCGATCGCCTTCTCGACGACTTCGCAGAGAAAATCGAGTTCCGTGCGTGCGGCGTCTTCCGGCGAGAACTCGATGTTGTCGCAGAACGACTTGGCCATCGTGACGTGTTCGACCGCCGCCTTGACGATCTCCTGCTCGGCCATCTTGAGCTTGTACTGCATGTGAATCGGGCTGGTGGCGAGGAAGACGTGAATGCGCGGCTTCGCGATCCCCTGAAGGGCTTCGGCCACCCGTTCAATGTCCTCGCGACGGCACCGCGCGAGGCCGCAGATCGTCGTGCGATCGCCGAACTTTTGAGCAACCGCCCGCACCGCTTCAAAGTCGCCGGGCGAGGCGATCGGAAAACCGGCCTCGATCACGTCGACGCCCAGCTCAACGAGGGCCTCGGCGACCTTGAGCTTTTCGGGCATGGTCATGCTGCAACCGGGAGACTGCTCGCCATCGCGGAGCGTCGTGTCGAAGATCGTGACGGTGTCGTTCATGGTTGATGGTCGATGGTTGAAGGTTGATGGTCAGAGGGTGTTGAAGAGCCTTCGGCCGGCGGCTGGTTGAGGCATGTCTGGCCCTCAACCTTCAACCATCGACCATCAACCCTTCCTCAACCTCAACAAAAAAACCCCAAGGCCGCGAGGCCTTGGGGTGTGAACTGGTGCATTCAATGCGACTGGACGTTCCCCGGACCTCGCGTTTAGCGGGTGAGCAGCAGGCCGAGGAGTAGGAGTGCGTCGCGGTTCATGGTGGCGTCTGTGACACTTCCATTTCAAAACAGGTTCGCGCCAAAAGCGGGAAGTGGCAGGATAGTATCGGTGCCACGCGGACGGGTCAAGAACGAGTCCCTTCACGCATTGCCAGCGGTTGGCGACTCGCTCGACCTGTGGCTATCATCCGCGTCCTTCCGATTCAGCCCGCCCGCGTCGATCCCTCCGAGAGGTCATCCGCCATGTTGTTGCGAGTTTGTTGTGGCCTGCTGCTCATCGCAGGTGCGGCCCCCGCCGTTGTCCTTTGTGGGGCCGAACCAACGCCGCCGCGCGTGCCGGGGTTTGAACGGTTTTACACCGCGCCGCTGATGACGCTCGACGAAGAGGTCATCCCGGTCGATCCCGTCACCGGCGGGAGGCTGTTGCTCGGCGAGTTGAACTGTCTGTCGTGTCATGCGGCGTCGAACGAGATCAAAGGGGTTGTCTCGACGAAAAAGGCTCCGGTTCTCGACGAGATTGGCGGCCGGGCGAGAGTCGATTGGCTGCGGGAGTACCTCGCCAAACCGCACTCGGTCAAACCGGGAACGACGATGCCCGACGTGATCGCCACGCTGTCTGAGGCCGAGCGGGCGGGAGCGGTCGAGTCGCTCGTTCACTTTCTCGCGACGACCGGTTCGGTGACCGAGTCGCATCCGGATCGCGGAGCGGCCAAAAAAGGGGCGGCCACATTCCGCAAGGCGGGATGTGTCGCGTGTCACGCGCCGCTGGGAGACAAGCCAGACGAGGTGCAACTCGCCAGTTTGGCGACCACGATTCCGCTGCCCGACATCGGGAAGAAGTATTCGGTGCCGAGCCTGATGGCGTTCCTGAAAGACCCGCTAAAGGTGCGGCCTTCGGGACGGATGCCCGCGCTGGGGCTGAAGGATGAGGAGTACCGCGACATCGCCCAGCATTTCGTCGATGCGGTCGAGTTGTCTCCCAACGTGAAGTTCGCCGCGTATGAAGCCGGCGGCGGCGACTTCCCCGATTACGACAAGCTCACTCCCAAATCGACGGGCCACTGCGCCGGGTTCGATCTGACGGTCGCTGGCCGTGAGAACAATTTTGCCATTCGGTTCACGACGTTTCTCAAGATCACCAAACCGGGGCAGTATCAGATTCATCTCGGATCGGACGACGGCAGCCGGGCCTATGTCGGGAAGGAACTGGTCGTCGACAACGGCGGTGTCCATCCGCATTCGTCGAAATCGGGGAAGGTGATCCTGGATGTGGGCTTTCATCCGCTGACGGTCGACTACTTCCAAGGAGGCGGCGAATGGTCGCTCGATGTCGATCTGGCGGGCAACGGGATCAAGCAGCAGCCGTTGGCAAACTTCGCGTTTCTCGAAGCGAAGGAGCCGGCAGCGGCTGACAATGCGGGGACGAAGTCCGAGAAGGCCGCCTTCTCGATTGATGCGACTCTGGCCGAGAAGGGCCGCTCGCTGTTCGGGTCGCTCGGCTGCGCGGCGTGCCATCAGTTGAAGGTCGATGGCCAACAGGTCGCTTCGACGTTGAAGGCCAAGGGGTTGCAAGACCTCAACGGCGCGATGGGTTGCCTCGCCGCGAACGTTTCGGGAAACGTGCCGCGATTTGGACTGAGTGCCCGGCAGCGCGAGTCGCTCGTCGCGGTCCTCAAGGCGTCGGCCGAAGAGACTCCCGCCGAGAAAATTCATCGGACGCTGGCGTCGCTCAACTGCTATGCCTGCCACAAGCGCGGGCAACTCGGCGGTGTCGAGAAGGAGCGTGATGCCTACTTTGAAACGACGCAGAAGGAGATGGGAGACGAAGGCCGCCTGCCACCGCTGCTGACCGGCGTCGGCGACAAGTTGAAGCCCGAGTTCCTCAAGCACGTCCTCAACAATGGCGGGGACGACCGCAAGATTTACATGCTCGCGAAGATGCCGAAGTTCGGCGGAGGGAACGCCAACCCGCTGGCCGAACTGCTGACGTCTGTCGATCTCAAGCCCGATCCGCTGCCGAAGCGCGAGTACTCCGAACCCGAGTACCGCACGAAGGCCGCCGGACGGCATCTGGTCGGCGGTCAGGCCCTGTCGTGCATCAAGTGCCACGATTTCAACGAACATCCCTCGACCGGCATCCGCGCGATCAATCTCACCCGGATGGCGGCGCGACTGCGGCCCGAATGGTTCGACCGGTACATGCGCGATCCGCAGCTCTATCGGCCCGGCACGCGCATGCCCGCGCCGTGGCCGTTCGGTCAGGCAACGATCCGCGACGTGCTGGCGGCCAACGTCGAGTTGCAGATCGGCGCGGTCTGGATGTATCTGGCCGACGGAGGCAAGGCGGCGGTCCCGGTCGGTCTGGTGCGCGAGCCGATCGAACTGAAGCCGACCGATTCGCCGATTCTCTACCGCAACTTCATCGAGGGGGCCGGTTCGCGCGCAATTGGCGTCGGCTATCCCGACAAGGTGAACCTCGCATGGGACGCCAACGACATGCGGCTGGCCCTCGTCTGGCACGGAGCCTTCATCGATGCGTCGCGCCACTGGAACGGTCGCGGACAAGGTTTCGAGGCCCCGCTCGGCGACCACCTGATCGAACTCGCCCCCAATGCGCCGCTGGCGAAGCTCGCGTCGCCAAACGATCCGTGGCCGACGGCACTGGCGCGCGAGAGCGGTTTCCGGTTCCTCGGCTACAAACTCGACGCGAAGCAGCAGCCGACGTTCCGCTACTCGTTTTCAGGGGTCACCGTCGAAGACCAACCAACCCCGCTGAAGGCCGACGGCCAGCCATTCGCCGGCCTGCGCAGAACGTTGACGTTGGCCGGCTCTTCCAGCGAGCCGCTCTACTACCGCGCGGCCGTGGCGTCAAAGATCGAGAAGATCTCCGAAGGCGAATACCGCCTGGACGGCTTCTGGAGGATGAAGCTCAGCACCACAAACGGCAACGGCGGCGAGGCCACGCTCCGCCAAGCCGGAGGCAAATGGGAGCTGCTGGTCCCCGTGAACCTCTCTGGCGGCAAGGCGATCCTCACGCAAGACTATGTGTGGTGAACACAGAACGTCTCGGGCCAGCTGCCTATGTAAAGGAACGGAGCCATGAGTCAGATCGTCGATTTTCCAGACAGCCTTTACGAACAGTTGCAGTCCCAAGCCGCAGCATCGGGTTTCGCAACGATTCCGGAACTGCTGGCCAACAGCCGGGTGGAACCGCGAGCAAAAGAAACGTCGCTGGAGACGCTCATCGAGCGCATCGACAGTCGTCGTGAACAATTGCAGGCCGAACGCGGCGTCACCTCAAGCTGTGTCCCTCTGATCCGGGAAGATCGCGACCAGATGCTCGCGGAGCGTCGAGCTTTGTTTGATCAAGTCACGGCCAACCGACAAGCGATGTTCCAAGAATCCGGTCTGCAGCCCGACTGCGTTCCGATGATCCGCGAGGACCGCGACCGATGAGCGATCGTCTGGTGATTGACAGCAGCGTGGTGGTCAAATGGTACGTTGCCGAACACGACTCGGCGGAAGCCGCCGTGTTGTTCAGGCTGTGGATGAATGACGACATCGAGCTATTTGCTCCAGATCTGTTGCCGATTGAGGTCGGCAACATTCTGTGGAAGAAGCAGCGGATCGGTGCCATGACATCGATCCGAGCGGAACAAACCACGGCCACCGTCACCGCGCTGACGATTCCGTGGTCCGACAGCCACGTCCTGTTGCCCCAAGCCACCTCAATCGCAATCAAATTTGATCGAACCGTTTACGACTCGATCTACCTCGCGCTCGCTGTTCAACTCGGCTGTCCGTTCGTCACCGCTGACGATCGCCTCGCCAATGCGGTTGCGCCGCACATTCCCAACGTCGTCAAGCTGTCTGATTGGAAGCCGTCGCCGCCGGCAACCGCCCCACCCGCAACGCCCTCGTCTCCGTGAAGGATTGAGTTCATGCTCCGCTTCGTTTCGCTGTTCGCTCTGGGGTTGATCGCGTTGTCGGCGCGAGTCAACGCGCAGGACAAGCCGCCCGTCGAGAATGACTTCTACCGGCTGATCTCGTTCGACATTCCGAAGGAGATCATGCTCGAAGCGGGCGGGATCGAGTTGCTGCCCAATGGCACGCTGGCCGTGTGTACCCGGCGTGGCGAAGTGTGGATGGTGGACAAGCCGTTCTCGGAACCGGCGACCGATTCCAAGGTGAGCGGTGTGAAGTGGACCCGCTTCGCGCACGGGTTGCACGAGGTGCTCGGCATCGTCCAGAAGGACGGCTGGATTTATGTCACTCAGCGCGGCGAAGTCAGCCGGCTGAAGGACACCGATGGCGACGGACGGGCCGATCTGTTCGAGACCGTCAACGACGACTGGCACATCGGCGGCGACTACCACGAATACGCCTTCGGCTCGAAGTTCGACAAGAACGGAGACATCTGGGTCGTCCTCTGTCTGACCGGTTCGTTCAGCAGCGAGAACAAGTACCGGGGCTGGTGCCTGCGGATCACGCAGGATGGCAGGATGATCCCGACGTGCAGCGGCATCCGCTCACCCGGCGGCATCGGCATGAACGCGCTCGGGGAGATGTTCTACACCGACAACCAGGGACCGTGGAACGGGACGTGCGGCCTGAAGCATCTGGTTCCCGGCAAGTTCGTCGGGCATCCCGGCGGCTTCAAGTGGTACGACCTGCCCGCAGTCAAAGCGGCGATGGGAGCGCGACCGAAGGAGCCGGAAAGCGGCAGCCGCTTCATGGTCGAGGCGGCCAAAATTCCCGAGTTCGTGCCGCCGGTGATCCTGTTCCCGTACACGAAGATGGGCAAGTCGGCGAGCGGCGTGGCCTGCGACACCACGGGCAAGTTCGGGCCGTTCCAGAATCAGATGTTCGTCGGCGACCAAAGCGACAGCACCGTCATGCGCTGCTTCCTCGAACAGGTCGAGGGCCAGTATCAGGGAGCCTGTTTCCGTTTCCGCGAGGGCTTCGGTTCGGGAACGCTCGCCATGCAGTTCACGCCGGACGGTTCGATGTTCGTGGGGGGAACGAATCGAGGCTGGGGCTCGCGCGGTCCCAAGCCGGGTGCTCTCGAACGACTCGTCTGGACCGGCAAGGTTCCGTTCGAGATTCACGAGATGCGTGCCAAACCAGACGGCTTCGAACTGACGTTCACTCAACCCGTCGATCGCGCTTCGGCCGCCGACATCGCGAGCTATCAACTGCAAGCCTACACCTACATCTTCCAGTCGGCCTATGGCAGCCCCGAGGTCGATCTCTCGAAGCCGACGATCACGTCGGCGACGGTGGCCTCCGACAACAAGAGCGTCCGCCTGGTGATCGACGGCCTGGTCGCCGACCGCATCCACGAACTGACCTCCTCGGGCGTGAAGTCCTCCGAGGGCCTGCCGCTTCTGCACAAAGAGGCGTACTACACGCTCAACCGGATCCCGAAGTGAGCAATGTCACGCGAATCGTGGTAAAGCGAGCGGCAGGAGTTGTCGTACCGCGATGTAGGATGAATTATTTCCTGCCGCTCGCCTTAGGATCGGCGCATCAACAACTGTCGGAAAACGAAACGGACTAGCAGAACCATGGGGGCAGAATGATGCCGAGAAAAACGAATTCAGTTTTCTCATCATTCTGCCCCCATTGTTCTGCCAATCTTTGTTTGGCTGTCGTTGATGGCGAGCGGCAACGCGATCGATACAGACAATTATTGATGCGACGATCCTTATCTCTCTGCCGTTGCCTTCCTGATCGAGAAGTCTGATGCCACTCACCGTCTGTCGCGCCGCCGTGTTGCTGTTGTTCGTGGGATATGCTTCGCTGAGCCTGGCGGGTCCGCCCGTATCTCCGACCGAGCCGCTGACTCCCGCCGAGCAGAAGGCCAAGTTCAAACTCCCCGCCGGGTTTGAGATTCAACTCGTGGCGAGCGAGCCCGACATCCAGAAGCCGATGAATCTGGCCTTCGATGCGCGCGGGCGGCTGTGGGTCTCGCACAGCATTGAGTATCCCTTCGCCGCCGCCGATCCCGAGAAGGCTCGTGATGGGTTGACCGTGCTCGAAGGGATCGGCCCCGATGGCAAGGCGGCCAAGGCGACAAAGTTTGCCGAAGGGCTGAATATTCCGATTGGCGTGCTGCCTCTGCCGAGCGGCAACGAGGTGATCGTCTGGTCGATCCCGAACATCTGGAAGCTGACCGACACGGACAACGACGGGAAGGCCGACAAGCGCGAGATCCTGTACGGCCCGTTTGACTTCGTCGATACGCATGGCAATCAGAACGCGTTTCGACTCGCCCCGGATGGCTGGGTCTATGCGTGTCACGGGTTCCGCAATTCGTCGAAGGTCAAGCTGCGCGGTGAAGGGGACGTGGTGCTCGAAATGACCTCGGGCAACACGTACCGGTTCAAGCCGGACGGATCGGCCATCGAGCAGATGTCGTGGGGCCAGGTGAACCCGTTCGGTCAGGCGATCGATCCGCTGGGGAACCGGTTCACGGCCGATTGCCACTCGAAACCGCTGACACTGATCGTGCGCGGAGGCCACTACGACAGCTTTGGCAAACCGCACGACGGCCTCGGGTTCGTGCCGCTGACGACGGGGAACGATCACGGCTCGACCGGCATCGCGGCAGTCGCGATCTATGCCGCCGACCAGTTCCCCCCGGAATACCACGGCAACATCTTCGTCGGCAACGTCGTCACCAACATCATCCACCGCGACGTCATCCAGTGGCGCGGCTCATCCCCGTGGGTCGAGAAGCCGGAAGACTTCGTCACGTGCGACGACTGGTGGTTCCATCCGGTCGATCTGCAACTCGGACCGGACGGCGCGCTGTATATCTCCGACTTCTACAACAGCATCATCGGGCACTACGAGGTGGACTTGAAGCATCCGCGCCGCGACCGGCATCGCGGGCGTGTTTGGCGCGTGGTGTGGAAGGGCGAGGGCGGAGGGGCGAAGGTGGAGGAGCAAGGGAAGGAGGGACGGAGGGTAGGAGGGACGGTGGGCGATCTGACGACGAAGTCGGTCGATGAGTTGGTCCAATCGTTGGGAAACGCGAATCAGACGGTGAGGGAACTCGCGCTGGGACAACTCGTCGAACGGGCGAGTGCGAAAGCGGGAGCAGATGTTCGCGCCTCCATCGTTGCCAAGCTCAAAGCGGCAACGAAGCGTCCGAACGTCGATCTCAAGCCGTTGCCCGCCGACCAGACCGCCGGGCCGATGTTTGTCGATCGGCTCACCAATCAGCGAGCAATGGCGATCTGGGGTCTGCACCGCCTGAATGCTCTCGATGACGACACGATTTGGGGCATCGGCACCGATCCTTCGCAGGTCGTTTATGTCCATCGCCTGAAGGCACTCGCCGAGCGAGCCGAGTGGGACGCGAAAACGCGAAATCTGGTGCGTGGACCATTAGATGATGTCACGAAGTTTTTGGGGGACGATCCTGACAAGGACTGGTTTGCCGTTCGTGCAGCAGCGGAAGCAATGGGCCTTCACCCGCACGCTTTCAACATCCAGCCGTTGCTTAGCGCGTGGGCCGCCGCGCCGAAGGAAGACGTGCAACTGATCCACACCATCCGCATTGCGCTGCGGAACCAGCTTCGAGGTGCGTCGGCGATTGAGCAGCTCGGCTCGATCAAGTTGAGTGAGGAGGAACTGACGCGGCTGATCGACATCGCGCTGGCTGTGCCCAACGAGACGGCGGCGTGGTTCACGTTCGACTTTGTGCGCGGGCGTGAGGTCTCGCCCGAGTTGATGTCGCAGTGCCTGATGCACGTCGCGCAGCATGTCGGCGGTGCGCGGCTGGACGATGTCGCCAAATTCGTGCAGACGAAGTATTCGGCCGACGCCTCGAAGCAGGTCTCGCTGTTTCAGTCGTTGTTCTCCGGACTGACTCGGCGCGGGCAGCGGTTGTCCTCGGAGAGTGAACTCGGCAAGTGGGGAGCGTCGCTCGCCGTGAAGATGCTCGATCCGAAGTCGCGTCCGGCTCCGGCGTGGGTCAATGTGCCAGTCGAGTCGGCTCCCATCTCATTGCAGGCGAGTCCGTGGGGCGTCAGGCCGCGCGGTTCGGCCGACGGCGTCAAAGACGGACTCTTCTTCGACAGCATTGTGAACGGCGAGAAGCTGACGGGCGTGTTGCGGTCGGCACCGTTCGCCGTGCCGGACAAGTTGTCGTTCTGGCTGTGCGGACACAACGGCTTACCGACGACGAATCCCGCGCCGCTCAATCACATCCGGTTGAAGCTCGTCGAGTCGGGCGAGGTCATCGCGCAGCAAATCCCGCCTCGCAACGATGTCGCGAAAAAGATCGAATGGAACCTGACGAAGTGGTCCGGGCAGCGCGGCGTGATCGAGATCGTCGATGCCGACACCGGCGATGCGTATGCGTGGATCGGGGCCGGCCGGTTCGAGCCGGCGGTCGTCGAGAATCCTTCGCCGGGCTTCGCGTTCGGGGATGGTTCGCTTGCGCTGGCGTTGCAGGTGGCCGAACAGATGCGGCTCGTCGGACAGTTCGATCACGTGTTGGGAGTGCTCGGTGATGCACAATCGGCACCGACCGTGCGTGCGGTCGCGGCGACGGCGGCGATGTCGCTCGATCGGCCCCGCGCGCTGACGGCTCTCGCGTCGCTGATGACGAGCGGTTCGGAACCGGTCGCGTTGCGAGTGGCCCTCGCGCAGCAACTTGGTCCGGTCGATGCCGACTCGGCGCGCACGGCGTTGGGCACGGCGCTGGCCACGGCCCCGGCGTCGTTGCAACAGCCGGTGGCCCTCGCGCTGGCGACGACTCGGCCGGGAGCCGACTCGCTGCTCAACCTCGTCGCGACGGGGAAAGCCTCGGCGCGGCTGCTGCAAGACAAGCCGGTCGTCGATCGGTTGAAAGGGACCGGCCTGCCGGACCTCGATGCGCGGTTGAGCGACCTCACGAAGGATCTCCCCGCGCCGGATGAGCGGCTGAGACAACAGATCGCGAAGTTCTCGGCGAGCCAGTCGGCGTTCGCTTCACCCGCGCCGGATGTGTTGGAGAAGGGTGCGGCCCATTTCAAGAAGGTCTGCGCGAACTGTCACCGCCTTGGCGGCGACGGAGCGAAGTTCGGCCCGCAGTTGGACGGCATCGGTCAGCGGGGACTCGAACGGTTGCTGGAGGACATCCTCGATCCGAACCGCAACATCGACGCAGCCTTTCGCGCGACGACGATCTCAACAAACCAGGGCCAGGTCCTCACCGGCCTGAAGCTGCGTGAGGAGGGAGCGGCCGTGATCCTCGCCGACGCGCAGGGCAAAGAAATCCGCATCGCCAACGCCGACATCGACGAATCCCGCGTGACGGCCCTCTCCCCGATGCCGTCGAACGTCGTCGAGCAGATTGGCGAACAAAACCTGCCCCACCTGATCGCC
>JANODP010000068.1:0-21818 GCA_031412755.1 Schlesneria sp. | reverse complement strand
GGCCGCGGGCCCGAAACCCCACCCACCGTACTCAACTACCTCGCGGCCGCAAGCGCCCGCCCCCCCGCACGCTGCGGGTTGGTTTGGGAACCACCTCTAATTTTTTTCACCGGAACTCGTCTTTCACTGGGAGAACGCGATGTCACCTGCCGATTTCACCCGACGCGATTTCGTCAAGCTGTCGTTCGCGAGCGCTTTTGGAGTTTCGTATTCCGGCTGGCTGCCGCGATTGGCTCAGGCGGCGGAGGCGGGGAGCAAGCCGAAATCGTTCATCCTGCTGTGGATGGCGGGCGGACCGACTCAGACCGACACGTTCGATTTGAAAGTCGGGCATCCGAACGGCGGACCGTCGAAGGCAATCGAGACGGCCGTGTCCGGCATTCAAATCAGCGAGCATCTGCCCGGCGTGGCCAGACAGATGAAAGACCTGGCGATCATTCGCAGCCTCACGACAGCGGAAGGAGACCATGAAGCGGCGACCCGTCTGATGCTGACCGGGCATCGGCCGGGACAGGAGGGCGTGAACTACCCGAGCCTTGGTTCGCTGATCGCGAAGGAGCTGGGGGACGAGGCGAACGACCTGCCGCACTATGTCAGCATTTCGCCATTTCGATTCGCCGATGTCGGCGGGCCTGGTTTTCTGGGTCCGAACTACGCCCCGCTGGTGGTCTCCGGCGACAGCAACGACCCGGAAGCCCGCGCCAACCTGTCGATCGAGAACCTCAAGCCACCGCCGGGTGTGACGAAGGAGTCGATGGAACGGCGCCTGGAAGTTTCCAAGTTTCTCCAGGGCGACTTCGCCAACCGGACGAAGGGTCCGTCAACCAAGGCTCACAAGTCAAACTTCGACCGCGCGATGCGGATGATCGCCACGAATGCCAAGGGGGCGTTCAAACTCGATGAGGAACCGGCGGCGTTGCGAGACAAGTACGGTCGCAATCGATTCGGACAGGGTTGTCTGCTGGCCCGGCGGTTGGTCGAACGCGGCGTGGCGTTCGTCGAAGTGACGCTCGAAGGTTGGGATACGCACGCGGACAATTTCAATGCGGTGAAACGGCTGAGCGAAACGCTCGATCCGGCGTGGTCGACTCTGATGGACGATCTGCGCGAGCACGGAATGCTCGAATCGACGCTCATCGTCTGGATGGGCGAGTTTGGCCGTACTCCGAAGATCAACGGCACGACTGGTCGCGATCACTTCCCGACGGCGTGGTCCACCGTGCTGGGGGGCGGAGGAATTAAAGGGGGCCAAGTCATCGGTGACACCGGAAAAGCGGGAACCGAAGTGGCCGAACGTCCCGTCAAGATTGCCGATTTCTACGCGACGATGTGTGCGGGACTCGGCGTCAGTCCCGAAAACGAAAACATCTCGCCCGAAGGTCGACCGATTCCGTTGGTCGATCGTGGGGGCAAGGTCATCGAGGAAATTGCTCCGGTCCCGGAGAAGAAAAAAAAGGCGTAGCGGCCGGAAGTCACAGCAGCACAGCGGCATAGCGGCAAGAGGTCAGAACAACGGGAATCAGAGCGGCAGCATGAATCGAGCAACGCACAACCTGGTTCGGGTGATGAGACAGGGGGGCCACCCCTTTATCGTGCCGTGGCTGCGTCGTGCGATGGCCTTCTCGTTCTGCTGTTTTGCTGTGCTGACTTCTGTCGCTCTTCCGCTCACCGCCGCCGCCGACCCCGCGCCGACCTCCGAAGTCCGCAACCTGATCCTGATGCTCGAAAATGGACCGCTGCATTTGCGGATTCATGTGGCCGTGGGCGGACAGTCTCCGTTGGATGCCCGGCGCGCGAGCCTGGATCGGTTGTTGAAAACGCTCGATGTGAACGGTGACGGCAAGCTCTCGCAGAAAGAGGCCGAGCGATCGCCGCTGTTCCGCGAGAAGCAACGACCGAAGGCGACGGCGTTTCTCAATGAGATCGGAGCCACGCCGACGTTTTCCCGCCGCGACATGGAGCAACGGATTGAGCAATTCGGCGGTGAGACGGTCGTCTATCGTCAGAACGCCAGCACGTCCGACAGCGACGACGCCGTCTTCAAGTTGCTCGATGCGAACAAGGACGGCATTGTGGATGCGACGGAGATGCAGGACTCGGTCGATCTGCTGCTCGCGAAGGATTCGGACGACGACGAGTGCGTGACGCTCGAGGAGTTCGCCCCACCTCCGACAACGCCGATCGACCCCATTGTGGTGCAGACCGATCAGCGCCGTCCGCAGACCACGACGGTGTCGGAACTGCTCCGCGACACGAACCAGACTCTGTTGCCGGCGCAGCTCATTCAGAAATTCGACAAGGACCGCAACCGCAAGCTGTCGCCCGAAGAACTCGGGTGGTCCCAGGAGCGGGTCGCGACGTGTGATACCGACCGGGACGGGCAGCTCAACCTGAAGGAACTCGCCGGTTTGAAGAACTCGCCGGTCGATATCGAGCTGGAGGTCGATGTCATTCGCAAGCAGGGCCGGCCGATGCTGCGGACGCTCGGGACGTTGGAGAACCGCACCGACGGTGATCGCGTTCCGGACCTGGCCACGATCAGTCTGCCGACCGCCGTCGTCACGTTTTCGTCGCGCGAGGTCGATCCGTTCGAAGCGTCGATGACGATCGCCCTGCGGACGTTCAATGAACTCGACACGGACAACAACGGCTACCTCGACAAGGACGAAACGATGGTTCGCGAGCGATTCGGGCGCGGCCTGTTCGACCAGATCGATGCCGACGGCGACGGCAAGATTTTCGGCGAAGAGATGAAGGAGTTCATCCGCGCCCGGGGTGAACCGGTGGCGACGACCTGCCAGATCACGGTGTTTGACGACGGGTCCGGATTCTTCTCGACGCTCGACTCGAACAACGACCGCCGCATCTCGATGCGCGAGATGCGTTACGCCGACAAGACGCTCACCCAGATGGAACGCGACGACAAACCGGGCCTCGGCGAAAAGGAACCGGCCCGCCGGTATCGCATCGAGTTCGTGCGCGGCGTCTTCAATCCGTTCGGAAATCCGGAGCGCCGCAATCCGCTGATGCCTCAAGCCGTGGTCGCGACCGCCAAACCGCGCCCCGTCGGCCCGATCTGGTTTCAACGCTGGGACCGCAACAACGATGGCGACATCACCTGGCGCGAGTTCCTCGGCCCGCGCGATGCCTTCGAACAACTCGATGCCGACCGCGATGAATTGATCGACCCGAAAGAAGCCGAAGCGGCTGTGGTTGCGAAATCCGAAACCCGAAATTCGAAGCCCGAAACCAGCACGAATGAAACAAGAGTCAAATCAGAGAGCGGTTTGGAACGCTGATCGACGCGGTGATGCCGCGAAGACTTGGAACCAACAGTGTGCGTTGTTCGTCGAGGCCTTGGGTATGCAAGCTCAATGTCTCTGGAGGAATCACGATGAAAAGAATGATCACCTTCCTTGCCGCATTCGTCTTTTGCACGGTGGGGTCCGTGTATGCGTTATCAGTGGGTGGTCCGGGAGGAACGTGGCCGAAGAGTTGGCCCAAAGAATTGGAACCGTTGCGCAAACAAGCATGGACCTGGGAGCATGATTTTGTCGGTCAGTCTTATGACATTCCTTTCGCAAACCGCGAGGAGTTTGAATCTGCCTGGCCCCATATTTTGAAGCTCAAGAGCAAGGGAACGTCCATCACGCTGATGCGAGGTTCTCACCTCCGTGTCGAATCCGGAAAAACTGCCGGTGTTCGCATCGACCCTCCCGTCAAATCCGTTTCGAACGGCCCCTTATCTGTCACCCGTATTGTGTTGGTGGTTGATGGAGAGATCGTGGATTTGAACCGCATTCCTCTCCCGGCAGACACCCCGATCATCGACGAGCGGTTCAAGGACGGGCAGAACAAATAGCCTGAGACCAGCCCCGCCTGACCGTGTTCCCGAATTTGGTTTTCATCACCTTCAACCTGACGGACTTCCACGATGTCGAACACGCCCACGAACGATGACGCTGCCGCCGTCGAGCGACTGCGCGACGCTCGCACCAAGATCAAACATGAGTTGGGCAAGATCGTCATCGGGCAGGACGAAATCATCGACTCGCTGTTGATTGGGATGTTGTGTAAGGGGCACATCCTGCTTCACGGCGTTCCCGGGTTGGGCAAGACGTTGATGGCTCGGACATTGGCGAGGACTCTTCAAATGGAGTTCCGCCGCATTCAGTTCACTCCCGACCTGATGCCCGCCGACATCACCGGCACCGACGTGATGGAAGAGGATCACGCGACCGGCAAGCACAAGGTTTCGTTCCTGCCGGGACCGGTCTTCACCAACTTCCTGCTGGCGGACGAGATCAATCGCACGCCGCCGAAGACCCAGGCCGCGCTGTTGCAGGCGATGCAGGAGGCCGAGATCTCGGTCGGGCGGGAGACCTACAAACTCAAGCCGCCGTTCTTCGTCGTCGCGACACAGAACCCGATCGAAATGGAAGGGACGTACCCGCTGCCAGAGGCCCAACTGGACCGCTTCATGTTCAATCTGAAGATCAAGTACCCGTCGGTGGACGAAGAGGTGCGGATCATCAAGGGAACGACGAGTACGGTGACGGCCAGTGCCGACGCGGTCCTGCAAGCCGAGGAAGTTCTGCGGCTGCAGGAGTTGGTGCGCGGCGTGCCCGTCGCCGACAGCGTGGTCCGTTACGCCGCGCGGCTGGTCGCGGCAACTCGCCCTTCGTTGGCGGGCAAGGACACCGGCGCCAAGTCGCTGGATGCGATCCACAAATACATTTCGTACGGAGCCAGTCCGCGCGCGTCGCAGTTCCTGGTGCTCGGCTCGAAGGCGCGGGCGATCCTGGCCGGCAGGTACCACGTCGATTTCGAGGACATCAAGGCGGTCGCGCATCCCGTGCTGCGGCACCGGCTGGTGCTCAACTTCCATGCGCGGGCCGACAACGTGGATTCCGACGTGCTGGTGAATCGACTGCTGGAAGCGGTTCCAACGGAGGAGAGGAAGTGATGCCCCGTCTGGCACCGATCGTTGTGTTCTGCCTGAGTGGTTCGCTGATCGTCGCGGACGACGCGGAAACTGTCGCGCGGCAAGAGCGGCTGGCGGCGATGCGGCTGCGCGCCGAGGCGTTGCAATTGAAGGTCGGCGAGAGACCGGAACTGCGGCGGGTCGGCAAGGAGCCGCTGTTCCGGTACAGCGATTCGGCTCGGACCACGACTGACGGGACGTTGTGGTTGTGGACCCAGGCCGAGCGTCCGATCGCGGTCGCATCTCTGTTCAACGATTCGCGTGAAGGCTTTCAGTGGAACTACGAGCTGGTGTCGCTCAGTGATTCCTCGCTGGTGGTCGATGGCCGCCCCGACTGGAACTGGAGACCGGCCGCGAATCCGCGCAAATGGATTCTCGTGACCGACCCCGAGCCGGCAGGTTCTGAATCGACCCGGTTGCTTCAGATGAAAACGTTGTTGTCGCAATTCCGGGCGGACGAAGACCAGGACGGCGATCAATCGCAGTTGCGGCTGTTGCCACGGCCGGTGCATCGCTACCGCTGCCCTGACGAGAAGATCGAAGATGGCGCGCTGTTCTTGTTTGCCTTGGGTACGAACCCGGAAGTGCTCGTTCAAATCGAAGCGATCGCCGAGATGGAGCGTTCCTGGCGAATCGGCTTTGCGCGCCTGTCGGCCGCGCGGCTGAAGGTGACCCGCGACGATCAACCCGTCTGGGAAGCCGAACGAGTCCGCGAATGGAATCCGCGGCACGAATACTTTTCGCACTACGGCCCGGATCGCGGCGACGCCGATCAGGGCCAGGAATGACGACCCAGAGGTCGTGACTCACCTAACGATTTTCCATGAGCCTCAACACACTGACCAATCCGGCCTTCTTTTCCCGGCTCGACAACCTCGAGCTGCGGGCGCGCGGCATTGTCGAGGGGTTTTTGCATGGCCTGCATCGCAGTCCGTTTGTGGGGTTCAGCGTCGAATTCGCATCGCATCGCGAGTACGCGCAGGGTGACGATCTGCGGCATGTGAACTGGAAGCTTTACGCCCGCACGAAGCGGCTGTACGTGAAGGAGTTTGACGCCGAGACCAACATGAATCTGAATTTGTTGGTCGATATCAGCGGTTCGATGGAATGCGCGAACACGGGACGCAGCAAGCTGTCGTATGCGACGACGTTGGCCGCCGCGTTGGCTCACCTGGCGTTGAAGCAGCACGACGCCGTCGGACTGACGTTGTTCGCCGACGAGGTCGTCGCGCACCTCGAACCGCGGGCCAAGCCGCACCAGTTGGACGAAATTCTGGCGGCGATCGCGACGACGAAGGCCCGGCCGAAGTCCGATGCGTCGCGAGCGCTCCATCAGGCCGCCGAGCTGTGCCGGCATCGCGGCATGGTGGTCCTCATCAGCGACTTCTTCGACGACCTGCCGGCGATCACGCGCGGACTCGATCAGCTTCGGTATCGGCAGCACGAAGTGCTCGCGTTTCAAATCTGGGATCCGTGGGAGCGGCACCTGCCGCTCGACGGCAACATCTGCTTCAGCGACATGGAAACGCGCGAAGAGATCACGACGCACGCCGAAGGGGTTCGTGAAAAGTACCTCGTGGCCATCGACAACTGGCGCGCGGAACTGGCCCGCGAATGTCTGAATCGCGGCGTCGACCGCGTCGAAATGACGACCGATGACCCGCTCGATAAAGCGTTGCTGGATTACCTGGTTCACCGAACAAAGGTTTGAGATGTCTCTGTTTCCCCTGTTCATCACGTTGCTCTGCCTCGGCCAGGCGCCCGCAGAAGGCCAAACGTCGGCAGAAGAGGTGTCGTTGAAGGCGATGCAGGAGCGGGTGCGGGAGTCGCGCGTGAAATTGACGGAACAGGCGAACTTCAAACTTCAGCTCGTGGAGGCCCCGGTCTTTCGTTACAGCGATGAATTGCGACACATTGAAGATGCCGGGTTGTGGTTGTGGACCAGTTCCGGTCGGCCGTTCGCGGCGATGAAGGTGGAACATTACCAGGCGGGAATCCATCCGCGTCCGTGGCTGTACTGCTTCGCATCGTTGTCGTCCGGGTTGGTCACGGCGGAATGGGAAGGTGATCGGACGTTTCAGGCTAAAAAACCGGGTGTGACTTGGAAGCCGATCGACGACACGCCGGCGACGACACGCCCGGCGCGGCTGGTTCAAATGCGAGAGATCGCGCGCCGGTTTGCGGCGGAACTTCAGGAGCCGAATGCCACCAAGGATATCCATCAGATGCGGCTGCTGACACGACCGCTCTACCGCTACGACGACGGTTTGGCGGACGCGGCTGATGGAGCGGTCTTCGGATTCACGGGGACCGGCACGAACCCGGACCTGCTCCTGTTGCTCGACCTGTCCAGGGATGGTGGCTGGCAATTCGGAGTTGCCGGGATGACGGCTGCGGGAGTGACCGTTCGCCTCAAGGACAACGTGGTTTGGCAGATTTCGGATGCGGCTGGCAAAGGCCACGTCTTCGACAATTGGACGTACTTTTCGCCGACCAAGTGACGGCCGACTGACTCGGAGTTCCACAGAGTTTCATGCCCAGCTTCCTTCAAACATCGTTCCTGGCAGGATTGGCCGCGTTGGCCGTGCCGATCCTGATTCACCTCTTCTTTCGCTTGAAGACCAAGCGCGTGGAGTTGGGGACGATCCGCTTTTTGCGAATCGTGCTGGAAGAGAATGCCCGGCGGCGGAAGGTGATGCAGTGGCTGTTGCTGGCGCTGCGGATGGCGTTCGTGGCGCTGCTCGTCGCGTTGTTCGCGCGGCCGTTTCTGACGGCGGCGGCGACGGGCGGCGACAAGGAACTGCTGGTCATCCTGATCGACCAATCGGCGACGATGCAGCTCAAGGGAGACCACGGGCGGCTGATCGACCAGGCGGTTGCGGAGGCGAAGAAGCTGATTCAAGCGGCGGGAAATCAGACGCGGTTCGAGGTCGCGTTCTTCGACGACAGCGTGCATCCCCTGACGAAAAAGATGGAGGGGGGCGGAGAGACGAGTGACGCCGTCCTGGTGAAGTTGCAGGCTCCCGAGGCGACCTTCGGTGCCACCAACTTCGGGACCGTGTTTGTCTGGGCGCGCGACATCTGCGTGAAGGCTCCGGCGGGAGTGAAGCAACTGCATCTCTTCACCGACCTGCAGCGATCGGGACTCGACTGGGCCGAGGTCGAGCCGTTGCCGGGCGAGGTCAAACCGCACCTGCACGATCTCGGTCGGCCGGTGGTCAACAACGTCGCCGTCACCGAAGTCCGCACACCCCGGTTGTGGGTCCGTCCCGGTGAGTCTCCCACGATCCGCGCGTCCGTCATGCACGGCGGCGCGTTCGCGTTGGAGGAAGTGGCGATCGTGCTGGAGATCGGCAGGGTGGAAGAGAAGAAGCCAGAGGTCAGAGGCCAGAAGTCAGATGTTGAGATCAGCCAACGGACCGAGTTCGCGAAGCTCGCCGAGCGAATCACAAAGCGCGAGCGGGTCAAACTCGAGCCCGGCGCGACCGTCGTGCTCGATTTTGAATTGCCGCCGCTGAGCGAAGGGTTGTGGCAGGGGCGCGTGACGGTCGAGTACGACGACGACCTGCCGTTCGACAACCAGCGGTTCTTCGCGATCTCGGCCACACCGGCGTATCGAGTGCTCGTGGTGAACTGCGGAGCGGTGTCATCGTCGATCACCAGCGAGACTTATTTTCTTGAGGCCGCGTTGCGACTGGCGACCGAGAGGGAGGCCTCTTTCGAGAGTCCGTTCGCCCCGACACTGGTGAGTTACGCCGACGGCGGGGGCTTGCCGGATTTGTCCGGCTTCGACGCCATCGCGCTGGCGGATGTGGGGGGGATCTCCCGGCCGGATGCGGTGCAGTTGGCGTCGTTCGTCCGTGCCGGAGGAGGACTGCTCGTCTTCACCGGAGCCAACACGTCGGTCAAGAGCTGCGCGACATTGGCCGACGAAGGCCTGACCGTCGGCGGCATCGGCGAGCCGAATGTCGCCATCGATCTGCCCTGGCGGCTCAATCGATGGGACGAGACGCATCCGATTTTTGAACCGCTGAGCGACCCGCAACACGGCGATCTGCGACGTCTGATCTTTGCCGCGTACACGAAGCTGACTCCCACCGGCGACGCAACCGTGCTGGCTCAGTTCAATACCGGCGAACCCGCAGTCCTGGAACGTCGCGTCGGCGCGGGAACGGTGCTGTGGGTGACATCCTCCTGCGGACGCGACTGGAGCGATTGGTGCCGCAGCCGCTTGTTCCTGCCGACCGTGCATCAGTTGTTGGGTTACGAGGTCGGTCTGACCTCCGGCGGGCGAATCCGCTCACGGTTGGTGGATGCGGAGAGAGGTCAGGAGTCAGAGGTCAGAGGTCAGGAGACAGAAGACAGGAGACTGGAGACTGGACCAGCGGCGATAAGGACCGCAATTCCTGGCGTCGATCAGTCCGAGCGATTTGCCGAGATCGTCAACACCAGCCCGCGCGAGTCCGAAACGGATCGCTGCACCCGACAGGAATTCGAGGACCGGTTCGCCGTGAAGTTCGTCGAGGAAGACGGTTCCACGGCGGATCAGGTCGCAACCCTCGGCAATGTCGAACTGCGACAGGATGAACTCTGGCACTGGGTGGGCTGCGTGTTGTTGGCCGTGTTGTTGTTGGAAGGGTTCGTGGGCAATCGCACGACCGCGTAGCGTGCCGAACTTCGGCTCTTGGCGGATCGTGTTTTGGAAAACTCCTCTGCCGTCGAGTGGCTGATGGCGGCGGTGCAGGATGAACAGCGACGAAAGGCAAATCATGAATAGCGCATTCCTCAACCGTTTTCATTCGGTCTGGGCTCGCAAGCGGCGGGTCGAGTTGGCGCAGGTGCTGGTCGGCTCACTGTTGCTGGCGTTGATTGGACTGGGCGGGCTGGCAGTGGCCGACTACTCGCTGGAGTTGGACCGTTCGGCGCGAGCCGTCGCGCTGGGAACGATGCTCGGCGCGGTCGCGCTGTTCGCCGTGAACTCGTTGTGGCGGACGATACGGTGTTGGAGTCAGCCGACGACGGCGGCGGAAATCGAAGCGGCGTTCCCGCAGCTCGGTCAGTCGATTCGCACGACGGTCCAGTTTGGAGCGATGCAGGTCGAACAGGTTCGGTCCGAAGGAGTCGCGACGACACTGGTGACGGCGCTGGCCGAACAGACTCACCAGCGGGCGCTGCCGCTCACGATCGAGGACGTCGTTCCCACGAAGAAATTGGGATTGATCGCCAGCGGACTCGTTGCCGGAGTTGTGCTGGTGATTGCTGCCTCCAGCGTCGATTGGCAGTGGCGCAATGCGACTCAGCGAGCCGTCCTGAATGAGCAGCCGTACCGGCTGCTCGAGGTGTGGCCCGGGGATCAAACAGTCGATGAGGGGGCGGGAGTGCGAATCGATGTCGCCCTGATCGGTCGCACAAACCGCCAGGTCACGCTGTTCACCCGGCCGGCCGGCCAGGCCGATGCGGAATGGACGGAGCGCAAGATTGAAAGTCACGGGTCGGGGGGCGGGAATCCCGAGTCCAAGGATCACTCGCCACGGGATTCGACGGCGGATGTCGCCGCGTCCCGTCCACAGGCGCTGTTTGTCGCCAGGCTGGATCGGTTGACGAAGCCCATCGAGTACCGCGTCACGGCGGGCGAGCTGACCAGCCCCGTCCATCAAATCCGCATCCGGCGGCCGCTGCGGATTGAGGATGTGACGGTCGAACTCACGCCGCCGGCGTACACCGGGCAGCCGACCAGCACGACGCTCGATGCGAATTTGAATGTGCTCCAGGGAACGCTGGCGAAGTTCGTGATCCGATTCGACAAGCCGGTGAAGTCTGCCTCGCTGGTCTTCGCTCCCCGCCGGCAGCCGCGCGACGACGAGGATCGAAACGAGGCGGAGGTCGTGCCATTGGAGTTGGCGAGCAGCGAGAAGTCCGAGGTCAGCAGCCAGACGTCTGCCGCGCTGGCTTCTGACGCACCGGTCGCTGCTTCAGTCGAACTGACGCTCGACGAGGACCGCAACTACAGCATCGTGGCCGTGGCCGAGGATGGGACGGAGTTGCCGGAGAACAAGTACCGCATCCGGGTCCGCGAGGATCAGCCGCCGCAAGTCACGTTTGAATCGCCCGACGAGGGGGTCGAAGTTCACACGCTGGCGGAGTTGCCGATGCGCATCCGCGTGCGCGACGACTATGGGCTGTCCAGGGCGGGCGTCATCTTTCAGGTCAACAACGAGCAGGAAGTCCCGCTGATCTCGCAGGACTTTGCGACGGTGTTGGCGGCGGTGGATGAGGCGACTGAAACGGGCCGGATCTCTCCCACGACGCAAGCGGCGCTCGAAAAGATCCTGCCGCTGGAGGTCTTCGAGCTGACTCAAAAAGACAGCGTGATGTACTTCGCATTCGCCGAGGACAACCGGCCCGGCCAGCCGCAGCGGACCGAGACCGACATGCGGTTCATTGATATCCGCCCGTTCAAACGGTTGTACCAGGTCGTCGATCCCGACCCCGCGGTTGGCATGGGCATGGGATCGGGACTGAAGTCGCTCGAAGAGCTGATCCAGAAACAGCGTTTCGCACTCAATCGCACGATGCAGATCGAAAAACGCGCCGCCGCCGGACGCAAGCCGGACGCCACGTCGCTCGACCAGTTGATGACGTTTGAACAGGAACTGGCTCAGAACGTGCGGGAACTCGCGCAGGGTTTGGAGGCGCGCGGCTTCGACGACACGGAACTGTACTATCAGGCGGAAGCCGCGATCCTCGCCGCGGTCGATTCGCTGTCGGTCGGCAAGTGGGAGAACGCGACACTCCAAATGAAGGACGCGCACAAGGCCCTGATCGAACAGCGCGACCGGACGCTCGAGTTCATTCGCAAGAATCCCAACGCCGCCAAGCTCGCGGCCCTGCGGCAGTTCGACCGGATGCAGGCTCAGAAACTGCGCCGTCCGAAGACCGACAAGGAAGAGGCACGCGAGTTGATCCGCCGACTGGAGGAACTGGTGAACCAGGAAATGTCCGTGGCCGGCGCCTTGGAGAATGACGGCGAAAAGTCGGCAGACAACGACCAGCAGCCAGAACCGCAGAAGTCAGAACCACAAAAGTCAGAACCGCAGAAGATTGAGGGTCAGTAGTTCAGTAGCGATGACCTCGAACCTCGGACGTTCTTCAAATTGGGAGACAGAGACATCATGCAGACAATGATTCGACAATTCGTGGCGGTGGCCGCGCTCGCGGTGATGCAGATGGGAGTTGTTTCGGCTCAGGACGAAACCAAGCCGGATCCGGTGGTTCCGACGAAGCCGTCCCGCGCCGAGTTGCGGGACAAGCAACTCGATGTCTCGCTCGAGGCTCGGGACATCGAGCGGATTCTCGGCAAGCTGAAGAAGGCTTCGGAACTCTCGAAGCAGCGGATCACGGAGGCGGCCAAGACGGCGGAGGCGGCGTCCACGTCGCTCGACAAGGGGGACTCGAAAGCCGCGCAGGCGGAGGCTAAGCAGACGGCCGAGATGTTCAAGGAGATCGCCAGGCAGTTGGAGGCGTTGCTCAAGGAAGAGGCTCCGCAGCAGATCGCCGAGGCGCGGCAGTTGGCTCAGCAACTGGCGAAGGCAGAGCGGGAGTTCGCCGAGAAGTTTCAAGGGGCACTCAATCCCGTGCAGGCCACCGGTCAGGCGAAGATGAAGATCGACCCGAAGTCGAAGGTCGCGCCGATGGTCGATCCCAAGATGAAGGGGCAGGGGGGGCAAACCAAGACCGAGGCTCAGAACGGGAACGGCGGAAAGAATGGCGAGAAGAATGAGGGCGACAAAAAGTCGGAGAAGAAAGACCCCGACGACAAGAACCCGGATGACAAGAGTGGCGACAAGAAGGAACCGAGCAAGGGGGAGGGGGACGCGGATCAAACGGGCGGCAAGGGCAACGAGCCGCGCAAATCGGCAGCGAACGGTGGCGGGAAGCCGATGCCGGATGGTCAGGGTGGCACGCCCGAGGACAAAGACAAAGGGGACAAAGGGGACGACAAGAAGTCCGGAACTGGTGGTCAATCAAAAGACGAGCAGAAAGGCGACAAGGCCGGCGAGAAGAAAACGGAGGGAGGCTCTGGCAAAGATCCCAAGGACGAAAAGAACGGTGGCGCGGGCCGGGGCAAGGAGGCAACGAAGTCCGACGATGAGCCGCCGTCGGACGGAGCCGGTTCCACGAAGAATGAAAAGGACGAGCAGAAGGCTGGCAAGGATCAAGACGGCTCCGGCGGAGACCAGCCGAACGACAAGTCGCGTGACGGTTCTGGAGGGGGTTCGGACGAGGATGCCAGGAACGACCGGGGCGGCAACGGCAGCCGGCCGGCTCTCACGGCCGAGCAACTTCGTCAACTGGTGGCGGAGCGTGCCGACAAGTTGGCGGAATCGGGCCGGACGTTGCAGGACGTGTTGAACGAAATCGCAAAATCGACCGACCCGAACGATCGGGACGCGGCCGCCAGAATCCAGGCGGTGATCAAGGAGATCGACATCAACAAACTGGTCGCCGAGATGGGGCAGGTCTCCAACATGATCCGGTCCAAAAAGGACGACGATGCCAGACTGTCGAGCCTCGACGCCGCGGAGCGGTTGGAAATCATGGCCCAGCGATTGGACGCGGCCTACCGCGGAATTGTCGCTCCGCAAGCGGAGGAGTTACGGAAGCTAGAACAGGCTCTGGCCGATTTGCGCGAGCAACTCGACAAGCTCGAAACGCCGTCGCAGGTCGCCACCTGGCATCGCGAGGCGCGCGAGTTGTTGGACAAGCTCGACAAGCTCGGCGTGAATCTGAAGGCGCGCGATGAGATCGAACTCGAACTGAAGAAGGCGGGCTTCGGAATCAATGCCGATCGAACCAGGCAGCCGTTGAACTGGGGCTTGATCGACGGCCGCTACGCCGCCCCGGCCGCCTACAATCTCGCGCTGGTCCACTTGCAGGAAGACATCCAGGAGCGAATTCAAACCCTGATCCTCGGCGACCTCGGCAATGTCTCGGACGACGCGACTCCGCCCAAGTATCAGGAGTTGGTCGAGCGGTACTTCGAGGTCTTGTCACGCCAGGGAGGGAAGCCCGGATCGACCGGGAAACCTGGTACTCAAAATTCGAAAACCGAAATGAAGCCGAAAGCGAAATGAGCGGTCTCTGGAACCGGCGACATGGCACCGATGCCGTGATCGTGCCGCGTGACCATGACCGATTGCAGGAGGAATCAAAATGAAGAGTCTGCTTTGCGGAGAGATCGGACTGATCTTGGCCGTGATGGCCGGTGTTGCTCTGAGTGACGAGAAGGCCGACGAAGCCTCTCGCGCCGCGCAGCTCAATCGCATGAAGAGCATCGCCGAGAAGTTTGAATTCGAGACCGCGTTGGGGGCGAAGCCGGTGGCGGCGAAGCTCATGCCGAATCCGCTGTTGAAATACAACGACTCGACGCGGCGGAATCATGAATCGACGCTGTGGCTGTGGACCGAGCGTGAGCTTCCCAGTGCGTTGATGGCCGTTGAGTTTTATCCGAACTCTCCACGAGGACCGCGTTGGCTGTTTGAGATTGTCTCGCTGTCGAACTCGAAAATCGGCGTGGCGCGCGGCGGCGATTGGAAGTGGCAGGCCAAACAACCGGGCGTGATCCGGAAACCTGTTCCCGGAGATTTGACACCGGCCGAGAAGCCGGCGCTACGGCTCTCGCAAGCTCGGCAGATTCGCCAGCGGTTCGCGGCGCACGAGAAGGAGGGTACCGATGGTCGACTCGAACTGCGGGCACTGTCCACTCCACTGTATCGCTACGCCGACGAAGAGACCGGCGTGATCGACGGCGCCGTCTTCGCCTTCGCGAACGGCACGAACCCGGAAGTGTTGTTGCTGCTGGAGGCTCAACGTGACGCCGCGACGAAGCAGGCCATCTGGACCTACGGCTTTGCTCAGATGACCGGTGCCGAAGTCTATGCCAGCCTTGATGATCGAGAAGTGTGGAGTCAACAGGAGGCCGATCCTCCCGCGATTCGAGACTCGTATGTGAATGATTGGCTGAAGGACGAAGAAACGTCGGCGATTGCCAAATGATGTCGGCTGAATCGGCGGACCGAAAAATGGAGACAGAAAGATGACGTCCCGAAGAATGACGAGACGCACGATCGACGTTTGGTCTCTGGCTGTCGGCGTGTCGTGGCTCAGCGTTTGGTGTGCCGCGAATGCCTTTGGTCAGGCAGACTCCAAACACACAAAGGACGCAGAAGGGCAACAAATCACCGCGGTTCAACGCTGGTTGCACGAGTACTACCAGCAGCAGGCGGCGACCTACGAGTTCTATTTCGACGAGGCGAAAACCAAGCGGTTGGAGTTTGTCGAAAGGTCGGTCTTCCACTGGAAACAAGACAATGATTGGTCCGGCGATGTGTTTGTGTGGACGCATGAAGGCCGGCCGGAAATCGTGGGAGGTGTCCTGGCGTCGCCGGCCAACGGTGGCAAACGAAGCATTGGCCATGAATTTCACACGCTCTCATTGAAGAGCCTGCCGCGTGCCAATACGGTCAGCGGGACGTGGCAGCCCAAAACGGGCATCACGCTCACTCCTCTCGATGATGCCGTGGCCCCGGCGGCGACGGCGTCCTTGCGCCTGACACAACTGCGGAAGCTGGCTCGCGATTTCTCGGTCACGATGCACCACGAGGGGCAACCGTGGGAATTGCGATTGTTGCCGCAGCCGATCTATCGCTATGCCGCGCCCAAGGTGGGTGTGCTCGACGGTGGCTTGTTTGCCTACGTTTGGACGCGCGGCACCGATCCCGAAATGCTGCTACTGTTGGAGTGCCGCGAGGAAACCGCCGGGCCACGCTGGCATTATTCTCTGCTGCGATTCACGACGCGCCCGTTGCTCGTCAAGCTGGACGACCGCGAGGTCTGGAATTCTCCCGGCGGCAACGTCGCCATCCGTGGCGACTCGCAAGATCCGTTTGTCCTTTTCTCCGGCGGTCAGGTCACGGTCCCCGCTGACAATCCCTGAAATGAAACATCACGGCCTGGAAGTCGGCCAACAATCTTCACGAAACACACCATGCTGGCCACATTCTCATTTCTGAGTCCTTTGACGGGTGCGGTCGTGCTCGCAATCGCGGCGACGATCCTGATTGGGTTCGCGCTGTTGAGGTGGTTGGGCGGGCCTCCCGCGGCAGTCGCTCGGCGGACGAGTCTGATCGCGATTCGAGCGACGGCGGTCGTGACGTTGCTGCTGATCCTGCTGAATCCGTCGGACGTCTCGCAGACGCCGGGGCCGATCGATCGGCCGGATATTTTTTATCTGCTGGATTCGTCGCAGAGCATGGCGGTTGGCGACAAGGAGACGCGGTTCGATCACGCCGCGCGGCTGATGCGCGAAGCGGATCACGCCACGCGCGACGAGGCGCATGCCCAGGTGAAGCTGTTTCGGTTCGGGCATCGGTTGGCGGCGGTCGAAGATCCGTCACCGCTGGGTTTGGGAACGGAGGGGTCCGAGAAGAAGGCTGGCGAGCTCCGCAGATTGAACAGCGGCCGCTCGTTGAGTCTGACTTCGGAAGCTCAGGCATTTGAATCGTCCGCTTCCACGGCGGCGACGTCCGGCGGCAAGTCGAAGGCCAAGCCAAAGCCGATCGCGCCGACGGATTCGGACACGCAGTTGCTCACCGCATTGCGGCAGGTGTCGAGCCGGTTTGGACGGCGGCCTCCGGCGGGTGTCGTCCTCTTTTCCGACGGTCGGGCACGCGACGAAAGCGGCGTCGAAGCCCTGGCCGCGCAGTTCGCGAAGTTGAATGTGCCGGTGCACGTCGTCCCGGTCGGTGACACGGCGAAAGGGGGCGACGTGGCGATCGTCGCGTGCGTCGTGCCGCCTCGCGCGAGGCGCTTTGCCGAAGTTGAGGTGCAGGTCTTCCTGAGAAGTTACGGCTATGACGGACGCCGCTGCGAAGTGTCTCTGACTGCGCCGGGCAACGTCGAGGGGGAGGCGGATCGCAATCTGTCTCCACCGATGCCGGCCACATTGCACGATGGGTTTCAATCGGTCGGATTGTCGTTTCGCACGGATGCGAAGACCCGCAAGTTGCTGGTCAACGTGTCGTCGTTGCCGGATGAAGTTTCGACGGCGAACAATTCGTTCAAGGCCGAGGTGCAGATTGATCGGACGAAGATTCGCGTGCTGTACATCGAGGGGAGTTCGCAACCGCTGCAGCCGGTGCAAACCGGCAACCGGGTGGAGCTGCGCGGGCCGTACTCCGACTTGCAGAAGGCACTGACCGAGGATGAGGACATCGAGTGCGTGGTGCTGGCGGCTCCGTACGGCCGCGGACGATTGCAGCGCGTCGCTGACACGGGGGGCGTGGTGACGGCGCGCGGGTTTCCAGAGACCGTGGCCGAGCTGTCGGCATTCGATGCGATCATCCTCAGCGACGTCGCGGCGAACACGTTCACCGAGCAGCAATTGGAGTGGCTCGACAAGTGGATCGGACAGCGCGGCGGCGGGCTGCTGATGGTCGGCGGTCAGCGGAGTTTCCGAGCGGGAGGCTGGGACGACACGCCGCTCGCCGAGATCCTGCCGGTCGAGATGCTCGGCGAGAACGACTGGCTCCCCGGCACGCAGGTGAACGTGTTCGCCGAACCGCAGGCGATGTCGCATCCGCTGTGGATGATCGTCACCGACCAGCAACTCAACCGCGACATCATCGGTCAGTTCCCGTCCTTTTTCGGCGCCAACCGCTGGTCCGGGGTGAAACCGGACCTGAGTCGCGTGTTGGCCGTGTCGAACCTCACGGCGGCCGAGGCACCCGCCGCGCCCGCGAGCAACGGTAGCGCACCCGCACCGGCGAAGCCCCCCAGTTTCTTCGAGTCGCTGCAAAAAAAACTGACAAACAAGAATGCCGCCACCGGCGGTCCCAAGCCGGAGGGGCCGACTGCCGAACCGAAGCCGGCCGCCACGCTGCCGGCCTCGGCCACCAATCAGCCCGCGATCGTGGTCGGGCAATACGGTCGCGGACGCACGATGGCGATGGCCATGCCGATCACGTCGCCGTGGGCCAACGACCTCCTGCTCAAGTGGGGGCAGGGGGATTCCAAGTACTACGGCAAGTTCTGGCGGAACGCGGTCTATTGGCTGACCGAGAGTTCGTCGATCGGCCGCCGGCGGCTGGTGGTGACGGCCGACAAGAAGTTCTATCGCCCCGGTGAGACGATTTCGCTGACCGCGTCGGCATTCGATGAAGCCGCGAATCAAACCGGCTCGTACAAGATCACCAGCATGATCGAGCCGCAGACGTCGCTGAACGATCTCGAATCGAACTACTCGCCCGTCCGCTGGCCCGACGGCAAGCCGCGCGAAAGCGGTGAGTCCGGCCCGTTCATCGCCTGGGGCGAAGAGTTTGACCTGCCGCGCTCCGACGCCGCCGGCGGCAAGCCGGCCTTCCTGCTCGAACTGCCGATCGCCGACGCGCTGACCGTCGGCTCGGCCAACCAGTCGCTGCGCATCGAGCTGACGGCGATGGAAGAGTTCACCCAGGTCGACAGCACATCGCTCGACATCCAGATTCTGCACGACCCGTTTGAGCAACAGAACCCGTTCCCGAACCACGAGCTGCTCGCGTCGATCGCGAAGCACTCCGGCGGCAGCATCATCACCGATGCCACTCAACTGGCCGAAGTCCTGCGCGCCGTCCCGATGAAAGTCGGCACTCCGACCGTGACGAAGACGCCGCTGTGGAGTACCTGGTGGCTGTGGACCTGGCTGCTGGGCTTGCTCAGCGTCGAATGGATCTGGCGGCGGTACGCGGGTTTGGCGTGAGTCTTCGCAGGAGTTGTTCAACGCTGGAAGCAGGGGCTGATGGCAAAGCGAATTGGGAATACGCCGCGGCCATCACGAACCCTTTCGACTTGAAAGCCAGGCACGACGACACCGAGGTCTGTGCGAAAAAGTGTCTCCAGACCATTGATCCCGAATTGCCGTACTTCAAACCTCACCATTGGACCCTACCCTCGTCAAGAACACTGAGACGGAGTTGCTCATGAAAGTCTGCCGGAATCTCGCCGTTGTTTTGGGACTCGGATTCGTTGCCGCTTCGGCGGTGGGGGACGAATGGGGTCGATTTCGCGGACCGGACGGGAACAGCGTCGCCAACGAGTCCAAGCATCCGGCCGAATGGAGTGAAGACTCCAACGTCGCCTGGAAGATCAAGATTCCAGGGCGCGGTTGGTCGCAGCCGGTGGTGACGGGGGACAAAGTGTTCGTCACGACCGCCGTGGCCGAAAACGAAGAGAAACCGAAACGCTTCGATGGCGGCATCACCCCGGGTGCTCGTGATGCGACGAAGGACGATTATCAATGGAAGGTCCTTTGCCTGTCGTTGAAGACGGGCAAGGTTTTGTGGGAGCAGACTCCTTATGAGGGGAAGCCCGCGACGCCCAAGCATCGAGGCAACACGTATGCCTCGGAGACCCCCGTCACGGATGGCGAACGAGTCGTGGCGTACTTCGGCATGAAGGGGGTCGTCTGTTACGACCTGACGGGCCAGCCGCTGTGGAACAAAAGCCTCGGCGAATTTCCGATGCAGGCGGGCTGGGGCAGCGGTAGCTCGCCAATCATCGTGGGTGACGTGGTCGTCATTCAGTGCGACAACAACAAGTCCTCGTTCCTGGTGGGACTCGACAAGAAATCGGGCGACGAGTTGTGGCGCATCGCGAGGGACGAAAAATCGAACTGGTCCTCGCCGTTACTGTGGAAGAAAAAGATGCGGTCGGATGTGGTCGTGGCTGTCGGCTAGAAGATGGTGTCCTACGATCAGGTGACTCGCGTGGTCCTGTGGGAGATGGCCGGCAGCGGACGGACATCGGTCTCACCGGTGGGCGATGAAGAACTGCTCTACGTCGATTCGGTGGATTGGTTCCAGGGGAGCCCCGGCCGCTTTGCGGCCATTCGAGCGGGTGCGTCGGGGGACATCTCGCTACCCGACGACAAGACCACTTCCAGCGAGTTCGTCGCGTGGAGTCTGATGTTCAAGTCGTATCGCAACTCATCGCCGCTGTTGTTTGAGGGCGGCCTCTACATGGTGGATCAGGTGGGGGGCATTGTCCGCTGTTTCGACCCCCAGACCGGCAAGCTGCTTTATCAGCAGCGGCTTCCCGAAGGGACCGGCTTCGCAGCATCCCCGTGGGTGAACGACGGCAAAGTCTTCCTGCTGGACGATTCCGGAATCACCTTCGTCATCGAACCCGGCCCCGAGTTCAAGCTGATTTCCTCCAACCGCCTCAACGACGAAATCTTCTGGTCCTCGGCCGCCATCAGCGGAGACCAACTTCTGCTGCGAGGCCAGCAACACCTGTACTGCATTCGAAAATGAAACTTCGGCGTGCAGTTGCCACTCGCCTCGCAGGGGCGTTCTGTCAAAGGAGCAAGTTGTGATGCAATTTCGATCTCGGCGAAGTGTCTGTTCCGTCGTACTCATTCTGCTCGCCTCATCAAATCTGTTTGCTGCGGGCGGGACTTCGATGATCGCGACCAAAGGTCAGCCCGTGACCGTGTCCGCGGCCTGGCCCGAAGGCGTTGGAGAAATCGTGAACGATCCAACGCGGACGTCCGGCTGGAACTCGTGGTTTTCCGAATGGCCCAATGATGTGAACCAGTACGCCTTGGAAATCACCACGACCGACGACCTGAATCGACTGATTGAAAGGTTATCAGCCATAAAATCGGAAGTTCGTCAGATCCGGCTATCGCATCTCAAAGAGCCAGCCGGACTCGGATGGGTGACCCGTCTGCCGGAAGGAAATCACATTGCGGCCATCTTCTCCATTGGCGACCAATCGCGCATTGACGAGTGGTACAAACGGGTTCGCAAGCCGTTCGGCGTGATGGAATTCACCGCCGCGCCCGTCGCGGTGCCACCCACGCTGACGATCTTTGTCCAACACGAAGCCGTGAATCTGGAGCAACTCAAGATCCCCGCAGGGATCGTCGTGAGCAGCGGCTATGTCCCCACGGTGTTTCACCGATTCAACACCAGGGACGAGGAGAAGTGGAAGGAGGCAGCCGCTCGAAAGCCTGTTCCCAGCGAGAAACTCGATCCCACCGCACAAGCCGCCGCCGACAAGATCGCAGCCTTTCTCCAGCAGCAGAAGCCGCTCTCGCCCGAGACGATCCTGGAAAACAAATTCGAGGGCCAAACGACCGTCGAGTTTCCGGTTGATGAGGTCAATACGCTGAACATTGACAGCATCTTCATGCCCGGTCTTTCGCACATCCAGATAATCAAAGCGAAGGTCTCGGGAGCAAAGGACGGCGACGAGTTCTGGGTGATGGTGTCCCGAGAAACTGCGACCCGACTGCTGCGGTTGGGGATTGAGGATCCGGCCGAACACTTCCGCGGCAAGGTCCTGCGGGTGTCAGGTACGGTCGAGCGAGTCACGCCACCGTCGGCTCCCGCGAAGACGATCTACAAGATTCACGTCACCGGACTGGACCAGTTGGAGAACGTCCGCAAGCCGTAGCCGCAGCACCAAATGGATTTGGCGGCGTGTTGTGGGCTGGCGTGAACTTGCCAGACATCAATCGAGATGGGTCATTTGAAATGTCAGTAGTTCCAAGTTTGGGGCTGAACGAAGGAGTCTTTACTCCGAAGGAGTTGCGCCCCATAGCCCAGGGTTGCCCGCGCATGCGGGCTACCCTGGGAGAGAGAACACCCGGGCGATCTACCCTGAAAGGGTTGCGGCCTTCGAGAATCGCCGATGACGGAACCCCGTTGGGGTACATGGATCGGTTGAACCGTTTCCCAGGGTAGCTCGCTTCGCTCGCAACCCTGGGCTATAGGACGCAACTCCTTCGGAGTAA
>JANODP010000067.1:0-17147 GCA_031412755.1 Schlesneria sp. | reverse complement strand
CAAAAATTTACCGTACCGGCATTTTAATGTATGGGAAGAAGACAAGTTGGAGAGAGATTTTTAAGTGGTTGCGGTATTGAGTCAGTTCTCGATACGATCCCTAGATACTTCTCTGCAAAGCGATCACTCGAACTGACAAGGCTTTGGTCGCTGAGCTTGTCGAAACGAAACTGGAGGGCGCCGGCCAGCGTCCCGCCATAGTTGCCCTTCCCCGGATGCACGATCATGTTCGCGGCTTTGTTGATGACGATCAGCGCGTCGTCGTCGTAGAGGACGTCGAGCGGAATGTCCTCGGGCATGAGCGAGTGATCGGGTGTCGTCGGCAGCCGGAATTGCAGGCTGTCGTTGACGTGCAGCCGTCGCGACATCTTGACCGGCAGGCCGTTGACCAGCACCGCGCCGTCATCGATCACCCGCTGAAATGCCGCCCGACTGAAGTTGGGATACAGCCGCGTCAGGTAATGATCGACACGCCAGCCGTGAGCCCGATCCTCGACGACGACCTGCAACGGTTCGGCAAACACGTCACCGGGAATCACTTCGTCAGGAATCACTTCGTCGGCAACGTCTTCGGACATGCGGTCTCGACCATCAAAGAGGAAGCCCGGCATGCAAAGATGCCGGGCCGGTCACGAATCGCCTTTTTGGATGTGCGCCGTTCCAACGACCGCGCCGTCAGGGCTGCTTCTTTTCGGAGTCATCCGTCGGCTTCTTCGGGTTGGCATCGGGCTTCGGCTCGTCTGAGTCGGGCTTCTTTTCCGGTTCGGCTGCACCGGGCTTGGCGGGTGTCGACTCATCCTTCGTCACGTTGGACGCGGCTTCAGCGGAGGCTGGCTGATCAGTTCCCGCGTCATCGGATTTGGTCGGCGGCGTTGCGGCGTCGTCACTCTTCGACTTGCCGTCGGTCTCACCGTCTGCGGCGGGCGGGAGAAACGGATCGAAGGGACCCTTGGTCGCACCATCCTTCGGGCGGATGTCCGCGGGTTTCGGATTCTGCTTGCTGAACCAGGCATAGAACTCCTTGGTTCCGCCGGTCTTCAGGGCGGCAATTCGATCTTCGGCGAAGGGCTTGTAGATCGTGTCCGGAAAATCCTTCAACAGTTGCTGATAGGCCTCGATGGCCTGGGTGGTATCTCCGTCACTGGTCGATTCCAGACAACGAGCCAAGCCCCAGGCGGCCCGCTCCCGAATGAGGGGCGAGGTTCCGGGCGCGGCCAGGACTTGCTCGAATCCCTCGCGGGCTCGTTTGAGGTCCGAGTTCGCCAGCTCGCGCTCGGTAAACAACTCCTCGCTGCCGGTTCGGAAATAAGATTCGGATTCACGCAGCTTCGCCCAGTCTCCCGCGGGGGTATTCTTGTACTGCTCGGCAATGGCGGTGAAATCGTCGGTCTTTTCCGCATTCTCCAGCTTTGTCCACGCGGCGGAACTGGTGGCTGTCGACTGACGCACCCACCAGATCACGATCGCCGACACCAGCATCACGCCACACACGACAGCCACGATCGTCGTCGCATGCCGCTCCAACAGGCTGCCCGTGGTTTGGACGACCTCCTTCAGTTCGTTCGTCTGTAGCCGATGACGTTCTTCAGATTTCATGCTGGTGGTCACATCCTGTGCGAAGCGGGGTAACGCGGTGCGGGTTCATCCGTCAATCAACATCAACGGCGCGAGTATAGAAGTGGGTTCCAAGACCGTCAAGTTTCGCAAATCCTCACGTGGCCAAATGGTTGCGCGGAGAAGCCGATTGCCGTTGCGATGGGGAAAGGGGAGACACCCACTTCATCCCCTCAGGGAAAAAAAACGCCCCGCGTCGGGTGACACGAGGCGTCGTTGGCTTGAAACTCAACCACGGAAGACCGATCTCAAACGATCCGTTTCAGCGGCAGCATGGAGCGGGCTGTGCACAGGGAACCATGATCTTCTTGGCGACCATTTGGCAAACCTGAACTTGGACTTCCTTCTCGACACAGACGGGAACGCAAACCGTGTAATTCTCGGTCTTCTCTTCGTTCACGGTGTCACAGACGGTGACCTGGTATTGTTCTTCGCGCGTCTTCGGCACGCAAACCGTGAAGTTGACGGTCCGAGTCTTCTCTTCGGGGACAACTCGGCAAACCGCCACCTGACGGGTGCGGTTTTCCTGACGGCAGAGTTGAACCGGATATTCATACTCTTGCTGGGAGGCGACCATCTCGCAGACTTGGATCGTGCGAGTACGGTTTTCCTGACGGCAGAGTTGAACCGCATATTCGTACTCCTGCTGTGAGCAAACCATCTCGCAGACCTGGATTGTGCGCGTGCGGTTTTCAGGACGGCAGAGCTGAACCGGGTACTCGTACTCTTGCTGAGAGGCAACCATTTCACAGACCTGGATCGTGCAGGTGCGGTTTTCAGGACGGCAGAGTTGAACCGGGTATTCATATTCCTGCTGTGAGCAAACCATCTCGCAGACTTGGATCGTGCGCGTCCTGTTTTCGGGACGGCAGAGCTGAACCGGGTACTCGTATTCTTGCTGTGAACAGACTCGTTCGCAGACCTGCACGGTGCGAGTGCGGTTTTCCGGGCGGCAGAGTGTTACCGTGTACGTGCAAGGAACCTGCCTGCACTGATGTTTGTAAGTCGTGCATTGCACTTCGCGCTGTACAACGTTCGGTACCCACACGTTCTGCATGACCGTGCAACCACCACACGGAGCAGCAACTGCGACCTGTCCGCAACCATTGCCGCAATTGTTTCCGCAGGCACCGCAATCGCCACAGGCGTGATGACGGCGCGGCCGGCAACAGTGAGCGACGACACCACACGATTGGCAGCCGTTCGAGGCCGGGACGGCTCGCTGTTCCCAGTGGCCCTGATCCTCACAGACCGTTCGAGTCTGAACAACCGGGACGCATTCCCACACTGTGCGGGTGCCTTGGCGTTCTTCGGTGTACGGGACGTTGACCGTGTAGTTTTGGACAACGTCTTTCACGACTGGAGTCACGATCGTACGAGTTGCCTTCCGGGTCTCGGTGTAGGGCACCATGACCGTGTAGGACTGTTCAACATTCTTCATGACCGGAGTCATGATGGTGCGAGTAGCCTTCCGGGTTTCGGTGTAAGGCACGTTGACCGTGTAGGTCTGCTCGACATTCTTCGTCACCGGCGTATGGATTGTGCGAGTCGCCTTCCGGGTCTCGGTGTAGGGCACCATGACCGTATAGGTCTGCTCGACATTCTTCGTCACCGGCGTATGAATGGTCCGAGTCGCCTTGCGGGTTTCGGTGTAGGGCACCATGACTGTGTAAGTCTGCTCAACGTTCTTTGTGACCGGAGTCATGATGGTACGAGTCGCCTTGCGGGTCTCGGTGTAGGGCACCATGACCGTGTAGGTCTGATCAACCATCTCTGTAACTTGCTTGTTCTCGACGTATTTTTCCTCGCGAGTCCGCTCCTCATTCTCGTTGTACGCCACAGTGCGGGTGCGGGTCTCGGTCCGAGGAACCTGCCTGCTGACCGTGTACGTCCGTTCTTTTTGCTCCTGTTTGTATTCGGTTACTTGAATCTTCCGGGTTTCAGTAACCATCACCGGTTCCATCACGGTCTTTTCAACCATGGTGGGACTACACGCTGGGACGGCTGGCGCGCAGCTACTCGGCATTGCGGCACAGCAGGGAGCCGGCGCACAGCACGCCGCTACCGGCTGGCAGCAGCAGCGCGAGCGACGCCAGTGTCCGGCCTCAGTCACTGACCCCAGCACGGTCAGCGCCATCAAACACATTCCCCATCGTTTCACCATGAACAATTCCCCCCTCACGAGACGACCCACAAACCTCTGGACCCCCCAAAGGTCAAACTCACTCCAATCCTCAAGCAGAAGATGACGATTTTTCCGTTTGCGAAGACTGCGTTGGATAGTAAGAGTAGTGATTGTCGGTGTCTAGCACAAAATGAGCCGTTTGTTTCGATTGAGATGATTGCGATGAAGGGTTCACAATCGGAACAAGGCATGGCCTTTGTCACACTCCCGCTAACCTTCATCCCACTCGGTAGCGTGTCGGGCAGGTTCAGAAACCAATACTTGGTCTGCGCGGAAGCAACTCTTGCTGTGCTACAAGAACTCACACTGCACGGAAAGGAGTCAGACAGGGTTCAAGTAATACCACTACAGAGCGGCAACCTCACAAAGCAAGTAGCGAGCCAGATGGTGCAGCCCTCGCGATTCGTTGGCGGGGACCGTGAGCACATCCCAGCCTGCTCGTCGAAAACAGAGCTTGATGCGTGGCAGGTGGTAGAAGTGGCTGACAGCCAGAACTCGTGGCCGATCACTTTCCCAGTCTTGGGCGACCACATTACGAATTGTGGCTTGAGTGTTGAACCCGTTCAAATCGACGTCGATCGCCGATGCTGGAATACCGAGTTGCATCGCCAATCGTCGCATGGCCTCTGTCTCGTGAGTTGGCCCCTCGCCGGGTCCACCCGAGAAGATCAGTCGATCGGCCAGTCCGGCTTGATAGAGTTCGACCCCCGTACGCACGCGATCGGCCAGCGCCAACGAGGGCGTTCCGTCGGCGCGAACCAGACAGCCGAAGACGACGATGACATCAGCCTGTCGTCGGTAGTCGGTTCGTCCGAAGCAGTACATCTGAGCCAGTGGAAACAGGACCGAAGCGGCAACGATTGTCAGCAGACACACTCCACGATCAAGTCCTCGTGAGTGTCTCGCCAACTCGCGATGTCCCGCCCCCCAGAAGAGGACCGTCAGGACGATCAGCATCGCTCCGGACAGCGGAAGTGGAAAACCCGACCGAATTTCACCGCTCGAGACGAGACACAGGAACGTCCACGAATTGAAGGCGGCGACGAGTATCAGCCAGCCCAGACAACTGCGCAGCCCCCATCCCCGGAGCGGCGCGAAGGTGGGTCGCACGCCGAACGTCACCAGGAACAGCCCCGTCACAAACAGGGCGACTCGACTCAACCCGGGGTTCGCAAAGCGCAGGTCGATCCACCACAGATTCGCGTCAAACCCCGGGTTCTTCAGTTCACCAAGGACATTCAGCAGTGTGAAGGCTCCCAACAGCAGAGCCATTCCGCGTGTTGCTGCAAACATCAGTCGCACCGCAACCGAGGCGGCACGGGGCTGAGACGATGGCTGATCGTGACTCATCGCAATCATCCGACATCACGCGGCGAAAGGGTCACGTCTCGCCGTCGTACTGGATCAGGCTGAAGACGTCGTAGTTCTTGAGCCGGTTGCGACCGTTGAGGAATGTCAACTCGATGAGGAATCCGCAGCCGACGACGGTGGCCTGACAGTGCTCGGCCAGCTTCAAGCACGCTTCGATGGTTCCACCCGTGGCGAGCAGGTCGTCGATCAGGAGGACTCGGCTGCCGGCGGGCACGGCGTCGATGTGCATCTCCAGGGCATCACTTCCGTATTCGAGGTCGTACTCGAATCGATGCGTATCGTGGGGGAGTTTGCCCGGCTTGCGAATCGGCACGAACGCCGCTCCCAGTTCGAGCGCGAGCGGAGCGCCAAAAATGAATCCGCGCGACTCGGCGGCCAGGATCGCCGTCGGGCGCGAATCACGAAAGCGGTCGGCGAACAGCGTAATGACATGACCAAACGCCGCGGGCGAGGCCAGCAAGGGCGTAATGTCGCGAAAGAGAATTCCGGGCTTCGGAAAATCGGGCACGTTGCGAATGAACTCTTTCAAATCCACGGCGGCATTCCCCAGCGAACAGGAGGCATTGGAAGGCGTCGGAACAATTCGAGCGAGCGCCAACTCTCTGCCAATCGCCGGTCAAAAGCAACCGATTTCACGACAAGACGCCTCACGACGCGAGAAACACCAAATTCTTGAGATTTGAGATTTCCAGGATCATCGGATCCTCGAATGCTCGCCCCCTTCCTTGAATCTCGCGCAGCGGTTGTTAGCCTTGGGCGGTTTCGCGCGGATCGCGTCTCGGCAGGGAGTTGAGGCCGTTGATCCGTCCCGCCTGCCCTTCCCTTCAAGGACCGCCGCCGTGCCTCGTCGCGACGACATCCGCAAGATTCTGATCATCGGTTCCGGTCCCATCGTGATTGGCCAGGCGTGCGAGTTTGATTACTCGGGCACACAAGCCTGCAAGGCCCTTCGCGAGGAGGGCTATGTGGTGGTGCTGGTCAACTCGAATCCCGCCACGATCATGACCGATCCCGAGATGGCGGATCGAACGTACATCGAGCCGATCACATGGGAGTACGTGGCGAAGATCATCGAGGTCGAGCGGCCCGACGCCCTGCTGCCGACGCTCGGTGGCCAGACCGGTTTGAATGTCGCGATGGAACTGGCCCGCAACGGCGTCCTCGAACAGTACGGCGTCGAGATGATCGGTGCTCGCGTCGAGGTCATCCAAAAGGCCGAGGGCCGCGACTCGTTCAAGCAGGCGATGGTTAAGATCGGTCTCGAAGTCTGCAAGAGCCGCGTCGTTCACAACATGGACGAGGCGCGCCAGGCTCTCGAAGAAATCGGTCTGCCGATGATCATCCGCGCCAGCTTCACGCTGGGCGGAGTCGGCGGCGGCATCGCGTACAACCGCGACGAGTTCGAGGACAAGGTTCGCAAGGGACTGGAACTCTCGCCCGTCGGGGAAGTGATTCTCGACGAGAGCATCATCGGGTGGAAAGAGTACGAGATGGAGGTGATGCGCGACGTGGCCGACAACGTCGTGATCATCTGCTCGATCGAGAACTTCGACCCGATGGGCGTGCATACGGGGGACTCGATCACCGTCGCGCCGGCCCAGACGCTGACCGACAAGGAATACCAGCGGATGCGCGACGCCACGATTGCCGTCATGCGCGAGATCGGCGTTGAAACGGGAGGCTCCAACGTCCAGTTCGCCATTCATCCGAAGACCGGTCGCATGGTCGTGATCGAGATGAACCCGCGCGTCAGCCGGTCGAGTGCCCTGGCGTCGAAGGCGACCGGTTTTCCGATCGCGAAGATCGCCGCCAAGCTCGCCGTCGGATACCGCCTCGACGAGATCCCCAACGACATCACTCGTGAAACGCTCGCCTGTTTTGAACCGACGATCGACTATGTCGTCACGAAGATTCCGCGCTGGACGTTTGAGAAATTTCCCGAGGCCGATCCCGAACTGACCGTGCAGATGAAGTCGGTCGGCGAGACGATGGCCATCGGTCGGACCTTCAAGGAGTCGCTGCAAAAGGCGCTGCGGGGGCTGGAGACCGGCCACTTCGGTCTCGGCGGCGGCAAGAAGGATTTGTGGGGCACGCCGAAGCAGCCGACGATGGACGACATCGTCAGCAAGCTGGCCAAGCCGAATGAAAACCGCATCTTCTACATCCGGTTCGCGTTCAAGGCCGGGATGACGATCGAACAGATTCACGAACTGACCAACATCGATCCGTGGTTCCTCGATCAGATTCAGCAGCTCGTCGTCATTGAAAATGATTTGCGACAGGTGAGTTGGCTCGACGACGCGCCGGCCCCGCTTGTCTGGAAGGCCAAGCGCAACGGGTACTCCGACCAGCAACTGGCCTTCTGGTGGGACTCGTCCGAGATGGACGTTCGCTCGTACCGCAAGCGGCTGGGAATCGAAGCGACGTTCAAGCAGGTCGACACGTGTGCCGCCGAGTTTGAGGCATACACGCCGTATTACTACTCGACCTACGAATCCGAGGACGAGACTCCCGCGAAGGGGAAGAAGAAACGGATCATCATTCTCGGCGGCGGTCCCAACCGGATCGGGCAGGGGATCGAGTTCGACTACTGTTGCTGCCAGGCTTCGTTCGCATTGCGCGAGCTTGGCATCGAGAGCATCATGGTCAACTCGAACCCGGAAACCGTCTCGACCGATTACGATACCTCTGACATTCTCTTCTTCGAACCGCTGACCACCGAGGACGTCCTCAATATCTGCGACCGGATGCAGCCCGACGGCGTGATCGTTCAGTTCGGCGGACAAACGCCGCTCAATCTGGCCCGGGGACTCGAGGCCGCCGGCGTGAAGATCATCGGCACCAGCCCCGACATGATCGACGCGGCCGAAGACCGCGAGCGGTTCAAGCAAATTCTCGAACGGATCGGACTGCGTCAGCCTCCCAACGGAATGGCCCACGACGCGCAGAGTGCCCGCCGCATCGCCGACGACATCGGCTATCCCATTCTCATCCGGCCGAGTTTTGTTCTCGGTGGCCGCGCGATGGAGATTTGCTACGACGAAGAGACGGTCACGCGCTACATGAGCGAGGCGACGAACGTCTCGCCCGACCGGCCCGTGCTGATCGACAAGTTTCTGGAAGACGCGATCGAAGTCGACGTCGATGCGATTTCCGATGGCAAGCTCACGCTGGTCGGCGGTGTGATGGAGCACATTGAAGAGGCGGGCGTTCACTCGGGGGATTCCGCCTCCGTGCTGCCGCCGTATTCGCTGCCGGCGCACGTGGTCGACGAGATCAAGCAGGCGACGTATGCCCTCTCGCGCGAGCTGCAGGTTCGCGGCCTGATGAACATCCAGTTCGCGGTGAAGAAGGTTGAGGGTCTGGGGTTGATGGTTGATGGTGAAGACGAAAACCCAGCCTCTGACGCGTCCCCCTCAACCCTCAACCCTCAACCCTCAACCTACCTCGTCTACATCCTCGAAGTGAACCCGCGGGCCAGCCGGACGTCGCCGTTCGTTTCCAAGGCGACGAACGTGTCGCTGGCCAAGATCGCCGCGAAGATCATGGCTGGCGTGTCACTCGCCGAGCAGGGTGTCACGCAGGAAGTCGTTCCGTCGTACACGTCGGTCAAGGAAAGCGTCTTCCCGTTCAACCGCTTCATCGGCGTCGACATCATCCTCGGTCCCGAGATGAAGTCGACCGGTGAAGTCATGGGGATTGCAGACGACTTCCCGATCGCGTTTGCCAAGAGCCAGATCGCGGCGGGGAACAAGTTGCCGCGTTCGGGAACGGTCTTCATCAGTCTGGCAGGTCGCCACAAGCACGCCCTCATTCCCGAGGTTCGCCGGCTGCAAGAGATGGGTTTTCGCATTGTCTGTACCAGCGGAACGGCGCGCGTCTTCCGCGAGCAGGGCCTCGAAGTCGACACGGTGAAAAAGCTGCAGGAGGGGCGACCGAACCTGCTCGACCACATGGCCAACAAGCAGATCTCGCTGATTCTGAACACGCCCAGCGGCAAGGGAGCCCGCACCGACGAAGGCCGCATCCGTGCGGCGGGGGTCATGAACGGAATCCCGTGCGTGACGACGTTGCCCGGCTGTATCGCGGTCGTCCGGGCGATCGAGGCCCTGCGTGAGCGGCCGGCTCCCGAAGTGAAAGCGATCCAGGACTGGGTCAATCAGGGCGCCGAGTTGGTCCCAGTGTGACGTCAGCCGGGCGAGGAACGTGGGGGCAGGTTTTTTACCTGCCCGAGCCCCCATTGACACGGGCAGTTAAGAAACCTGCCCCCACGTTGATCACGCGGACTTCTTCATCGCATGCGTCGCGTCACCGAGTCTGTCTCGAAGGATGCTCAACAGTTCGGGCAAGTGTGCCCGAAGCACGACGTGATTGAATTCGGGCGCCGTCTCGCCGGGTGGCTCCACTCCATTGACCAGCCCGATCAGCAACGGTCGTCGCGAGTCGTCTCGGCGCAGGATCCACTCCGTCAAGCAATCCGTCAGCGCAGAGGAATGGACTCCTCCCCAGATCACGATGTCCGACGCTTGGGACTCGTTGAGTGGGGCTTCTGCCTCATCGAGGCTCGCCAGGGTGAGCGTCGCATGGCCCGCCGATTCGATGGCCGTCCCGAGCAGCATCCGGCAGAACGGCGATTCGTCGATCACGAGCACTCGCGGCGGACGGTTGGGCAACCGTGCCGGTTGCGAATCAGTGACTTCGCACTCGCTGGCGATTTCGGCCAGCGTGATGGGTGCCCGCTCCTCGATCAATTCGGCATTGAGGTCATCCTCGTCGATGATGTTGTCAGCGACCTTGACCGATTCGCTCTCCGTCGGGTGTTTCTCCACGGTCGGCTCAGCCTCCAGAACTGTCGCGGCCGTGACGCTGGGGGTGATCTCGATCAGTCGCTCGCGCAGCGTTGATGCGAGGTGATGGATTCTCGACACGGGGGCGGAGTAAGGCGAACAATCGTCGCGCTGCACCCGGTTCAGCAACGACTCACTCGCCGAGCACAGCGCATCTCTACAGCGATTCAAATCGGACCACAGGTCCAGATCCGGGCGCGCGACGGAGGATGCTCGCCCGGTGAGGACCGCCACGGGTTGAGACACCCGCTGCCCAGCGACCGTTGCCGCCAGAAGGGCCATCGTGTCGACGGGCTCCGGAATTGTGATCTGACCCGTGGCGTCGAGTTCCACCAGCAGATTGCCCAAGTCGTTGATGGCCGTCTGCAACAAGTCGAATAACGGGCCAGTCAGAGCCAGACTTTGCAGACTCAATTCGGTGAATGCTTCAGCCAAACCCCGGACGAGTCGTGCGGGAATTGGCTGTCCGCACCGTTCAAATCCAGTCGCGAGTGGAAACAATCGTCGGCCCAGGTCTCCCGCAGGTGCCGAAACGAGGGGGGTGTCCTTCAAAGTCGAGAGGACTTGCCGTGCCAACGGCAACACCGCCCAACCTCGATCCACGATCACTGCAAGCTTTTCGCTGGTCATGATGTCGGCAACCTCTTGCGATCCACCGCGAATCGACATATCTCTTGAGATCGACTCGTTTGGTAGCAAAGGTTGACCAGAGATCGCCCAGTCCTCACAGCTCGACAACTCGCGATGTCATTTGTCGTTGCCGGTGCTGACGGCCTTGGCAGGCGGCGCTTCCTTGTTCCGGAGCAGGACGGCCACTATACTTCCGCCGTCACTGGCTGAAGTCTTGTGCTTGGCACGACTTGTGAATGTTGTGCCCCGTCGGTCTCCGACGCTGGTCTCGCGCAAAACTGAACTGAAATGCTCGTCGGGTGTGAAGCCCTTGGTGGAATGTTTCTGCTTCATGCGGGCAGGGAAGAGATTCTTCAGCCGGTTCATTGTCCAGGAGAGTGCATTGTGGCTGCGGTAAAGGTTGCGATTAATGGGTTTGGCCGGATTGGGCGGCTGGTGTTTCGAGCGATGGTCGAGCAGGGCCTGATCGGCAAGGATGTCGATGTGGTGGCGGTGGGCGACATCGTCCCCGCCGACAACCTCGCCTACCTGCTGAAGTACGATACGACTCAGGGCCGGTTCGCCGGCGAAGTCAGTTCCAAGAAGTCCAGCCCCGACAAGGCTGAGGACGATGTGCTGGTCGTCAACGGCCGGGACATTCACGTCGTCAGTGCCAAGTCGCCGGCCGAGTTGCCCTGGAAGCAGTTCGGCGTCGAGGTCGTGATCGAATCGACGGGGCTGTTCACCGAGGCCGAGAAGGCCAAGGGTCACATCGTCGCCGGTGCGAAGAAGGTCATCATCTCGGCTCCGGCCAAGGGTGAGGACATCACGATCGTGATGGGCGTGAACTGCGACAAGTACGATCCCGCCAAACACAACATCATCTCGAACGCCTCCTGCACGACGAACTGCCTCGCGCCGATCGTCCACGTGCTGCTGAAGGAGGGCTTCGGCGTCGAGGAAGGTCTGATGACGACGGTCCACTCGTACACGGCCACGCAAAAGACGGTTGATGGGCCGAGCAAGAAGGACTGGAAGGGTGGCCGCGCGGCGGCTCAGAACATCATCCCCGGCTCGACCGGCGCGGCCATCGCGGTGTCGCTGGTCTGCCCCGAGGTGAAGGGCAAGCTGACCGGCATGGCCTTCCGCGTTCCGACCCCCACCGTTTCGGTGGTCGATCTGACCGTGCGAACCACCAAGGAAACGAGCTACAAAGACATCGTCGCCGCCATGAAGAAGGCCAGTGAGACGTACCTCAAGGGCGTCCTCGAATTCACCGACGAACAGGTCGTCAGCAGCGACTTCATCCACAGCAAGTCGTCGTCGATCTTCGACAAGGGTTCGGGCATCGAACTCAACAGCCGCTTCTTCAAGCTGGTGAGCTGGTACGACAACGAATGGGGCTACAGCAACCGCGTCGGCGATCTGCTGAAGCTGGTCATCGACAAGGGGCTGTGAACGAACGGTTCTTTAGAATGCGAAACAGCCCGGTTGCCCTGATGCAGCCGGGCTGTGTTTTCATACGATGTCAGCCAAGGCTGCAAAAGGGCGGCTCATGAAGTTCACCCTGCACTCTTTGAAGATGCTTCCATGACAAGTGCTTTCGATTCGCATGTTGTGCCGATCATTGCACCTTCAATGCTGAAGTGCGATTTCGGTGACTTGGCTCACGAGATCGAGCAGCTCGATGCCGCCGGGACTTCGTGGTTGCATTGGGATGTGATGGACGGGCACTTCGTCCCGAATCTGTCATACGGCGCGATGGTCATCGGGGCGACGCGGTCTAGCACGAAGGCGTTCTTCGACGCGCACCTGATGATTTCGGACCCGGCCAAGTATCTGGACGATTTTCTCAAGGCGGGTTGCGACGCGATCACGTTTCACATTGAGGCCGTTCCGAAACCGACCGACTTGCTGCGGAGAATTCGCTCGGCGGGGAAGCGGGCGGGCTTGGCGATCAATCCGAAGACGCCGGTTTCCGCCATCGAGCCGTTTCTCGGTGAGTGCGACCTCGTGCTGACGATGAGTGTCGAGCCTGGATTCGGCGGGCAGAAGTTTATGCCGCAGGTGCTCGACAAGGTGCGACAATTGAAGCCGCTCGTGGGACCGACGACGCTGCTGTCGATCGACGGCGGGATCGCGGCCGACACCATCGCACAGGCGGCGGCGGCGGGGTGCCAGGTCTTCGTCGCGGGGAGTGCGATTTTCGACGAGCCGAACTATACTTCGGCCATTGAACATCTCGCCCGGCTGGCAGGAGCGCCGCAACGATGAGTGCCGTGACGACACCCGAGACCGAACAAAACGGCGAGACCCCGCGCAAGAAGCGCGGCGTCCCCGAAGGCCTGTGGATTCCGTGCGAGTCATGCAAGAGCACGGTCTTCCGCAAGCAGGTTGAAAAGAACCTGTTCCTGTGCCCCGAATGCGATCACCACTTTACGGTGCCCGGTCGCGTCCGCATCGAGCAACTGCTCGACGAGGACAGCTTTGAAGAGTGGTTTACGGGACTCAGCCCCAAAGACCCGCTGGGCTTCGTCGATTCCAAACCGTACAAGGATCGACTGGTCGCCGAGCAGAAGAAGACCGGCCTGAAGGAAGCCTGCATCGCCGGTCGGGGTTACATGCGCGGCCGTCCGCTGGTCTTCGCTCTCACCGACTCGGCCTTCATCATGGGAAGCATGGGTTCGGTGGTCGGTGAGAAACTGACCCGCTCGGTGGAGGAGGCGACCCGGCTCAAGCTGCCGCTGGTGATTCTCAGCGGCTCCGGCGGCGGGGCGCGCATGCACGAGGGGATTCTGTCGCTGATGCAGATGGGAAAAGTGTCGGCCGCGCTGGCGAGATACCACGAGGCGGGTGGCCTGTTCATCTCGGTGCTGACCAACCCGACGATGGGTGGCGTGGCGGCCAGCTTCGCGTCCCTGGGTGACATCATCGTCGCCGAGCCCAAGGCACTGGTCGGCTTCGCCGGTCCGCGCGTCGTGATGGCAACCTGCAAGATTGACCTCCCTCCCGGCTTCCAAACCAGTGAATTCCTGCTCGAACACGGCTTCGTCGATCGGATCGTGCCACGTCCCGAACTGCGGACGGAAATCTCGCGACTGATCGACTACTGTGAGATGTGACAGTCGGTTCTTCGCGAAATCTCAAGTCTCCAATCCGAAACCCCCAACGAATCTCCAATCTCAAATTCAGAAATCCCACTCGATCCGACCGTTGCGGGTGCACTCCAAGATCACGTTGGGCGCATCGGCGTTGCTGGAATGGGGATTTGTTTCGGATTTCGGATTTGAGTTTTGGAGTTTCTAGTCAATCGGTTCTTCCATGCTCGACTTTCTCAAGAAGCTGCTTCATCCCAAGCCGAAGGTGGTGAAGCTCGACATCACCAAGCGATTTCAACTCGTCAGCCGGGTGGGTCAGGGAAGCATGTCGAAGGTCTGGCGGGCCATCGACGGATTCACTGGCAAGACGGTGGCGCTCAAACTGCTCGACATCGAGAAGACCAAGCGACTCGAATCGCGGTTCATCGGGATCAAAGTGAGGAAGCCGTCCGAGGGGGAAGTCGCCGTCACGCTCAAGCACCCGCACGTCGTGCAGACCTTCGAGCACGGCATCACCACCAACAACGAGCAGTTTCTGGTGATGGAGTTCGTTGAGGGCGTCAGCCTCAGTTACCTGATCGACGTGCAGAACGACGTGATGAAGCGGAACCGCCTGCGGATGGTCATCGAACTGGGCGAGGCGATCGAGTACTTCCACAAACAGAACTGGATTCACCGCGACATCTGCCCGCGCAACGTGATCCTCGACCCGGAGTACTCGGTCAAACTGATCGACTTCGGTTTGGTCGTGCCCAACATCCCCGAGTTCCAGGCGCCCGGCAACCGGACCGGCACGGCGAACTACATGGCTCCGGAACTGATCAAGCGGCAGCGGACCGACCAGCGGATCGACATCTTTTCCTACGCCGTCACCTGTTACGAGATGTATGCCCGACGCCTGCCGTGGGAGGCGGCCGAGACACTCGACGCCGTCATTCAGCACATCAACGCGCCCCCCGACGACATTCGCGAGCATGTGCCCGACATCGACCCGCGCGTGGCCGACGCCATCATGCAGGGCCTGGCCATCGACCCGCGCGACCGCTGGCAGACAATGGGCGACATGCTGGCCGTCCTGCGGAATGCTTATCTCGACCGGAAAAAATAGCGGACACCGACGGCTCGCACGTAGCACATGCTGCCAGCTTGTGCGGCCTCTCTGTCTCCATCTTACTCGTAATCTTCATCGTAATCTTACTCCTCTTGCCTGATGACTGACGCGAAGGCGAAGAGGAGTAAGATTACGATGAAGATTATGAGTAAGAACACGAAGACGCACACGCTGGCAGCCTGTGCTACGGATTGTGTGGCCTTCGACTTCAAGGATGGTTCGTGTCCTACGCCCCCTTTTCCAATTCGGCGTCTCCCGCGCGAGGCCAATTTGCCCGCCCGTCAATCGCTGCGCCGAGTTCTCCCGCGCAGGGATCGGCTTCGCTGGCCGACCTCAACGCCTCACAGCGCGACGCGGTGACAACGCTCTCAGGGCCGTTGCTCGTGCTGGCGGGGGCCGGGACCGGTAAGACGCGGGTCATCACGTTTCGCATGGCCGAACTGATTCGCAGCGGGGTTGAGCCGGCTCGCATTCTGTCGGTCACGTTCACGAACAAGGCCGCGAAGGAGATGCAGGAGCGGATGAGCGGTCTGCTCGGCAAGCGGCTCCGTTCGCGACCGCACATCTCGACGTTTCACTCGCTCTGCGTGCGCGTCCTGCGTGAGGAGATCGAAGCCCTCGGCTATCCGCGTCAATTCGTGATTTATGATCGAGGCGATCAGGAGTCGGCCGCGCGGAAGGCGCTGCGCGACATCCGCGTCGGCGACGCGGCCCTCAAGCCGGCCGACCTGTTGTCGTGCATCGGCCGCTGGAAAATGAACGGCATCCTGCCCGAACGCGCCACCGAATTCATTGAGGATGATCGAGACTTCCTCGCCGCGTCCGCCTACCGCCGCTACCAGCAGTCGCTGCGCGCCGGAGGGGCCGTCGACTTCGATGATCTTTTGTTACTGACAGCCCAATTGTTTGACGAGTTCCCCGAGGTGCTGGCCCGTCAGCAGGCCCGATTCCAACACGTGCAGATCGACGAGTACCAGGACACGAACGAGATGCAGTTCCAGATCGTCGCGGCCCTCGTCCGACCGCATCGGAACCTGTGCGTCGTGGGGGACGACGATCAGTCGATCTACGGCTGGCGCGGAGCCGAAGTGAAACACATCCTCGGCTTTCAGCAGCAGTTTCCCGGCGCGAAGGTCGTCCGATTGCAGGACAACTACCGCTGCACGACGCAGATCATTCAGGTCGCCAACCAACTGGTCCATCACAATCTGGGTCGGCACGACAAGGTGCTGGTCGCTCACAAGAGCGGCGTTGAGGTCGCGATCAAACCGTTCCCCGACGAGCAACTCGAAGCCGAATCAGTGGTGCGCGAGATCAACTATCTGGTGAACGAACTCAAGGTTCCACCGCAGCACGTTGCGATCCTGTTCCGTACCAACGAGCAGCCTCGCCTGTTCGAGTCGGAACTGCGTCGAGTCCATCTGCCATACCTGCTGATCGGCGGGCAATCGTTCTTCGACCGCAAAGAGGTCCGCGACCTGATGTCGTATCTCAAGGCGATCGCTCATCCCGCCGACGAGGTTTCCCTGCTGAGGATCATCAACACCCCGGCCCGCAGCATTGGCGATGCGTCGGTCGAGAAGTTGCTCGCCCGCGCGGTGAAGTCGGGCCGCAAGATCTGGGACGTCGTGGCCGAGGCCGCCGCCGAGAAGGAGATCACCGCCAAGACGGCGACCGCCATCGAAACGTTTCGCCAATTGCTCGACGAGTACCGCGAACGTTTCAGCGCCAAGGGAGCCAGCCTGGCCTCGACCTTCGAGACGCTGATCGAGGCGATCGACTACGAGTCGGAAATCGCCAGGCAATACAAGGAAGTTCACCAGCAACTGGCCCGGTCCGGCGTGATCGAAGAATGCGTGACGGCCCTGCGCCAGTACGAGCAGCGCGCCGCCCGGCCCAGCCTGATTGAGTTCCTCGAAGAAACGGCCCTCAACGGAAACGACCGCGAATTCGGCGAGAAGGAGGAGTTCGAGCAACCGGCCGTCAAACTGATGACCCTCCACAGCGCGAAGGGTCTCGAATTCCCCCGCGTCTATCTGGTCGGGTGGGAGGAGGGCCTGCTGCCTCATCAACGTTCGATCGACGACGATTCCGCCACGGCCGTCGAAGAGGAACGGCGTCTGGCCTACGTCGGCATCACCCGCGCTCGCGATCACCTGACGATCTCGCACGCGCTGACCCGCCAGAAGTGGGGCAAGCGCCGCGAAAGCCATCCGTCCCGCTTCCTGCGCGAGATGCACGTCCCCATCGAACACGAGGCGACGTAGAAGCTATTTCAAAACCTGCTTCGGAGCGGGGGACGTGAGTCCCCT
>JANODP010000066.1:0-5165 GCA_031412755.1 Schlesneria sp. | reverse complement strand
ACTTCAATCGTTCGAGGCCGCTGGTTTGATTTGGCTCCCCCTCTCCCGCTCTCCCTTTCTCCCCTTCCTTCTTACGGACGATCAGTGCCCCGAGAATCTCCTTCGCCACCTGCTGAGCCAGCACACGCGACCCCGCCTCGGTGAAGTGGACGTCCTTCGGTTTCTGAATCTCGGCCTGCTTCGGTTTGGCAAACTCATACAGATCGTTGATGAAGACCCGCTTCTCTTCCAGCATCACCTTCGCGGCGATCCGATTGTATTCGACGACATCGTGGAATCGGCGCGGCGGGTTGAGATCCCCCTCGGGAACGGGTGTCGTCGAACACCAGACGAGTGTCGCGGGCCGTTGATGGGGACCAGCCTGCTTCATCCGCGCGACGAGTTTCCGCAGGTTGGCCTCGTAGTCGGCGGGGACAACCTGCTGCCGGCCGTCGATCAGCTTGAGGTCATGCAGGCCCCAGTTGAAGTGGATCACATCCCACTTCCCGTCGCCGAGCCAGGCGTCGATGTTCTTGATCCCGTTCGAGGTTGGCCCGCCGTTGGTCGGGATGCGGTGGACGTTGGCCGTGTCCTTCAGGATCTCGCGCACCGGCAGCGTATAGCCGATCGAAATCGAATCGCCGATCAACAGGACTCGCGGCAGCTTCGGATCGTCTTCGATCTTGGCCAGCGCCGGATTGGGGGCGGCCTTCGGTTTGGCCTTTGGTTTGTCGGCCCCCTGCTGTGCGAAGAGGCTGCAAACGGGAACCAACAGGAACATCGACACGATTCGCAGAGTCGCAGAACGGGCCATGATGATTCTCGACAAGTGTTCGTGAAGTGGAGCGTTGAAATGAGTCTGGGCCGACGTGATGTCAGCCAGTGACGGTCAGATCCGGCGAGGCTTCTTCCGCACCGAATGTCACGTCCTCATAGATCTCGGCAAGTGGCAAGGCACATGCCAACGTGGGTAACTCCAGAACCGACGCCAGTCCCTTGAACACGGTCAGCACCCACGAGCCATCATCCTGACGGACGAACCGTTCGACGTGAGGTTCGTCTTGGGCGACAAGGATGTATTCGCGGAGAGATTCGAGCTGGCGATAGAGATCGAACTTCTTGCCGCGATCATAGCTCTCGGTCGATTTCGACAGGACTTCAACGATGATGCGGGGATTGTTGATCGCTTCGGGGGCTTGGGCATCGAGTTGCAACTCACCGCAGATGACCGACACGTCGGGGTAGGTCGTCAGTCCGTTGGCTGGTATGCGAATCTTCAAGTCGCTGTTGTATGGCCGACAAGGAGACCCGCGCAGGCGGCCGCGCAGGCTGGCGAAGACGTTTCCGCCGACGGCGCTGTGCTGAGGCGTACCGCCCGACATCGCGAAGATTTGCCCGCGATAGAACTCGCTCTTGTAGGTGGCCGTTTGCTCGCGTTCCAAATATTCGGCTAACGTGTATCGAGCTTCGAGAACTGCCGACATGTGCCATCTCCAGTTCAAGGACGCCCCCGCAGACTGCGGGGACACCGATTTTCCAAATCGTCTTCAGAACAGCACGGGCTTGCCGAGGGCCCGTCGCACCGGGACGAACTGGCCCGCGTGCATCATCGGATGGGTGGCGATCAGGTTGAACATCGAGCCGACCGTCGGACAGAAGCTTCGCATCTGCTCGGGGCCGGGCTGGTCGAGGTCCGCTTCGGGAAGCTTGTCGAGCGCCGCGAGCGTGGCCGCGCGGACCTTGTCGAACAGGTCGGTGTACTGCTGTTTGGTGCAGAACTTCGAGGCGTCGTCCGAACCGGCGTTCTCCTTCTTGTGCTGGTCGGCGAATCCGGCGGGAAGTTCGGGGGCCGCACCGGGGCAGACGTCGTTGAGCAGGCCCGCCTCGGACGAAATCAAGTGGCCCAACTGCCAGGCCAGGTGGTTGCAGCCCGGTCCGGGCCGCTTCATCAATTCGGCGTCGGTCAGATCGCCGTAGTAACCTTTGAGGACCGTCGAGCAGAATCCCATCGTTCCGCGAATGGCATCTTTGGCGTTCATGTTTCTGTTCCTGTTGTGAGGGTGAAGGGCAGGGGCATGAGTGACGAGTGGAAAGTGACGAGTCACGAGTGAAGTGGCAGAGGGCGCGACCGACCGAGCGGCTGTTCCGTCGTTCTTGTCTCGTCACTCGTCTCTTGCCACTCGTCACTCCTCCTTTTACCGAATCTTCTGGTCGGGCAGTTGCTGCTTGATGCCCTCATCGAGCGGCATCTTGTCCTGTTGGATGCCGACTTCCAACAGCAGGCGGTTCAATTCTGCCTGTAACTCGCGAAGCTTGGCCGCGTGTTCGGACTTCGCGATCAGATTGTGACGCTCAGCGGGGTCGGACTTGAGGTCGTACAACTCGGCCAGGTGGCGGTCGGGCTGGCCGTCGCCGTGTGGGTAGTGGATGTACTTCCATTCGTCGGTCCGGACGCCGCGCACGTTCGGCGTGTACGGGAACTGCTTCTCGTAGTTGTAGTGGTAGAGGAACGAGCGCCGCCATTCGGGATCGCTGCCCGTCTGAACGAGCCGCTTCCAAGACTTGCCGTGCAGCTTTTCGGGGGCTTTCACGCCGCAGAGATCGAGCAGACTCGGGGCCATGTCCACGGTCAGGACTTGCCGGGCGATCTTCTTCGGTGCCTCGGACTTCGTCAGGCCGGGGTAGCGGACGATGAGCGGAATACGGATGCTGGGCTCGTGCATGGTTCGCTTGTCGACCATGCCGTGCTCACCGTTCAGCAGGCCATTGTCACCCATGAAGACGACGATCGTGTTGTCGAGTTGTTGGTGCTCGGCCAGCCACGCAGTCAACCTTCCCACACTGTCGTCCACCGAGAGGATCGTCCCCCAGTACGCGCGGGTCATCGCGGCGAAATCCTTCACCGCTTCGGGACGGTCGTCGGGAAATTTCTTTCGCCACTCGAACAGCGGCCCGTAGATGCCGTGCCACGTCGGCAGCCGGTCCTTGATCCACTTCGGCTTGTCATCGAGAGTGAACGCGGTGTCGGGATACTTCACGTCGACGCTGTCGAAGGCGTGCTGATACTTTTCCTCAGGGAAGTAGAAACTGTGCGGGGCCTTGTGGCCGAGCATCATCACCCACGGTTTGCCGTGCGACGCATCGAACTGCCGGTCGAGCCACTTCACCGCGAGATCGGTCACGACGGTCGTGTAGTAGCCGGGAATGACCTCGCGCCGTTCACCGTTGAGCTGGAATTCCGTGTCGAAGTATTTCCCCTGCCCCTTGTGCGTGACGAAGTAGTCGAAGCCCGGCCGCTTCTCGTCGTTGTCCTCGCCCATGTGCCACTTGCCAAGGTACGCGGTCTTGTACCCGGCGGCTTGCAGGAGTTGGGGGAAGCTCGCCAGATCGGCCGGGTATTCGGTGAAGTTGTTCGTCACGCCGTGCGCGTGCGCGTAGAGGCCGCTCAGGATCGACGCGCGACTCGGCGAACAGAGCGATGTCGTGCAGAAGGCGTTCTGAAAGAAGACCCCCTCCTTCGCCAGCCGGTCGATGTGCGGCGTCTTCAAATGGGGATGGCCGGCACAACCGAGGGCGTCCCACCGCAAGTCGTCGCACAACACAAACAGGATGTTCGGCCGCGCCGGCTCCGCCGCGCCGGCGGTCATGACCCAGACCAGTGTGCCGAGGACGCTCGCACCGGCCAGGAGGGAGGAAAACCAGGCACTGCGCATTGACGGGGCTCCCCAATCCGGATTGATACCTCGCACGGTCGCGAGAGGTAGAACTCAACTCGGCGCGACGATACCGGCTGGTTTGCGAGGTGTAAACCAACCGCGCGAGTTCGGCAGACGACCGCCCGTGAGATAGACTGCTGCTCCGATTCGATCCGCCGTCACAGGAGTTTGCCATGCGCATCGCGTTCGTCTTCGTTGTCGCCCTGCTCGGAGTGCCGCTGTCGGTCGGCGCCGCCGAACCGAGGCTCGACAAGATCGATCTGTTCACGGCGAACGAGGGTGGTTATCCGCTGTACCGCATCCCCGGCCTGGTCGTCACGGCGAAGGGCTCGCTGTTGGCGTATTGCGAGGCGCGGAAGAACGCGAAGGGGGACTGGGGGCACATCGACATTCTGGTCCGTCGCAGCACGGACGGCGGGGCGACGTGGTCCGCACCCCTGAAGATGCCTCTGCCGGAGGGACCGCTCGAACGCAACCCGGCCGCCGTCGCGCAGGGACTTGGCAAACCGGGCGAGATCACGCTGAACAATCCCGTCGCCATCGTCGATCGCCAGGCGGGTACGGTCGTCCTGCTGTATTGCGTCGAGTACGGCCGCTGCTACGCGACGCTCAGCAGCGACGACGGCCAGACGTTTTCCAAGCCATTCGACATCACCGCAACCTTCGACAAGTTTCGCCCCGAGTATGCGTGGAAGGTGCTGGCGGTCGGCCCCGGACACGGGATTCAGCTCAAGAATGGACGCCTCGTGGCGACGGTCTGGCTATCGACGGGAACGGGGGGCCACGCGCACCGACCTTCCGTGACGACGACCATCTTCAGCGACGACGGCGGCCAGACATGGCAGCGCGGCGAGATCGCGGCCCAGGAAACGAAGCCGCTCATCAATCCCAACGAAACATCGCTGGTGGAGTTGCTCGACGGGCGCGTGATGCTGAACATCCGCAGCGAATCAAAGGAGCACCGCCGCGCGATCAGCTTCAGTTCCGACGGTGCCACGAAATGGACGACGCCCGCGTTTCACGATGAGCTGCTCGAACCGATCTGCATGGCGGGCTTGAACCGGTTGCACGGTGAGACGCCCGCTGGAAAGACGCAACTGGTGTTCTCGAACCCGCACAATCTCGACCGCGCCGACGGCAAGCTCGCGCCGGGAACCGGTCGCGACCGCCGGAACGTGACGGTCAAACTGAGCCTCGATGACGGAGCGACCTGGCCCATCAGCCGCTCGCTCGAACCCGGCAAGAGTGGCTACAGCGACCTGGCCGTCGGACCCGACAACACGATCTACTGCTTCTACGAACGAGGGAGTTCGGACGGGAACTATGCCACGCAGCATCTGACCGTCGCGAGGTTCAACGTCGAATGGCTGATCGGGAAGAAGGATGCCGCCAAGTAGCAACAGCCCACAGACTGAGGTTAGCAGGCTGTTGAAACAGAGACGTGGGGGCAGGTTTTTTACCTGCCCGTGC
>JANODP010000065.1:0-15331 GCA_031412755.1 Schlesneria sp. | reverse complement strand
CAACCGGCAGAGGGGATTGACGAGTGACAGATTCGTACCAGCCCGACGTGCAAGTTTTGAAGTTGCGCCGTATTGGATTTCCGCCCCAACGGGGCAGCCCTATGTCAGCCCGGGGCAAGCGACCAGCGGGAGCGCCGCCCCGGGTTCCGAGAGTGACAGAATTCGAAGCCCTGAAGGGGCGGCACTAACCCGTTTCCAGATCTGGGAATTCCCATTCGTCGCCTCCTTCAATTCGACGAATCCCCTGCCTTTCTCGAATATGAAGAGGTTCGACGAATTGAAGGAGACGACGAATGAAACCGGTAGTGCCGCACATTCAGGGCTTGAGATTCACGGAAACCACCAACCCGGGGCGGCGCTCCCGTTGGTCGCTTGCCCGGGGCTGGCATAACTTTGCCCCATTGGGGCTGAAATCCCAGAAAGCGCAACTTCAAAACTCGCGCGTCGGGCTGGTTTTGAAATGCACTCTGGGGACGCGATCGAGTCTCCTACTTCAAGAAGTCCGGCAGGTAGCTGTCTCCTGCGGGTGGCTCGTTCTGTTTCTGTTCGGCCTCGCGCTGTGATCGTTCTTGTTCGCGGAGGGCGATGTACGAGCCGTCCATCACGCGGTCCTCTTTACCTGCTCCGGCAGCGATGATGATGGCGGACTCGGCCAGCATATGCTTGTCGGCGACGTTGATGCCGTAGCAGCGCGTCTGACACAAGCCGCAGCCGACGCATTTGTCGGCGAGGACAACCGGCGCGAGATAGCCCGAGTCCTCAACCGGGTTTCCTGCCGCATCGACTTCCGTGTGAACGCGGGTGAACTCGATGGCGTGGTAGCCCGCGTGATGGCACTCGTCGACGCAGAGCTGACACGCCTCCTTGCCCGCGTGAGGCAGACACGTTTGCAGGTTGAGCTCGGCCAGCCCGATGCGGCAGACGCGCTTCTCGGCCAGAGGAATGGCACGGATCGCGCCGGTCGGGCAGACCTGCGTGCAGGCGTTGCAACTCGACTCGCACCCGGCCCAGTCGGCGACGACGTGCGGAGTCCACAATCCTTCGAGACCCTGCTGAAAACCGACGGCATGCAGCACGTCGTTGGGACACGCCTTGAAGCACTCGCCGCAGCGAATGCACATCTGTAGGAAGTCTTGCTCGGGGACGCTGCCGGGCGGACGAATGGGCCGCCACGAGTTCGGGTCGTCGAGGTTCGCGCCCCACACTTTCGTGGCTCCCGCAGCGCCGAGGCCGCTCGCGACACCCGCCGCCACACCGACGCTGGCCGACAGAAATCCGCGCCGGCCGAGAGCGGTCTCCTTCGTCGGCGGGTCGTTCGGAAGTTTGAGCTGCACCAGATTCCAACGGTCAACAAACTTGATGGCCTGTGTGGGACAGACTCCCGCGCACGTCTGGCAGAGCGTGCAGTCGGTGGTCCTTGTCGTGAAGTCGAGTTTGATGGCGTCGAACGGACAGATCTCGATGCACTTGTTGCAGTGGATGCAGGTGTCTTCGACCTTCCGTTCGGAAACGCGAAACAGATTGCCAAGCGAGAAGACCGCGCCGCTCGGACAAACGTAGCGGCACCAGAACCGCGGCTTCAGAAACCCAAGGCCCAGCACCGCCGCGAACAGCGCGAGCGAGACGAAGTGCCCGACATTGAGCGGCGGGACGAGGTGCCATCCGCGCAGCACTCCGGTCTGAAGCGGAGCCAGCGTGAACAGCAGCCCGCGCGTGATCACGGGGATCGCCGCGAAGACGCCCGAGATCAGCACGCCGCACGCCGCCGCAACCAGGATTGCCAGCAGAACGTAGTACTTGAGGTGAACCCACCAACCGTCATCGGCCACGCGGAACCGGGTGATTCGTTTGCCGACGACCCAGTCAAACAGATCGATCACCGTCCCGAGCGGGCAGAGATACCCGCAGAAGCCGCGCGGGATGAAGACGCAGACGAGCAGGATGATCGCGGCACTCGTCAGCGACCAAACCCACGACCGCGCCGCGACCGCGGTCGAGAAACTGACGAGCGGATCGATGACGAGAAAGAACTCGGCGGCCAGCTTCTCCTTGCTCGCCAGATCGTCCGCGTAGTGCGAGGGCCATTCGGCGGAACCTTCGACAGGCCGCGCGGTGTAAGGCCAGCAGACATAGAAGAAGAGAACCAGGAACGCGACGAGACAGACGCCTTGCACAACGCGCCGTAGCGGAGCGGAAAGCCAAGTCGGCCCGAGCCACTTCAGCCATCGACGGACCGGCCCGTACTTGCTCTTCTTCATGAACGGCAAGAAATGGTCGAGTCGCATGATTCGATGGCTTTCGGCCCAAAGGGCCATGCGTTCCCCCAGCCAGGGCCAACGGCCCTGGAGCGGTGCGCGGATATCAGTTCAGGCCCAACGGGCCGGTCGTTCAGTCCCACTCAAACGAAGTCGAACGGTTGGCCCGTTGGGCCGAAGACAAACTCACACGATTGATTCCCAGGGCCGTTGGCCCTGTCTGGTGGAACGCATGGCCCTTTGGGCCGAAAGAGCAGGGCTGTATCGCCGCCAACTTCATTTCTTCTTCTCCGCCAACGCTTTGGCGGTCGCGTTGACGATGGCTTCGGAGGTGATCGTGGCGTTGCTCGTGGTATCGACTCCCTTCACGTGCTGCTTGGCGATGATCTTGGCGGGCGTGTCGGTCATGGCCGAGTAGAACTGCTTCTCGCGGTGATTGGTGACGTTGATCGACTCGATCCGTCCGCCGCGCACGTTGACCGCGACTCCGACCGACCCCTCGTAACCCTGGCTTTCGCCGGTGTACCTGCCATCGGCAACCCGCTTGGGATCGAATTGCTCGAACAACCGGATGGCCTCGATGTTGGCGACCGCTCGCTTCTGGTTCTGCGTCAGTCGGCCGGGCGGATCCTTGGCTTGTTGAGCGAGGTTGATGGCTGCCTGGTAATGCTTGACCGCTTCGGCGTAGCGGCCCACGTTTCGACAGGCGTCTCCGGCGGTGAGTTCGGCATAACCCTGAGTGTCCCTGTTGGCGAGAGACATCTCGATCGAGCGGTCCGCCTCGCCCATGTCGCCGAGCAATTTGGCGTGTGCCAAACCGCCGGGGACTTTGTCGAGCAGGGCCTTCGCCTCATTGGCATATCCCAGCCGCCAGTAACACTCGGCGAGGATGACGGCCGAGTGCGAGTACTCCTCGGGATCCTTCTCGACGCCGACGGCGCGGTACCAGAAGGCGGCCCGGCCATAGTCCTCGATCAGATTGTGATACATGTTGGCCAGCGTGAGCATGATCTTCTCGCGCTTGACCGGGTCCTTCTGGTGAGTGGTCAGCAACTGGTGCATCAGCTTCACTCCCTCGCGCCAGCGGCCGGGGTTGGGGTTGATGACATCCCAGAGAAACTGGCCCACGTTTTTCTGATTGTTCCAGCCCCCTTCCGGCTTCTCGGGCCAGGTCAGATCGAGCGTAGGCGGATGGTTGACCTTCGTCGCCTGAAACCAATCGGGCGGAGTCTTCCCGAGCTTGTCGATCAGCGCATCGAGTTCCGCCCGCGAATCCTTTGCTTTCGCGGTCCCCTTCGTCTTCTTCGAGTCGCCCGTTTGAGCGGCGGCCGTCACGACGAGGGCCAGACAGAAAAGCGTCATCAAGATTGAGAGTCGTTTCATCGAAAGTGGTCTCGGCAGGCTGTGTGGAATGAATCAAATCTCTCGATGCACGAATCATCTACCTCTCTGCCTTCGTGACCTTCGTTTGCTTCTGTTCACCAGGTTTTGAACAGAAGCAAACGAAGGTCTGAGGCAGAGCCTCGTCAGTTGTCATCCCGTTTCTGTGACTTCCGTGAAGCCGGACGTTCGGAGCGAGCGACCGTTCTTGAGGACCAGCAGCGCATCGACGTTCGGCAACGACTCGATCAGCGCGAGCGTGCGCTCGGGGCCGAGCACCATGGCCGCCGTGCTCAATGCATCGGCTTGCAGGGCGGTGGGTGCGGCGATGCTCGCACTGGCGATTTCCGTCGGAGACTGGCCGGAGCGAGGATCGAAGATGTGATTCTTCGAGAAGTCATCCGAGAACTTGGTCTCGTAGTCGCCCGACGTGGCCAGCGAGCGGCCATTCAGTGCGGCGAGCGACACGTAGGCGTCAGCGACTCGCGGATGTTGCACACCGACGGTCCAGTCTTCGCCGCCCGGCTTGCGACCGAGGCAACCGACTTCGCCCGAGTTCACCAGCGCGTGCTCAATCCCATGCTGCCGCAGAGCCGCGACGGCGCGGTCGGCAGCGAAACCCTGCGCGATCCCGTTCAACGTGACGGCTCGCACCGGCGCGCGAAGCCGGATTCGATCGCGTCCGATTTCGATGGCCCGCCAATCGACCGACTCCCGTGCGGCGGAGACCTGCTCGTCCGTTGGTAACTCCCCGCGCCGGCTCGATGACGAGAACAACTCCCACAACGGCTGCACGGTGACGTCGAACGCCCCCTCCGATTGGCGGGACATCTCACTCGACGCCAACAAGACTTCGACGAGATACGGATGCGGCCGGTCGAGGACTCGGTCGCGGTTCAGCCGGCAGAGCTGGCTGTCGGGCCGGTAGAGACTCATCACCTGCTCGACCGCCTCCAACTCGGCGAACGCCGCGTCGAGAGCCCGATCCGCCCGAGCGGTCGAGGCTCCGAGAATCGTCATCGATACATCCGACCCCAGCGCCCACGAGCGTCGCGTCACGGCCTGCTCTGCACCGCGACGATTGGAGGCGGCCCGCCCCAGCGCCAGCGCGGCAACACTTCCCAGGGACATCATCATGAACTTGCGTCGGTTGACCGGCATGGTGTGCGACCTCTTGGAATGACTGCGGACTCGTCGAGACAAGGATTGCCAATCGGCCGCGACTTGTCCAATGCCCGGCCCCGCTCGTCCCACCGTGTTGTAGGATGGGCACAATTGCCCGTCCGGCCTTTAGCGCCAAAGCCGGACGGGCAAGAGTGCCCATCCTACGGGGCGATCGCTACCACGGGCTGATGAGTCGTTGCAGCCGCGACTCCAGCAACTCGCGTCCCGAGAGAAACTCGACGCCAATGTCGACCGCCAACAACGGCGGACCGCTCCACGCCTCGGGCCTGATCTTGACGAGATCCTTGAGCGTGGTGAGCACGAAGTCGGCCGGGGCGTCTCGCGCCGCTTGAGACAGCGCCGCCAGATCACCCGCCGAATAGTGGTGATGGTCGGGGAACGTACTCAGGTCGCTGACCGCTCCCAACCGCTCCAGCGTCTGCCGAAAGCCGCGCGGGTTTCCAATGCCGCAAAACCCGAACAGGCGACAGCCCGCCAGATCGGCCAACGACCGCGTACTGCCATCAACACCAAGCAACCGCTGCGGGACGAACGCCACCTCAACGCAGTCGTCCGTCCCCCGCCACCGCTGCAACTCGCGACAGACTTCCTGGCGCTGCTCGCCCGTCACACAGTCGGCCCGCGTGAGCAGGACGATGTCTGCGCGACGCAATCCCGACAGCGGTTCGCGCAACAACCCGCGCGGCAGCAAATGCCCGTAGCCCCACGGCTGAAGAGCGTCCACCAGCACGAGGTCGAGATCGCGATGCAGCCGCCGATGCTGAAAACCATCGTCGAGGATGAGAGCATCACACCCGTGTTCGCTCACCAATCGCTTCGCCGCCGAGACTCGATCCTGCTGCTGTACGTGCGGCACACCGGGACAGAGCCGATCCAGCACGAGCTTCTCGTCATTGGTTGCTCCATCGAGCGACCGATACCCGCGACTCAGCAGTCCCGGCGTTCGTCCGACCTGCGTGAACCAGTTCGCCAACCACGCCGCCAACGGTGTCTTGCCCGTCCCGCCCGTCGTGATGTTGCCCAGACTGATCACCGGCGTATCGACCCGCGCGACTCGGAACCAGCCGCAATCGTAAGCCCGGTTCCGCAACCCCATCGCCGCGCCGTAGCCCCACGACGCCAGATGCAACCCACCGCGCAACAGCCTCGCCCCGACATCCCGCCGGCGCCCGGAAAGCAGTTCGTGCAGAGCAGCCTCGTCCATGAAGCGGGACTCGTTCGGATCACTTGGCCGAGCTGAGACTTTGGGCAAAGGTTTGCCCTATGACTTGCTCTGATAGGTGCCCGCCTTTTGATCGAGAGAGGTATTGGCGGAGAGCAATCGATTGAAGAAACCGGCGGAATCCAATTCGCAGAGCAGGTCGAACATCAGTTGATCCAACACCATTTCGGTAGAGTTCGATCGTGGCTCATCGCAATTGGGCTGTCCCAAGATGGAATCAAGTCGATCTATGATCTCTTCGATCTTCCTGCGCGAATCTGGTGGCAGTTCAGCTTCATGCAATGAGACCAGCATTTGAAGCTGTTTGCCGATGTGACGTCTCCGTTTGTCGTTGCGAGGAACCGAAGAACACTCGGCCCCGGTTGTCATCCGAAATCCGACATTCTCACCACGCCCTAGCGACTTCGTTGGTTCCGCGTCGTGACAGATGGCCGTACAGACGAACTCATCGAGAACACGAATTTCGCCGTTGATGCCTGTTGATTCATTCATCGGTTCACCTCAATCGCAGCGGACGTTCCTGAATGATGACACCGTCGTACCAGAACTGAATGGAGTACAACCCGGCACGCGGAAACCGGCAGTCGCGAATACGAAAGACCATCCCGGACACTTCCAATGGATCCGGCCCAAATTCTATCTGTCGCCGGGGCGTTTCAAACACCAATTCACCGGACTCTTCGTAAATACAGGTGATGAATCCCTCTCCCGCGCCGCGGCCCTCAGTCAATGCGAGAAATACACAGAGCTCGCGGTACAGCAGCGGATAGGGAAGTTCGTCCGTGGCGCGGATGTAACTCACCAAGCCGATGATGTGGACTCGACTCTGGTTTGCCGGATCGACTTGCCAGTCATCGCACAACAGCATGTAACGCACGACGGGAGCAACGGCCATTGCTAGCCCCTTGTTAATGTGCGGTCAAAAACTCACGAATCGAGTCTGCCTCCAAAGCACTTCGCGCAGAAAGCTTCGTCCATTCAGAACTAGGACGGGGTCGGCACACGGGCAACAGTATGATCAACCCGCTCAACCCAATTCAGCCATCCGTTTGCAGATCGCTTCGGCCATTTCGCGGGTGCCGACGGCGGTGGGGTCGTTGCGGTCGGCCTTCATGTCGTAGGTGACGTGCTTGCCCTCTTCGATGATGCTGGCGACGGCTCGTTCGAGTTTTGCGGCGGCGGCGGATTCGCCCATGTGTTCCAACATCAGTTTGCCAGACAGGATGAGGGCCGTCGGGTTGACCTTGTTCTGGCCTTTGTACTTCGGGGCGCTGCCGTGAGTCGCCTCAAAGATGGCCGAGTCGGGGCCGATGTTCGCGCCGGGGGCGACTCCCAAACCGCCGACCAGGCCGGCGCACAGGTCGCTCAGGATGTCGCCGTACAGGTTGCCCATCACCAGCACGTCGTAGTTCTCGGGCTTTTGAACGAGCTGCATGCACATGTTGTCGACGAGCCGTTCGAGATACGGCATTCCGGTCCCGGCCGGCACCTTGCCGACCAGTGTGGGATCGGCCTGCACGCCGTCGGCCAGCTTCGCCTCTTCAAACTTCGCCCCGTAGGCGAGAGCGACGGCGCGGGTCGTGTCGTACCACAGGCCGTCGGTGAACTTCATGATGTTCGCCTTGCAGATCGACGTGACCGAACGCCGCTTGTGTTTCACCGCGTAGTCGAAGGCATAGTTGCCAATGTTGCGGCAGCCCTCGACCGACATCGGTTTGATGCTGACGCCAGTCGTGCCGAGACCCGTGCCGATTTTTTTGCCGGTGACGTTGGCGTTGATGAATTGAATCAGTTCGGCCGTCTTCGGATCGCCCGCCTTGAATTCGACGCCCGCGTACAGGTCTTCGGTGTTTTCGCGCACGATGACGAGATCGACCTTCGTCTTGTCGTAGTATGACCTCACCCCCTTGTAAGTCTTGCACGGTCGCACGCAGGCGAAGAGACCCAGCTCCTGACGCAGGGCCACGTTCACCGAACGGAATCCCTTGCCGATCGGCGTCGTGATCGGAGCCTTCAGCGCCACCTTGTTCGCCCGGATCGAGGCGAAGACGGACGGCGGGATCTTCCCCTGAGCCTCAATCACTTCGATGCCGCATTCCTGAACGTCCCAGTTGATCTTCACTCCCGTCGCATCAATGCAGCGGCGGGTCGCCTCGGCGAGTTCGGGACCAGTGCCATCTCCGGGGATCAGGGTGACGTTGTACGACATGGTGAATGCGGGCTTTCTTCGGTGAACAGGATGCGAAAGCGGCGAGCCACTCCCAAGAGACGGCTCGCCGCAGGAAACGCCGGGACAATGGCGGGGACGCTAACACGACCCGCCGCCATGATGCAAGCCAAGGCGATCCACCGGGGATTGTCGCGGGAATCCCGGCGTCAGCGACGAATCTCCACCCCGCCGGACGTGACGGATTTCGGCCCGGCGGGAGCGGACTGGTTCGCCGTCGGCGGGTCCGGGATGAACCGCTTCAGTTGGTAGACGATGCCGAACTGTGGCTGAGTCGGCTGGGACGCGGGTGGGATGGGCGACACCCACTCGTCGGTACCAACCTGTGCGTGAGTGCTCGGTTGAATGGCGAAGGTCTTCCCTTCCAGAGCTTCCACGCGCCGTTCGAGCTTCTCGATGCGCGCCAGCAACTCGGCAGTCTGGCCCGACGGTGGAGCGACCGCCGTCGCATCGTCGGCTCGCAAACCGGTCCACCAGACACACAACGCTCCGGCGACAACGGCCAGCATCCACAGCGAACGGGTTCGAGTCATGAGAGGCATCCTTTCTTCTCACGAGAGTCGCAACACAGCCCTTGTTCGTCACTACGCCCGCAAGTCCTCGAACAGGGCCGTCGAGAGATAGCGTTCGCCGCTGTCGGGCAGGATGGTGACGATGACCTTGCCCGCCGATTCGGGTCGGGCGGCGACCTTCAGCGCGGCGGCCATTGCGGCACCGCAACTGATGCCGCAGGTGATCCCTTCGAGCTTCATCAGCTTTTTCGCGATGTCGATCGATTCGTCGTCGGTGACCTGGACGACTTCGTCGATGATGCTGCGGTCGAGGATGTCGGGAATGAAGCCCGCTCCGATCCCCTGAATCTTGTGTTTGCCGGGTGCTCCGCCGGAGAGGACCGGGCTGGAGGTTGGCTCAACGGCGATGGACTTGATCGCCAGATGTTTCTCGTGCTTGAGATAGCGCGAGACGCCGGTGATCGTGCCGCCGGTCCCGACACCCGCCACGAAGATGTCGATCTTGCCGTCGAGGTCGTTGTAAATCTCTGGGCCGGTCGTCTTGAAGTGGATCGCCGGGTTGGCCGGGTTCTTGAACTGCTGCGGCATGAACCAGCCGTCTTGTTTCGACAGTTCCTCGGCCTTGGCGATGGCCCCCTTCATGCCGTCGGCTCCCGGCGTGAGGATCAACTCCGCGCCAAAGCTCTTCAACATCATGCGGCGCTCGACGGACATCGTCTCCGGCATCGTCAGTGTCAGCGGGTAACCACGAGCTGCGCAGACGAAGGCCAGCGCGATCCCGGTGTTGCCGCTGGTCGGCTCGACAACGTGCATGCCGGGCTTGAGTTTGCCGGTGGCCTCCGCGTCCCAGATCATCGACGCGCCGATGCGGCACTTGACGCTGTAGGCCGGGTTGCGGCCCTCGATCTTGGCATAGACCGTCGCGTTCAACCCCTCCGTCAGGCGGTTGATCTTCACGAGCGGCGTGCGTCCGATGGATTCCGAGTTGTCCTTGAAGACCGGCATGAGTGGGCTCCTTCCTGAAGTCTGGGTAAGTGATCGACGACCGCAGTCGTTGCTGGCCGTCGGTCCGGTGTTTCGAGCGTGCGGCGTATTATGCGAATCGAGGCCGATGACGGGAAGTCGAACCGCCCCGCGCAGCACACGCACACACGCTCCCCTCACTTGTCTCGCTGACGCCGGTATGGCTGCGGCTCAAACGAGGTCTCGATCGGGCGGCTGTTGGCGGGAGCGGTCGGACGTGAGTTGCTGTTCGCCACGCGAGCCGTTGCCGACGACGAAGGGATCTGGCCTGCGAACGGCGGCACGCGTCGCTCGACGGACGGCGGGGCCGTGTCGCTGCGGGCGGTCACTCGCCCGGTGGGGGCCTGCGATTCGTGAAGCAGATCGCCGACGAAGCGATGACTGGCCTGGTTGACGATCACCACGCGACTCGGCGCTCCGGGCGTCTTCGGCCTGACGATGCAGATGATCTCGGCCCCTTCGTAGTCCTGCGGATCGGCGGCAGGGCCGGAGTAGTCTGCCGCGCCCAACTCGCCACTGAAGAACCGTCCGATGTCGTCGGCCGCCGTCGGGCCACGATCGGGAAGAGTTGGTTCACCGAGATCGGCGGTCTTCGTTTCAGCAGCGTTCGTTGCGGCCAAGGCTCCTTTGTTCGCGGCAGGCAGCGGGGCGAGTTCCCCCATCCCCACCTTGTCCAGCAACTGTGCGATGGGCTTCATCCCCGCATAGATGCCACGTTGCTCCTTGGGATCGGCCGCAATGCAGACGCCGATCAGGTCGCTGCCCAGAAACAAGCCCCCTCCCGAACGTCCCTGTTGCGGCATCCCCGTGCATTCGATGTTGTCGGGACCGGCGTACTTGTTGAGCGAGGTCAGCGACAGGTCTTCGCGGGTCGGCTTGTCGCCGCCGCCACAGCCGATGCTCAGGACGCGATCCTGCTGGGCCAACTCGCGTGAGGCACCCAACCGAACAACGGGCAACCGCTGTGAGTAGACAATGGTCACGAGGCCCACATCGGCGTCGAGATCGAAGTGCAACACCTTGCCCGGGACGGTCTCGGGCCGCGACTTCGCATTCGGTCCGAAGACATCGACCTCCACCTTCGAGTCGTTCCCCGCTTTGCGGAAGATGTGCCCGCAGGTCAGGATCACCGTGCGACCCGGTTTGCTGTCGATGATCGTTCCCGAACCGAAGTTGATCCCCGTTCCGTCTTGAACTCGCAATCGCACACTGGCCTGAAGCGGATCGACCGAGGCAACGGTGGCCGCGTTGGGAGTTTGCCCGCGAAAATCGGGCTGCTCGTCGGGACGGTCTTTCTCGAGCCAGTGCTTCTTCTCCTGGTTTGAACCTCCAAACAGATCCGCAATCCCGCGTCCCGGTCCTTTGGGCTGCTTGCCGTCGGGTTGATCCTTCTGCCCGGGATCGAGCGGCAAACCGAGATCCCCGCTCGACGAGCCCTTTCCGTTGCGAGGCTCACCTTTCGCCTGGGCCACTGCGGGAGCCGGTTTCGGCAGCCGATTCAACATGCCGCGCAGTTGTTGTTCGGTCGTCAGTCCGGTAACGCGATCGATCTCCCGGCCGTTGGAGACGAGGACGAAACACGGGATCGACTTCACGTTGAACCGTGACGCCAAAGCCGGTTCCTTGTCGACATCGACCTTGCGAATCGGCAAGCCCTGACGTTCGAGCTTGGAGACGGCGCCACTCATCTGCTGACACGGACCGCACCACGTCGCGGTGAAGTCGAGCAGCACGTTGTCGGACTCCGCCGCCACTCCCGACCGCAATCCCATGACGACCAGCAACGCCGCACCCCACAAGACCCTTCGCAGCGGAACCCCGTCGGAGGCGAAGTGCGTTGCGAACATTGAGAACCGGGTGTCGCGTGCGACATCGAACCGTGAGCGTGAAGCGGGACGCTGCATTTGATCGGCCTCCATGCCTTTGTAAATCTGCCAATGTCTGCCGCACTGAGTGCGGCTGTTGTTACAACGGGCCGTTCGTCGCCGTCCTTGGCTCCAAACCGACTCGTTCAGCGGAATATCATCGAGATCACGAGGACTTGTGGGAACTCATCGAACCGACCCGAACAGGTCGTTCGACGTGACGAGCCTCGCCATGCATCTGCCGTGCCGTACGAAGCACGGTGGTCATTGGTCACTAGTCATTAGTCATTAGTCATTGGTCATTAGTCATTAGTCATTGGTCATTGGTTCAAAACTAATGACCAGTGACTAATGACCAATGACTCTCTTCAACCCCTCTGGACACGTTTTCCTCCCGCTGCTACTTTCCGCCTCCTCATTCGAGACCCCCTTTCCATCACACATCGTCGAGCCTGTTGCCGCCACACATGACGTGTCCGTCACCGGCCGATTGTTCGATCCGTTCGCCACTCAAGGATGGAGTCTGCCGTGCGAACTCTGAAATCTGTCGCGTACCTCGCGGTTGTTGCCTCGGTGCTGCTGGTCGTTCGCCCCGCCGGGGCCATCGAGAACGAACGGGGCAAAACTTACAAACTGACGGAAAAGCACGGCCCGTGGATGATCATGGTCGCCAGTTTCCGCAACATCCGCGAAGAAGACCGCAAGACCGAGGGCCTGTCGGCCGAACAGGCGGCCGCGGAACTGGTGTTCGAGCTGCGCGAGAAGGGCATCCCCGCCTATGCCTACTCGCAGGACGGCAAGGTCGAGACGATTGAAACCTATGACCGGCTGGGCCGCGACGACACGCGCATCTTCGCCGCGCAACGCGACATGATCTGCGTGCTGGCCGGGAACTACGAGACCATCGACGACGCGGTCGCCCAGAAAACGTTGAACTACGTCAAGAAGTTCCACCCCAAGTTCCTGAGGAACACCAAAAGCGGGGCCGTGGTCCGCGCCAGTGGCCCCAAGGGACCGCTCGCCGGCGCGTTCATGACCATCAACCCGCTCCGCAAGCCCGATGAAGTGGCTCGTCACCGGGTCGATGATGAAACCAAGTTCCTCAACTCGGGCATCGATCACGCGCTGGTCGGCGTGAAGAAGAAGTACACCGTCAAGATTGCCACGTTCTCCGGCAAGTCGACGACGCCGATCGGCAACAGCCGGTACAGCGGCAAGGAAGGACTGTTCGAACGGGAACTTCAAAACGGGACCAAGTACAACATCGTGCGCGCCGGTGAGGATGCCGCTCAACTCGCGCGGGCCCTGCGACAGAAGGGCTATGCCGCCTACGTCTACCACGACAAGTATCAGTCGATCGTGACGATGGGCGGCTTCGAGTCGAAGGACGATCCGATCATTCCGGAAATCTTCAAAGCCTTCGGCGCCAAGATGAAGTCCGACCCCAACTCCAAGAGCAAGGCCGAATCGCTCACCGCCGAAGTGCTCACGCTCGCCGGTGACACGCCGGACAAGCCGGCTCAGACGTGGATCTTCGATCCGGTCCCCGAGATCATCGAAGTCCCCCGCCTCAGGTAGTCCAAACCGGCCGCGATGCCGCGAGGCAACCCGGCATCGGCCTTCATCCGAATCACGAAACAGCCCGCGCGGCCCGACGCCGCGCGGGCTGTTCTCGTTGGCGTCCCGAGACTCGGGCCGTTAGAACGTCACTCCGATTTGCCGCCCGCCCCTCGGAGAACGCTCTCGATGAAAACGTTGCTCATCCCGCTCGGTTGTCTCGTGTGTCTGTTCGCATCGCTGGCTCAGGCGCAGCCGGCCGCGACGGTCCCGGCCACGACGGTCCCGGCCGTGCCAACCGCGTTGCAAGACTATGTCGCCCGCCCCGACGACAGCTTCGCCTGGAAGTTGATCGACAAACAGGAGGCCGCCGGCGCGCGGGTCTACGACATCGAACTGATCTCGCAGACCTGGATGGACATGCCGTGGAAGCACGATCTGATCGTGTTCGAGCCGGCGCAGCTCAAGCATCCCGAACACGTCCTGCTGTTCATCACCGGCGGCAGCAACAAGAACAAGCCGCGACTCGAAGACAAGCTGCTCGGCTCATCACTCGCCGCGCTGTCCGGCACGCGCGTCGCGATGCTCTTTCAGGTTCCCAACCAACCGCTGCTCGGCGGACGAGTTGAAGACGACCTGATCACCGACACGTTTTTGTTCTATCTCGCCACGCAAGACGCGCGCTGGCCGTTGCTCTTCCCGATGGTGAAGAGCGCCGTCAAGGCCATGAACTGCGTCGAGCTGCTCGCCGCACAGGAATGGAAGACGCCGGTCAAGGGCTTCGTCGTGACGGGAGCCTCCAAGCGCGGCTGGACCACCTGGCTGACCGCCGTCTGCGACAAGCGGGTCCGTGGCATCGCCCCGCTCGTGATCGACACTCTCAACATGCCGAAGCAGATGGATTACCAGTTCGAGACGTGGGGCAAGTACAGCGAGCAGATCGACGACTACGAGCGAAAGGGCCTCATCAAGAAACTGAAGGACGACGCAGCGATTGAACCGCTCTGGAGGTGGGTGGATCCCTACACCTATCGCCAGCAACTGACACTCCCCAAGTTGATCATCAACGGCACCAACGATCGCTACTGGACGGTCGATGCGCTGAACAACTACTGGGACGACCTGTCCGGCCCCAAACACATCCGCTACGTCCCGAACGCGGGCCACAATTTGAAGGGAGGCCGCGAGGGAGCACTCATCACGCTGGCCGCCTTCACGCGCCACGTCGCCTCGGACCAGCTTCTGCCAACTCTCACCTGGAAGCATGAGACCGATGGCAACAACCTGCGACTGACGATTCAGTCAGACGTGGAACCCGTTTCCGTGAAGCTCTGGACGGCGGCGTCACCCACCAAGGACTTCCGCGAGTCGGAGTGGAAATCGCAACCGATGCTCCCACTGAACATGCAGGGAAAACAGGACCGCTTCATGGGCAAGATCCCCCTGCTCCCCGGCAGCCACCGCGCATTGTTCGCCGAAGCCCAGTTCCACTTCGACGGCCTCGACTACTCCCTCTCAACCCAACTCCGCCGCGAGTGAGTCGCTCGACTGGGCTCACCACTCGCAACCCGGCCGCGTCAAAAACGTCGGTTCGAACCGATCATCCCCGGCACCGAGCGACAAACCCGAACGTCGCCGGTCCTGCGACCAGCTCGAGAAACTGAAACCGGAAGGGGGGAGCCCATCCGCCGTCGACGAGCAGGCCGGCCTCCCGAGTTGCCACCCTTCGCGCGGACTTACGACGGCAGACCACTCCGTGGATTTGACGTAAGTAGCCAAAAAAAGGCGCGACAACGAAGGTTGGCGGCCTTCCGGAGTCGAACGGATTAGCGGCCACTTACCCGTTCAACCGTCGGGAGTCAAACAGATCAGCGGCCACTTTTCCGTTTGGGCTTCGGGAGTCAAACCGATTGCCGGCCACTTATCCGTCCAGCCATCTTGGCGACTCCGGACAGCCAAACGCCGTAGTGCCCGTTGATCCGTTTGACTCCAGAAGGGGGGCCCCCCGGGGGGGGGGGGGGGGGGGGGGGGGGTTTTTTTTTTTGGTAGAGAGAATTGAAAAAAATATATATTTTTTTTGTGGGGAAAAAAAAAGAAAAAAAAAA
>JANODP010000064.1:0-7298 GCA_031412755.1 Schlesneria sp. | reverse complement strand
TGCCAATGCCGAAGATGTCGAGGCGGTTGCTGCCCCAGGCGACTGCGACCGGGGGACTCGTGAAGATCCCGCCCAGTCGTTCCCAGTCGGTCGGGGAAGGCCGCCAGGCGCTGCCGTCCCAAGCCTTGTGGTACATCACGTGGTCGGTGCCGATGCCGAAGATGTCGAGGCGGTTGCTGCCCCAGGAAACGACCGGTCCGCCCGGCGCTCGGATCGCAGCGGCAAAGTTTGTGTCATAACGCGGCGGAGCGACCACCGAAGGATCCTTGTAAGTCTTGGCAACCTGTTGATTCTCCGGAGGAGCAAACGGTCTGACGGCGGGGGGGCTCCCTGCCCACGGCGCGAGATTGCTGTTGATCCCGGCGTTGCCGCTTTCCGATCCGTAGACCGTACCCGGGACCAGTCTCTCCGGATGCGTCGGGTCAGTCTGCCAGCGAGCGAAAAGGCGATCGACGTTCGAGTGCAACAGGAAGACGAACGGATCGCGGAAAGAGATGTGGGTTCCACCCATATTGACGAAACCGTGCATGGAGTCATGCACTCTCTCCATGAGGACGCGCATGGCGGCGTAATCAATGGCGTTCAGAATCGCCGTGTCGCCCGCGGCGGTCGCCGGAGAACCGGAAACATTCCGGTTGACCGCTCGGGGCGGGTCGGCCGAGTTGTTGGAAGTGTCTCGGTCGGGGTTTGCCCCCGGGACGTAGTATCCGTCACTGCGAAAAGGCGCGGCGGCATTCTGCCACGGCGGACCGATCACCTGGCTGGTGGTGCCTCCATAACCCATGAAGATCGGCGTGAACAGATTGAGCGTTCCGGTGGTCCCTCCTCCCAGGTTGGCATTGGGAATGGCCCGCGGGTCTTGGGTCCAATCCCAGTAGTGCAGGGAGAGCTGGGGGTTGACTTGCCGAAGCATCTGCTCCATGCGATTGACGAGTTCTCGATGCCACGGGATGAATTCGGGGCCGCGATGCACATGTGTCGCCTTGTGGATTTCATCCTGCTTGAACCACCAGGTCACATGGCCCGGAATCGCATCCGTTCTGGCGCCGGGGAAAAATCGGCGGTTCATTTCCAGCAGCGCATCACGGAACAAAGCCCGCTCTGACGGATCGACGGACGCGATATTGCGGCGAATGCCATCTCCGAGTGCCATTGAGACCTCCCTTTGTTTCGAGTGATTCGTGAACCGGGGCCAAAGGCGCCATCGGTTCGCCGAAAAATAAATAAGCAAGCAGAATGCGGAATATCACAGCGACGGCCCGCTAGAAAAACTGCTCACTCGCGGAAATAAAGTGCGGTCTGGGCAGGAGTTTGTCAATCGGCGACGTGGAATTGTGGAATTACGCAGGAACAGCAACGGCTGCGTGCTGGATATTTCAACATCTCCGACATCGGAATTTCCCAAGATTCAAGAACGCGGGAGACCACGATTGGCATCTCTAAAATGTCAGCCGATGCCTCGCTGTGCATGACGCGGACGGTCGCCTTCCATTCGTGTCGTTCGAGTTGCGTCTTACTCTGTCGTCGCTGTCTTATTCTGAAATGCATCAGGGGCAGCCTGAGGTCATGGACTGCTGTGGATGCGGTGCCGTGGTAGAATGCCGCCCGGTTGGAGTCACTCGGTTTTGCGTTCCACTTCTTGCCGGGAGGGTCTCTCATGTCACACGTCGATCGTCGCGAGTTCTTGATGGGGTTGGGTGGCAGTGTGGTGGCGGGGAGTGCCGCGTGGCAGGCGTTGCACTCGCTCGTTCCGGCCCGGGCGGAGGAGTTGCAGGTGACGCCGAACGTCGTGCAGTTTCGGCCCGAGATGGAAGAGATCGTCCGCTGGATCGAGAAGACGCCGCGCGAGCAGATTCTGCAGGGGGCCGTTGAGCGGTTGAAGAAGGATCTGAGTTACCGGCAACTCGTCGGCGGACTGTTTCTCGCGGGGATTCGCAACATCAAGCCGCGGCCCGTCGGGTTCAAGTTTCATGCGGTGATGGTCATCAGTGCGGCGCATCAACTGGCCCTCGATGCCCCTCAAGCCGACCGGTTGATTCCGTTCTTCTGGGCGCTCGACACGTTCAAGAGTTCCCAGGCGCAGGACGTGAAGGAGGGAGACTGGACGCTCGCCCCGGTCAAGGAATCGGCGGTGCCGTCCGCCTCGCAGGCTCGGCAGCGATTCGTCGAAGCGATGGACCGCTGGGACGATGAGGCGGCCGATGTTGCCGTCGCCGGACTGTGCCGCTCGGCGGGCGCGGCCGAGGTCATGGAGTTGCTCGCGCAGTACGGCATCCGCGACTGGCAGAACATCGGCCACAAGGCGATCTTCACCGCGCACTCGTGCCGCACGCTGGAGTTGATCGGTTGGGAGCACGCCGAACCGGTGCTCCGTTCGCTGGTCTACGGCCTGCTGAATGGAGGCCGCAGCGATTCGGCAGCTCCCTACGATCACAACCGCGACCTGGTGAGCAAGATTCGCGAGGACTGGGCGGCCGGCAAACCGGATCCGCTGGTCACGACATCGCTGCTGCAAATGCTGCGACAGGCCAACCCGAAAGAGGCCGCGAGTGCCATCGTCGAGCATCTGAACAAGGGTGTCGCGGCGAGTTCGTTGTGGGACGGAATTTTGCTCGCTGCGGGCGAACTGCTGATGCGACAGCAGGCCATCGTCCCGCTGCATGCGACGACAGCGACCAACTCGCTGTACTACACCTTCCGGCAGAGTGGCAAGGATTCAACGAGGCTGCTCGCGCTGCTGCAGGCGGCGTCGTGGATCACGATGTTCCGCGAAGGGGCTCGTGGACGAGGCGGTCTGCCCGACAAGCCGAACATCGACGAGTTCGCAGCGGCGGACTCAGCACCGGCCAGCATCGAGTCGATCTTCGACGGCCTCAAGCAGAACCGCGCGAAGGCCGCGGCCGAGACGCTGGCTTACGCCCGCGCCGGTGGCAGCGCGTCCACGTTCTTCGACGCCGCGCGGCATCTGATCTTCACCAAGGGGACCGACGCCCACGACTACAAATTCGCCGCGTCGTCGTTCGAGGACTTCGCTCACGCCAGCCCCGCCGTCCGCCCGCAGCTTCTCGCCGCGAGCGTCTACTACCTGAAGGGTGCCCGCGAACCCGACTCGCCGCTCTTGCAACGAACGCGCGAGGCGTTGGCCGTGTTGTGAACATCAAGCTATGCGGCAGTCAATCGAGTTTCAGAAGCCCTGAGTTCGCAGATTTCGCGGTTGCATTTACTCCGAAGGAGTTGCGTCTCATAGCCCAGGGTTGCGAGCGAAGCGAGCTACCCTGGGAAAGCGGTTCAACCGATGGTTGTACCCCAACGGGGTTCCGTCATCGGCGTTACTGAAGGACGCAACCCCTTCAGGGTAGATGGCCAATCCGGTCTCTCTCCCAGGGTAGCCCGCATGCGCGGGCAACCCTGGGCTATGAGACACAACTCCTTCGGAGTAAAGACATGTTTGGTCACGGCATTCGACTTTGGCCACGGCATTCGACGCCAAACATGGAACTACTTGGGCCGGCGATAGCGACGGCAGAGGTAGTCCGAGATCTCGCGGCTCAACGTCTGCCGGGCGGCTTGTGTCGAGAACGTATGATCGGCGTCGGCGATGAACGAGACGTTCAGCCGTCCCGACTGACGAAGCTGCTTCACCTTTCTCCGGGCATAGAACGTCAGGATGCTGTAGCCGGGATCGGTTGTCGCGAAGAACATGGCGAGGGTGCGGCCCGCCCCGATGATTTGATCGAGATCGCCCGGCACGTCCTCGACCTGAGGATGACCCGGTCCGACAAGGGCGGAACGGTCGTTCGAGGCGACTCGCGCCACGGGCTGTGACAGTCGCAAGAGACCCCACTTTCGCAGGACAATCCTGATCGCACCGACGATCCCGATCTTGCTCCGACCGGAGAGCAACTTCAGCCACTTGGACGGCTGCAATGCCGCCCCGAGATAATAGTGAATCGACTTCAGTTGTTTGACGGGCGAGACCTCGAGCGACATCCCCGCCCTCCAAAAGAAGGTCAGCGGGTTGATCAGCACGCTCTCCACCAGCACCGGGTTTTGAATTTGTGCCGCCGACTGAAATGCCGCGTAGGCGCCGGAACACAGTCCCAGCAACACGATTTTCTGCGCATCGAACCGGCACTGGAGATCCTTCAGGACCAGATCGACGTCGCGGAACGCCGTTGCCGGATGGGGATCGTTCTCCTGCGTCAAGTCGGAGGAGATGCTGTCGCCCAAGCCGCAGAAGTCCAGACGGACGGTGCGAAAGCCCTGCGCGGCTAGTTGCCTCGCGAGGAACACGTAGAGGCGACCCGGGCCGACGCGATACGACGAACCGGCGTTCAGCAGCACGACCAGCGGCAGATCCTTCGCCACCGGGTCGGCGGGTTCGCAAACAATCCCGAACAGATCGGGTTGAGAACTGAATCGAACGGCCGACTCGCGCAGGCGTTGTCCTTCTTCCGTATGAGAATGATTTGTCGCGCACGGAATCAACGCCTCCTTCGGAATCGCACCGTGGATGTCGATCATCGACGACGCCTCCTCCGAAATCCGTTGGGTGAGCCAGGCCGCGATCCGGCGTATCGCCGTCTCGGGGACCTGGCTGCGGTGAGGTTCGAGCATCATCTCCGCAAAACCGGGTACGGCCATGGTCTCGACGGAGACGCCCGCCGCTGACAAGTGGTCCGACAAACGACGGTCGTCCGGAAGATCGTCGCGAGACATGATCAGTACCCGCCGACAGTCGGGCCGGCATTGCAGGAGATCCAGCCGGCTCAAGTCGGCGGCGGTTTCGGAACTCAAGACGAAGCCCGCGGCCTCAATGGGACCATCGGCAGCGGGAGCGATTCGCGGCGCTGTTTCCGCCGTCAGGCTGATCGCCTTCATCTCGCGAACGTATGCCCGGCCCCTGGTCACGGGAGCCCAGAGGACGAGATTGTCGATCTCCAGTTCGGAGGCCGCGATGGCGGCCAGCGACCCACCGATTCGCAAGCCGATCAAACTGACCCGTTGGCAGCCGAGCCGTTCGCGCATCCACCGCACCGCGTCGCGGACATTCGCCATCCAGGTGGCCATTCGCCCGGCATCTTCATCGACTCCCGCCGAGTCGCCCGTGCCATGCCAGTCGAACCGCAAGACCGGGATTTCCTCGTGGGCGAGCGTATCCGCCAAATGTCGCAAGCTGCGGTGCGAATGAAGTTGCTCGTAGCCGATCGGCGGGCAAATGATGACTCCATGATCGCAGGCCGTTGGTTCGACGGAGTGGTGCAGCCAGGCGAACAGCGTCTGACCCTGGCTCTCCAGATAAAACGCGGTTCGCCGAACAGACTCAGAGTCCGACGGAGTCTTACCAGCGTCCGTTTGATCGAGATCGACGACTGCTGTCGACATGGTTGCCCTCTAAGTCCGGATCATTGAAGCCTGAAGCGCAAGCGAAGGAAGACTTGGGTGATCCTTCGCTTGCGCTTCAGGCTTCAATGCGCGGGTCACGGTGTGAGTGGAACCGACGTTCAACGCCTCGACATCCGCCCGGAATTCTCTCTGCGGCTTCCCGATCGCGTGGAAGGTGACGACCTTCGTCCGCTGAGGGGCCAGATGGAAATAGTTGTCATCCGGCAGGAAGCCCTTCGCACTGAGGCGCACGCCGTGCAGGAAGTGGTCGCAGTTCAGAATGACCCGGCACGTGGCCTCGCCCGTCATTTCGGCGGTGGTTTCGAGGACGACGGAAGGGACCACAGTCGGTTCGCGCCGGCGGATGAAATGAAACGCTTCGCTCAAGACACGCCGATCGGCGTCGTACAACGTGGCCATCACGACGTCGTGGTGCGGGGGGCCGAAGCGGTAGGCGTAGCTGACGTCGTAGAAGCCACCGATGATCTCGTCGACATTGAGCATCTGTTGGGAACGGCCGGCCAGTGGGAGGGGCACCTCACCGCGAACGACCAGCGTGGACGGCTCCTTCAGAAGCTGGACTTCAACAGACCCGATCAGCGGCTCGGCCGTCTCGTTGGTGACGTGCAGGTGGAGGCCGTTCAGACCTTCGTCGGTCAGCGTGATCTGGCGGTTGCGCCACAGTCGCTTCAGAAAGTAGTACGCGGCCTTGGGGATGCCGGAGCTGTCGACGAGGCCCCAACCCGCCGCCGGCCACAGGTCTTTGAAGAACCAAACCAGAGCCCCCCGATTCCGGCTGTGCCCGCTGCGCCATTCCGAGTACGCCTGCGCCATCATTTCGCCCGAGGCGACGCGGCTCAACTGCCAGTAGCGCGGCATGTCGGACGTCCGCAGCGGCACGGGGGCGACGCCATACAACTGCTGGAGATAGTGGTCGCGCACGTCTTCGAAGTCGTAACTGGAACCGGTGTCGCGCGGGATGCGTTGCTTCCATCGCGGGTGGTGCGTGACCGGCAGGACTCCGGCCATGATGGCGTCCACCATTTCCGGCTCGGGCACATTCGCAAAACCCAGACATTCCGACGCGAACCGAACGTTCGTCTGACGTAGTTCCGCTGGCGAGCGCAGATAGGCTCCGATGCCGTAGTAGTGGCTCACGCCCGAACTGGCATGAAACGGGAGGACTCCGCCACTGGGACTCGAAGGGACAAAGGCCGTCGTCGGATGATGCTGCCTGCAGAGCGCGGGGAGTCGCTCCGCGAACCACTCGTTCCGCCACAGCTCGCGCGGCATGCCGAGCATCGCCGCCTGTTGTTCGATCTCGCTGTTGCCGCAATAGATGGCGATGCACGGGTGAGGTGAGAGTCGCTGAAGTTGCTGCGTGGCTTCGGCGGTGACGTTGTTCGCAAACGACTCGTCGTGGACCGGGTAGTCCATATTGGCAAACATAAAATCTTGCCAGACGAGGATGCCGAGTTCATCGCACAGACGATAGAAGAGGTCGCTCTCGTAGGTCATCGTCCCGCCGACGCGCAGCAGGTTGGCCCCCGCATCGCGCGCGAGCGTCAGGTCGTGTCGAAGCGATTCCTCGGTGCCGTTGAGCGTGAAGATGTCTGAGACGGTCCAGCAGGCTCCCCGGCAATAGATCGGTTGGCCATTCAGGACGATTCCGAAACCGTTGGCCGTCTCAACCTGCAAATCGCGGAAGCCCAGCTTTCCACAGCCGATCGCGTGGCGAATTGAACCCGACTCCACGAGCACATCGCACGCGCAGAGTGGCTGGTCTCCGTGAGTGTGCGGCCACCACAAGGGCGGGTCTTCGATCCGGAGTTCACCGCTCAGGATTTGGTGCGAGATCACTTCACGAGCAGTGTGGCTGGGGTCGAGTCTTCGAGCCCCCAGCGAGCCGCGAT
>JANODP010000063.1:0-3398 GCA_031412755.1 Schlesneria sp. | reverse complement strand
TTTCTCGAATGGAAGAGGTTCGACGAATTGAAGGAGACGACGAATGAAACCGGTCGCAAGAGTAGAAACAGTCGCCGCATCAATGGTTAGCCCTGTCACCCGGGGCGAGTCCGTATCACACCAAGCGTCGGACGATCCGCTGGCTGCTGGCATCGAGTTGGCCGATGTCGGGGATCGAATAACGGATGCCGTTCGCGTCGGCGATCATGACGGACTGCGGACCGAGTCGGCGGCAGTCGTCGTCGCTCTCCAGATGGAAGCTCGTTCGGCCGCGATCGGTATCGACATCCCACCGGCACGGGGGATTGGGCGCGCTGGTGGCGACGATGCGTCGGATCACGGGGACGAACTCCCGCTCGGCCAACTCGCGTTGCAAAGTCTCTCGCGCCGCGGGGGCGAGGGCCTCAAACGTCGGCAGGTTGAGAATCTCGTGTCCCTCGGCGTCGAGCAGCGCGATGGCGTGCGTGGGATCGGTCAACGGGAAGCATCGCACCGGCTCCACACCCGCGTGCTGCGTGCCATCGGGAAGTGTCAGGACCAGTTGGCCCCAGCCGTCGCGGTGGAGGGTCAGTTCAGAGAGGTCGATTTGTGACATGATTTTGTACATTCAGTAGTTCCAAGTTTGCAGAGTTCGTATTTGCTTTTACTCCGAAGGAGTTGTGTCCCATAGCCCAGGGTTGCGAGCGAAGCGAGCTACCCTGGGGGAACGGTTCAACCGCCCATGTACCCCAACGGGGTTCCGTCATCGGCGTTCCTCGAATGACGCAACCCTTTCAGGGTAGATGGCGCATGCGTTCTCCCTCCCAGGGTAGCCCGCCTGCGCGGGCAACCCTGGGCTATGAGACGCAACTCCTTCGGAGTAAAGACACCTCGTTCAACCCCAAACTTGGAACTACCGACTTCGCATTTTTCACTTCGCACTTGCACGTTACCAACCGATGTCCTTGGCCAATTCCTGCTGCGCGTTGTGCAGGGCGGCGTAGGCACCATCAATCTTCAGCAGTTCGTCGTGTGTGCCGAGTTCGACCAGGCGGCCCCGCTCAATCACCATGATGCGGTTGGCCTGACGGAGCGTGCTCAGGCGGTGTGCGATCGCGATGGTCGTGCGGCCCTGCACGAGGTTTTGCAGAGCTTCTTGAATTTGTCGTTCGGTGGTCGAGTCGAGCGCCGACGTCGCTTCGTCGAGAATCAGGATCCGCGGGTCGATCAGCAGCGCGCGGGCGATGCTGATCCGCTGGCGTTCGCCTCCCGACAGCGACTGACCCCGCTCACCGACGAGCGAGTCGTAGCCGTCGGCCAGTTGCAGGATGAACTCGTGGGCGCGTGCAGCCCTGGCGGCGCTGATGATTTCGTCGCGCGTCGCTTCGGGGCGGCCGTAGGCGATGTTCTCGGCGATCGTTCCGAAGAAGAGGAACGGGTCCTGAAGGACGATCCCCACGTTGCGGCGATACTGCTCGACCTTGTAGCTGCGGATGTCGACGCCGTCGGCCAGGATCGATCCCTCGGCCACGTCGAAGAACCGGCAGACGAGATTGATGAGCGTGCTCTTGCCGGCACCGGTATGCCCGACGAGACCGATCATCTCACCCGCCTCAATCTTCAGGGAGAAGTCTCGAATCACCTTGCGGTTGCCGTAGCGAAAGCCGACGTGCCGGAATTCGAGTGCTCCGCGCAGCTTGTCGATCGCGACGGGCCGGGCGGGCTCGGGGACGTTCGACACGCGATCGAGAATCTCGAAGATCCGCTGCGCACTGGCGGCCGCCTTCTGCGAAGCGTTCACCATGCGACTCATCGATTCCAACTTGGCGTAGAACATGCCGTTCAGGATCAGGAATTCGGTGAGCGTTCCGACACTGAAGTCCGGCTCGTTGCGGTAGATCAGCAACACTCCAAACGCCCAGACGACGAACACTCCCAGCCCGTCCAGAAACTGAATCAGCGGCCAGAAGAAGGTCCAGAGTGAGTTCACGCGGTTGTTGGTGGCGACCACTCCCTCGTTCGCCGCCTGGAAACGTTTGATCTCGCGCTCCTCCTGAGCGAAGGCCTTCACCACGCGAATGCCCGGGATCGTGTCGGCCAGCACGCTGGTCATGTGCCCCCAGGCGCGATTCGCCGCCTGAAAGCCGATCTGCAACCGGTCGCGCGAGTAGTACATCAGCCAGACGATGAACGGAAACGGCAGCAGCGAGACCAGCGCGAGCTTGGGGTTTTCCGAGAACAAGGCCCACGCCACGACAAACAGCAGAATGGTGTTGGCCGTGAAGTCGACGATGCTGTCCGACAGGAAGTGGCAGATTCGATCGGAGTCGTTGCCGATGCGCGACATCAAGTCGCCCGTCCGCTTGCCGCCGAAGTATTCGAGAGACAGCTTCTGCAGATGCGAATACGTGCGGTCTCTCAATCCGGCGGTGATTCGCTCGCTGACCCACGCGAGGATCGCTCCCTGCGCCCATCCCAAAACCCACGCGACGACCGCTGCTCCCAACATCACGGCCAGATAAAACACCGCCGGCGACAGATCGATGGTGGGGTCCGCCTTGTAATCCTTCAGCAGGTCCATGAGCGGCTTGGTCATCTTGGCCGTTTCGACCGCAGCCACCGTCGCGGTGAGCGACAGCACGAAGGCGATGGACATCCAGCGGGCATGCGGCCGGGCGAACTGCCAGAGCCGGAACAGGGCTATCGTGTTCGGAGGGGCTTCGTGTTCCTCGGCCTCGGGAACGTCGTCGTCGTCCGCCTTGCGAGCCAGGGTGTGGCCCGCCTTCCGCTCCTCGAAGCGATCTCCCAGCACGAGGGCCGACGGTCCCTGAGCGATCGTGTAATGCCAGACTGCCAGCCGATGATCCGTTCCCAACAGTTCGAGCGTCCCGAGTCCGGCACGGTCCTTCGTCTTGAGCTTGTCGATGTCCGCGAGGGACCACTCCTGAACACCCGTCGCCGCCGAGCTGCTCAGAAACCGACGATTCGTCAGCACGAGCAGCGTCGCGCGGTAGAGCCGTTGATGGTCGATGTCCGATGTCATGCAGGCCACGACGGCCTCGCCGGTTGCCAATCTCGACTCGATCGACTGCCGCAACGCAGGCTCGATGGACGACCAGCCCTCGACCTGCGAGGCCGCTGGAATGGGGGACGCGTTCAAGGCATGGACCTGTTCGTGAAATGGTTCCGCACGTTTCGGGGTGCGAAGAGGTTAGCCGACGCTGCACCGCCGGGTAAGCCTGCCGAAGAAAGCACAATCGATTCGGCCGATCCGTGATTAAGGCAGCAGCGTGAAAATGATCTACCGGCAAAGGTGGGAGATTGGATAGAAGGCGGATTGGGAGCAGCCGGTTGAACGCGAGTCTCAAGGAAGAGGCCATGTCGGAGCAAGTCACGGAGGACCTCAAGGGCACGATTCG
>JANODP010000062.1:0-5716 GCA_031412755.1 Schlesneria sp. | reverse complement strand
GTCCATGAACTTGTAGATCAGCGCGATGGTGATCTGCTCGACCTGCGATTTCGGATCGGGAACTTTGCCGACCAGGATGTCGCGAGCGGTGTCGATGCGGCGCTTGGTATCGGTGTCGAGCATTGAGCCTAGAGTCCTTTGGTCTCGCGAATTTGTTGTGAGTTTGGTCGTAGCCACGTTCGCCAGAACGTGGGCCGATAGTTCAACGCCCACGCTCTGGCGAGCGTGGCTACGGTCTGAGCCGGAGCCTCATTTGCCTTTGAGTCGTTTCGCCACCGGAGTGTCCGTGAGCACTTCCAACTGCCGGATGGCGATTTGATTCAGTCGCTTCAAGCGTTCGCCCTGGGCCAGGCCCATGTGGATGAACTCGGCGTTCATGCCCTCGATGTTGGCGAGCACGAGCAACTGCCCGACGCTGGCATATTCCCGCATGTTGCCTTCGAGCTTGGGATTGGACTCGCGCCACTGTTTGGCCGTCTGCCCGAAGAGGGCCACGTTAAGAACGTCGGCTTCGGTGGCATACACGAAGGCGGCTTGCGCCGGAGTAACCACCGCTGGGATGAGGTGGGCCTTTACCGCGTCGGTGTGGATGCGATAGTTGAGCTTGGAAAGAGTCCGGTTGAGGTTCCACGCCAGTGAAAGACGGCGGTTCTCGTCATCCTTGAGACGCTGGAATTCTTTGATGAGGTAGAGCTTGAACTCGGGGCTGAGCCAGGAGCCGAACTCGAAGGCAATGTCTTTGTGCGCAAAGGTGCCACCGTAGCGTCCGGCGCTGGCGGTGAGTCCCTTGGCACGGGTGCGGTCAACCCAGGTTTTGGCGGATAGGAAAAAGCTGTTCCGCCCGGCCTCGTTTCTAATTCCCTCGAATTCGAGGGAATTAAAATCCGGGTTGTGCAGGCGCTCCCAGACTCCGAGAAAGAGGACGGTATCCTTGTTTTTGAGCCATTGCTCGATGAGCGCGCCACCACCCTCAAAGTTTCGCACCATGTCGGTCAGAGAAATGTAGTCCCCTTCATCTTTGGACAGGATGGTGATGGCGGCTCCTTGAACTTCGATGGTCGTTTTCTTGGGCTTGCTCATGAATTCTCCTAAACGGCGAACTGATTCAACGAGACGTAGTCCTTGACGTATTCGGGAATCAGGTCGCGGTACTTGACGGGAACCGCTTTCAGGTCGCGGGTCGAAAAGACGGGATTCGTCGCAAGGTCGGTGAACTGCTTGCTGTCGATGATGTGCCGAATCTGGTCGCTGGTGACGTACGCCTTGAAGTAGTTCTTGATCGCCGGAATGGCGTCGGATTCTTCCGGCTTGTAGTCGGCGACGAACTTGGCGAACTCCTCTTCGAGCAACTGGTCTTTGGTTTTGAAGCCGGGAATCAGGCCGAAGATTTTTTCGAGGATTTCGCGCAGCGTCAGGCGGCGGTCCACGGCGGCCGCCTTGCGCAGCTTGTCGAGTGTGTAGAACTCATCGGGTTTGCCGAAGAGTTTTTGATTCACGTATTCGATGGCGCGATCCCACTGTCCGGTGGCAACACACGTGGCGATGAAGTCGTTCTCGCGCACCTTGTCTTCAAACTTCCCGTAGAACATGCGGTCGATCTTCATCCCCTCGAGGCCGATCACCTCTTCCTGAACGTCGGCGAGCATGTCCTCGCCGAGATGCTCGTATGTCTTGGCCGTCCCTCCACCACCACCGCCTCCTCCACCACCGTTGCCGTCCGACCCGCCGACCGGCGGCAGTGCGAGCACCTGGTCGTATTTGAAGTCCTTCTCGAAGTATGCGCAGTTGGCAAAGAAGTCGATCAGCTTGTAGGCGGTCTTGTGCGGTTGATGGATGCCGTTCTTCAAGTCGGCGTCATGGAGTTGCTCCAGAAAGTTGTGCTTCCGAGTTCCTCGGCCTTTAATCTGGATGAAATCGGTTGGTGAGAAGATCGGCCGGAAGAGGCCGAGGTTCAGGAGGTCGGGGCAGTCGTAGCCCGTGGTCATCATGCCGACGGTGACACAGACCCGCGTCTTGCTCGTCTTGTACGAGTCAACGAAGTTGGCGTTGCCACTGAGATTGTTGTTCGTGAAGTTGATCGTGAACTGCTGCGAGTCGGTGACATCCGACGTGACTTGAATGGCGAAGTCCGACTGATACTTGCCCGGATACATTTTGTCGGCCATCAGGTTGAGAATCTGAGCCAACTTGGCGGCATGATTCTGGCTGACCGCGAAGATGATCGACTTGCCAAACTCGCCGCTGACGGGATCGCGCAGGGCCTGTTCGAGAAACGTCTTACAGAACAGTTCGTTGGTGGCTTTGGAGTAGAACCGCTTCTCGAACTGCCGTTGCTTGTACGTTTCCTGCTTGTCTTGTCCCTGGTCGTCCTTGAACGCTCGGACGAACCCCTGCTTGGACAACAACTGCGTCGTGATGCCGGTTCGGGCGTCAATGACGGTCGGGTTGATGAGGTAGCCATCCTTCACGCCATCGAGCAGCGAATAGCGGTAGGTGGGCTGGCTGTCCTCGCACCCGAAGGTGCGGTAAGTGTCGAGCAGCAGTCGCCGTTCGTATTCGCGCGGGTCGTCGTGGTCCGGATCGGTCGGATCGAACCGTTTCAAATAGTCGCGCGGGGTGGCCGTGAGGCCGAGCTTGTACCCGATGAAATGCTCGAAGACCGCCCGCGAGTTCCCGCCGATGGAACGGTGCGCTTCGTCGGAGATGACGAGATCGAAATCGGTCGGCGAGAAAAGCTGTTGGTACTTGTTGTTGAACAAAAATGACTGCACGGTGCTGACCACGATCTCCGCACGCCGCCAATCGTCCCGGTTCTCTTTGTAGATCACCGTCTGAAAGTCATTCGCTAGATACGCGTCGAAGTGTTTCTTCGCCTGGTCCTCCAGTTCGAGACGATCCACGAGAAAGAGAACATGCGCCGCATTGCCCGATTTGAGGAAAAGCTTGATGACGGCGGCGGCAGTCAGCGTCTTGCCCGTGCCCGTGGCCATCTCAAACAGGAACCGGTCTTTGCCTGCCTTGATCGCCGCCTGCAAAACGTGGATCGCCTTCTTCTGGTAGGGACGCAAAAAGCGCAGCTTGTTCGCTTCGATGTAACCGGGACGCTCCGATTCATTCCGCCACGCGGCTTCAGACTGATAGCCCGGTCGCTGCGTCAAGACGATGTAGTCGTCGTCCACATGGTCTGCGATCAGGCGAGCGGGTTCGGGCGTCGTCTTTTGATAGCCAGCGACCGAGCCGGGCGTCGGAAACGTCGTGATGACGTAGGGATTCCCACGCTCCAGATCCCAGAAGTAGTGCAGGTTTCCATTGGACAGAATGACGAACCGGCAGTTCTGAGACTTGGCGTATTTGCGGGCCTGCTCCTTCCCGACGAGAGGATTCTTGTCTTCGGCCTTGGCCTCCAGCACGATGAACGGAATGCCCCTCTCGTTGAGCAGCAGGAAGTCGATGAAGCCTTTCTCCGTCTTCTCAAAATTTTCGCCGAGAGCGTCGAGATCCTGCGTCTTGAGCGTGACGCTGGCTTCGAGCCGGATGTTGGCGGGTGATTTTCCGTCCGCGAAGAATCGCCAATCCGCAGCTTCGAGGAGCTTGTTGATCTTGATGCGTGCGGTGGCTTCTTTCATGAGATTCGCTCACAGATAACGATTCGGCGTTGTACTGCCTGCCCGTCACGGCAGGATTCGTTTCAGGCGATGATCTGGCTGGCTATGGTCGATGTCGAGGCGCTTGCAACTGGGGACTTCCAGCTTGCGGGAATCGCGGCTGAGTTGCGGGAGGATCGTAGCATGAATGCCGGTTACATCGTGCCGATGCTCGACCGCGTGGAAGCCGATTTCGTCCGTTGCACCATGTGCGCTACAACGTCTGTCATGCAATCGGCTCTCCTGTCGTGGAGTGACAGGGCTACTTTGGGTGAGAGAATTCTTGCCGTTCGCCTGGGAAAGTCGTGCTCGCCAACCAAGTCTGAAAGACGCGCCTCCCCAAAAAATCCGAACGCTGTTGCATCGCATCTTTCGGACGATGATGCCCAGTCTCGTACTCTCACCAACGCAGAGAACTCCGACCAACTTCAAGGGAGGTTGACGAATGTCCGCGTTGACTCAGAGTGGTTCTGGCGGTCCAATGTCATCTCACGCATCGGCTGCGGCCGATAAGTGAACTGCCCGCCTGGTTCGACACGCCGCGTATCCCCCGCCATTTTCGGTCACTTGCTCACCGAGATCGCCGCATGGTTCCGTCGCCGACGACCTCACAAGGACGACGCGAGTTCCTGGCCTACAGCGGACTGAGCGGGCTCGGTCTGCTCTGGGCCAACTCGCTCAGCCAGAAAGCGGCGGCGGCGACCAATGGTAAGGCCAAGTCGGTCATCTTGATTTTCAACTGCGGAGCCCCCAGCCACATCGACCTGTGGGACTTGAAGCCTCACGCCACCGACACCGTGCGCGGGCCGTACAAGCCGATCGCCACCAGTGCTTCCGGCGTTGAGATTTCGGAACTGCTGCCGCGGCTGGCGAAGCACGCTCACCGTTTTTCGATCGTGCGCAGCGTGCATCACTCGCACGGCGGACACAACTCGGGTATGCATTGGTCCATCGTCGGCCGCCCGTATCCGATGGACAGTACGCTCATCAATCCCAGCCGCAACGACATTCCCAGCTTCGGTACTCTGACCGGTTGGCTGGCGCGGCGCGATGGCTACAGCGGCGCGTTGCCGCCGTATGTGATCACTCCCGCCCCGCACTGCGACAGCACGGTGTATCTGACTCCCGGGCAATTCGGCGGTTGTCTGGGAGCAAGCCACGATCCGTTTGTGCTCAATGCCGATCCCAATGCCGCCAACTTCAGCGTGCCGAACATGGGCCCGTTGGAGGGGATCACCTCGCAACGTCAGGAGGACCGTCGGTCATTGCTCGAACAGATCCAGCAACGGTGCCTGCCGATCACCGCGAGCGGCTCGCAAGACATCGACATCAACCAGTCGAAAGCCTTGTCTCTGGTCGGATCCACAGCCGCGCGCGAGGCATTTGACCTGACTCGCGAACCGGACGAAGTTCGCGAACGCTATGGTCGGCACACCTGGGGCCAATCGCATCTGTTGGCGCGTCGCTTGATTGAGGCGGGTGTCCGTTTCGTCACGACCGTGAACGGCCAGAGCATCATCTGGGATACTCACCTGGACAACTTCGGCCGCTTGGAAAAAACGCTCGTCCCGCCGATGGAACGAGCCTTCGCGACCCTGCTGGACGATCTTTCGGAGCGTGGCCTGCTTGACTCAACGCTGGTGATCTGGATGGGGGACTTCGGCCGCACGCCGATCATCAATGTGAATGCCGGCCGGGATCATTGGCCGCAGTGCTACTCCATGATCCTCGCGGGTGGCGGCATTCGCGGCGGCCAGGTGATTGGAGAATCGGACAAGATTGGGGCTGTTCCCAAGAACCAACCGATCACTCCCGCGGACATCCACGCCACGGTCTTCTCCGCGCTCGGCTACGATCCGCACGGCATCACCTACCATACCAACGACGGCCGCCCGTGCCTGCTCTCCGACGGCCAGCCGATTCGAGAGTTGCTGAGTTAGCCAGTCGAGAGACAACCATGTTTTCGATGCTGGCAATTGCGACCTAGTGCTGCGTCAAGACAAAGAACAGGGATCGAGTCATCGTGCAGATTGTGAGCGGCAAGGCGCTAGCCGCCGGTCGAAACATACGAC
>JANODP010000061.1:0-13147 GCA_031412755.1 Schlesneria sp. | reverse complement strand
TGCGTGGAGTCTTCGGAACGCACCGGTGGGAGATTCGCTACGCCGAATGACGGTGCGTTCCGAAGACTCCACGCACCCGACTCGCTGAACCACTCGTCCTCACGTCACTTTCCCAACTCGATGACCACCTTGCCGCTGGAGTCGGTCGAGGCGCGGGCCATCCCCGACGTGTTGAATCGCATCGAGATGTGTCGCTGTCCATCGACGGCGATCACTCCACCGATGTCGTTCGGCAGAACCTTCTCGATCACGTGCTTCGTCGCGTCGTCGACCGACAGTCCCTTGTACGCCATCAGGGCCGAGACGTGGAATGCGATGCTGTTGCGGATGTAGTACTCGCCCGTGCCGGTGCAGCTCACCGCACACGTCGCATTGTTGGCGTAGGTGCCCGCGCCGAGGATTGGCGAGTCTCCCACGCGCCCCAGCATCTTGTTCGTCAGGCCGCCGGTGGATGTACCGGCCGCCAGGTTGCCGTGCTTGTCACACACCACGCAACCGACGGTCCCCCGGTGAGGCTTCTCGGCCTGCTTCTTCTTTTCCTGCTCCCATTCCAACCGACGCAGTTCCGTGCTGAAGTACGTGTTCGGAACCCGCTCGATCTGTTTCCGCTCGCGCATCTGGTCGGCGAACTTCTCGGCCCCGGCCCCCATCAGCAGCACGTGCGGAGTCTCGGTCATCACCAGTCGAGCCAGCGAGATCGGGTTCTTCACCGTCGTGACCCCCGCCACCGCGCCTCCCTGACCGGTGCTGCCATCCATGACACTCGCATCCAACTCGTGCGTCCCCGCCGCATTGAAGACGGCGCCCCGCCCCGCATTGAAGAGCGGATCGTCTTCGAGCACTCGAATCGTCCGCTCCACCGCATCGATCGCCTGGCCACCTTCGGCGACGATCTTTCGCCCGACTTCCAAAGCCGCCGCCAGCGACTTGTGATGCGCCTTCCGCTCATCCTCGGTGATGTTGTCCAACTCATCCCCGGCCCCCCCATGAATGGCAATCGCAAACCGGCCCTTCGCCACGGGCTGTTGAGCGCTGGCCTGATCGCAGGCGACGCCAAGCATCATCCACACGGCGAGCCAAACCAGACGCGCTCCGGCCATCCGGTCAGAAGAACGCGCGACCACTGATACAGATCCCGATCGAATGACGGATGTCGAAATCACTGCCTGCCCCCTAGCCCGGATATCTCACTTCACGCACGAACACGGTTGCCACCGTTGGTAGGGTGGTCCGCTCGATCATACTCCATTTCAGCCTTCGTCATGGCGATGCGGACCTGCTCTTGGAAAGGTGCGCCCGGCCTCGCCGAACAAGACTATGCGAGATGCTCCGCCACGACCGTCTCGGACCAACGGGCGTCTTCGGGGTGGAGGGGTGGGCGGGGTGGGGTGTTGTAGATGCGGTAGCGGTAGCCCGCGCGGTCGTAGACCAGATGGAGCAGGCTTTGCAAATCGAGGCGGGCGTCGGGGTCGGGGGCTTGCAGCGGGACGGGGATCAGCGGCAGAGGGTCTCGCAGTCGGAGCGGCCAGACGCCGGTGCGACGCAGTTGCTCGGCGCGTCGCACCAGGACGTAGTAGTCGCAATCGGGCAGATCCTCGGCCGGCATCCGGTCGCCGCCGCGCAGCAAGTCGATCTCGATGACGTGGACATTGCTGGCCAGATAGCGCTGCCGTTTGGCGAGGTATTGTTCGCGATCCGGCCCCGCTCGCTTGTTGGTCGGGCTGAGCAGTTCAATCACGGTGATGATGAGTTCGTCGTCGCGATCCCGGATTTCGAGATACGGCTCCATTTCGATGTCGGCCCGCACCGGGAGCAACAGGTTTGACGGAGCCTCCAACACGGCGGTGCCGGCTTCGAATTGAGGAGCCTCGAACGGCGATTGCTTCACCGCGACATCGGGCCGTCCGGAGAAGTGCCGCTCCGGCTCGGGTGGGGCGTGAACGTAGACGTGCTCTTCCAGCGACACCACGTAGCGGGGCAACAGTTGCTCGACCAAGACATCACTGATGGCGGTCACGAATCGCGTATGAAAGTCTTGCCAGACGCCCTGCCGTTCGAGGTACGGGTTCATGCCGGGAAATGGCGAGGGCATCGTCGTGGCTCCTGTTCGGGATCGGTTCGCGATTCGAGTATATCGCCGAAGAGAGGGCCGACGACAATGTCCAACGAGACGCGGTCTCGGACCAACTAAGGGCGTGTCTCCTGAGCGCCGGGGTGGGATTCCAGGAAGCGATCTTTGTACAGCGTGCGCTGTGCGGGTTCCTCCAGTGCGGGGCCGACCCGCCAATCGGTGCCGCGCGCGAGATTCATGAAGACCACGACGTGAATTTCGTGGCCGGCTTTGTTCTGGAAGGGTCGCGTCACAAAGAAGCCACTGGTTTTGTCGATGAAGAGCGTTTCGAGCGTTACTTCGGCGGACGGATCGAACGACTCGCGCAGCACGAGCCATTTCTCGATCGATCCGACGTTGTCCCGGAGCTTCTCCAGTTCTGCCTCGTCCCCCGCTTTCAGATGCTTCAGAAAGAGTTTGGCCGTCTCCAGCGCCGTCGCCGGTTTCGGTTCGGGTGCACCCGCCAACTTGAGCAATTCGCGATGATAGGACATGCCGCGCGCGCGCACTTTCTCGAGCTGCATGTTGGCGATCACCGCCTTGAGGACACGGGGATCGACCGGTTGGGGAAGTTCCTTCCAGTGATCGATGTAAGCGCGGATCAGCGCCACGGAGCGCGGGTTCTCGCGGGCCACGTCCGGCTCGATGATCGACGCGATGGTCGGCACGGCCGGTTCGCCGAGCCCGATCAGGCTGAGCCGCGCCTCGGCCGTCGATTCGATCATGTCCGCCAGCAACGAGATCGCCTTCTCGCCGTGCAGCACCGGCAACGCCCGGGCGACGGTGGAACGCAGGTTGGAGTCGCGATCGTACCTCAGCCGAGCGACCGCCGCGGCGTGCGTGTCGCGCTTCAGCAGCACCATCAGATCGACCGCGGTGCTCAATTCGTCCGGTTGTCTGGCATACCACTGGTCCAGCGCCCCGGAGAACAGATCGTGGTAACGCTCGAATGTGAAGTCGTGTCGGGGCGGCTGTCGCCCGGGTCGGCCCAACGCGCTTTCGATCGCGTCGTGCAGTTCACGAATCGCCTCGATCTGTTCGCCCGGCACGCGGGTCAGGCGGTAGTACAAGTTTTCCTGCGCGGCCAGATCGTAGAAGAATTTTTGTAGGGCCGTGTACGGCGCGGGGCGTTGACCGTGCATCTTGATGGTCTGCGTCTTGCCGTCGCGTGTGATGGCCAGAGTGATGACATCGGCGTCGGTGTGAGTGGCGGCCCCTTCGCCGCCGGGAGCGGTCAGCCACTTCGTCGCCTCCAGCAGTCGCTGCAACTCGGTCAATCGCGCCGGCGGTAGCCGCTCGACCAGATTCGCCGCTGGCCGAACCTGACCGCCCGGCAGATTCAACGCGTCGATCTTGTACAAGTAGCCCCCATTGCGGCCGATGGACAAATACGGCGTCTGAGCCGGCCCCGGGAAACCACGCTCGATGATGACATCGACTCGATCGAACGTGATGGCCGGATCCGGCGGCCCACCGATGCCGGCGTACGGCGGCTTGTGTTGAAGCATCAGGGCGGGCAGGTTTGCACCTTTGATTTGCCGCGCTTCGCCAGACGCCGGCTTCTCAGCAACGCATTCCGAACAGGCAACGAACAAGAACACGAACAGAATTGCGAGTGGTCTCATGGTGGTCTCCTCCAATCGTTTCAATTTGGGATCGGTTCGCGGTTCGAGTATATCGCCGGAAGGAGGGCCGGCGACACGGTGCCAGGTCGAGCAGGCAATTGACCACCTCCACGGGTTGGCCTAAAGTGTTGCCAGCATTCGCGTGGCCGAATGCAGACCGCACCGCGGTATTCGACGTGCTCTCATTCGTCACCAGGAAGGAACCAGCCGATGCCAGAGGATTTCAGCGGCGACGAATTCACCGAGACTGAAACGATGCAGAGCCGTGCCTGGCCGTGTCTGCGTCAGTTTTGCGTCTTCCTCGAAAACCGAGTCGGCCGGCTCAGCGATCTGATGAAGCAGGTCGAATCGCTCGACACGCGCGTTCTGGCGATGAGCATCGTCGATTCCGTCGATTTCGCGATGGTCCGGCTGATGTTCAACAATTCCGACCGCGCCCGCGAGAAGCTGGAACTCTCCGGCTTCCTCTTCAGCGAAAGCGACGTCGTCGGCGTCGAGTTGTCGGAAGTCGACAAGCCGTTCCACGAAGTCTGCATGACGCTGGTGAAGGCCGAGGTCAACATCCACCACGCCTACCCGCTGCTCTACCGCCGCCGGGGCCACGGCGCGGTGGCGATGTTCGTCGACAATGTCGATGGCGCCCTGAACGTCCTCAACAACGCCGGCCACAAGGTCATCACCGAGTCCGACTTGCTGGACGATGACGAGTATCTGTAACTTCACGTAGCCCATGCTGCCAGCTTGGGTGGCCCGGCTTGCATCAAGTCGGGGACCGCAGGTCCAAGAAACTTCGGTCCGACGCTGGAGGGAATTCAACGCCGGTTCTTGATCGACATTCTGCTTGAGGTTTCTTGTGCTGCGCACCCAGCTTGAAGCAAGCTGGGCCACCCCGCGAGTCATAGGTGTCCTTTCCGCATCCGACCTTTGCCGTTTCGTAGGAACCATCCTCAATCCGCGACGGCCAGCACCATTCTTGGCGAGCGAACGGACGCGAGTCGGTCGAGGTCCCGTTCGGCGGCGGCGAGGCTTCCGGCACTGGTCCGGTGAGTCATGATGATGAGCGGGACGGTTGGGATCGCTCCCGCGGTGGCGTCCACTTCGGGGGCTTCCGGCTGGATGATTGTCGAGAGGCTGATGCCGTTGCGGCCGAGGACGCCCGTGACTTCGGCGAGGACGTTCGGACGATCCTCCACCGACAACCTCAGGAAGTAGCGGCTGGAGGACTCGTGGAGCGGGGCGAGTTCGAACGGCGGGGTCTCGCGCCACAGATCGAGATGCGCGAACGTGAGCTGCGCGCGGCCGATGGCGAGGTCGATGATGTCGGCTGTCACCGCGCTGGCCGTCGGGAGTTGACCGGCTCCGCGGCCCGAGTACCACACGTTGCCCACCACGTCGCCGTCGAGCAGGATCGCGTTGAATGGACCGTGAATCTGCGCGAGCGGCCGGTCGGCGCGGATCAGCGTCGGCCGGACACTCATCTCCAAACGGCCGTCGTTCAAGTGGACGCGTGCCAGCAACTTGATCGTGTAGCCGAGATTCTTCGCATGCTCGATGTCGGTCCGCTCCAGTTTGTCGATCCCCGAGACATGGAACTCGGTCGCCTTCACCTTCACGCCGAATGCCAACTGAGCGAGGATGCCCAGCTTCTGGCCCGCATCGGTCCCGTTCACGTCGAGCGTTGGATCGGCCTCGGCATAACCGAGGTCTTGCGCCTGCTGCAACGCCTCGGCATACGACTGCCCGCGCAACAGCATCTCGGACAGGATGTAGTTTGTCGTCCCGTTCAGGATCGCCTGAATGCCGATGATCTGGTTGGCGGCCATCGACTGCCCCACGGCTGCGATGATCGGGATGCCTCCCGCAACGGCCGCTTCAAAACAGATGGTCCGGCCGTGACGGCGGGCACACTCGAAGATCTCATCGCCGTGTTCGCACAGCAACGCCTTGTTGGCCGTGACGACGTCCTTGCCCGCTTCGAGCAGCCTCAGCGTCACCTCGCGCGCCGGGTGGATGCCTCCCATCAATTCCAGGGCGACGTGGATGTTGGGGTCGCGGATAACCGACTCGATGTCATTGGTGAGGACTCCGGCGGGCAGACTCACATCGCGCGGTTTGTTCAGGTCGCGGACGATGGCCCGGCGAATTTCGATCGGACGACCGGCGCGCTGGAGAATGCGTTCGGGGTGTTCGGTCAGAATTTTCGCGACGCCGGTTCCCACGTTTCCGAGACCGACAATGGCAAGCTGAAGTGGCGACGCAGGCACAACTGATCCTTTCGGCAGATCGGTCCATCGGTTAATGCCGAGGCATGATTACGGTCCCTTCCTTGCGGGCCGCGGAAAGAGGACGCATCCTAATCGCGACCTCCGAGATTGCCAACGCGCGTTCAAATCCCAGTGTGCCGACTGATGGGACTGATGGGACTGATGGGAGTGATGTGACTGATGGGATTTCATGGCTCTTTCGTCCCATTGGTCGCATTCGTCCCCTACGTCCCATTCCAGCCGCATCAGACGATCAGAACCTCCGACTTGGCAGTCCGACGCCGCTTTCGACCGCAGCCTCGGAGATCAGAATCATGCCCACCCGCACACCAACCCCGACGATTCGCGAGCCGCGCCGCTCGACCAGACCAATTCTCACCATGCCCGCCACGCTGACGAACGAGTCCGACTCGACCCCCGCCTCCGTCCCGGTGGCCGCTCCGCCGCGAGTGGCTGTCGGGGCCGTGAGCTATCTCAACTCGAAGCCGCTCATCGAGGGGCTGGATGAGTTGTTGGAGGGCCACGCCACGCTGCGGCTCGACTATCCGAGCCGCCTCGCCGACGATCTGGCCTCGGGGGCGCTGGACGTCGCGTTGATCCCGAGCATCGAATACTTCCGCGGCCAGAACTACGAGGTCATCTCCGATGCCTGCGTCGCCGCGCACGGGCCGGTCCTCAGCGTGAAGCTCTACAGCCGCGTCCCGTGGGGCGAGGTGAGGTCGCTCGCGCTGGATGAGGGATCGCGAACCAGTGCGACTCTCGCCCGCATCCTGCTCGCCGAACGACACGGCGTCTTCCCAAAGCTGGAACCGCTGCCGCTCGACCACCGCACGCAAGACAGTTCCGCCGACGCGATCCTGCTGATCGGAGACCGCGCGATCTTGCCGCCGCAGGAAAAATTCCTCGGCACCTGGGACTTGGGCGAAGAGTGGCTCGAATGGACCGGCCTGCCGTTTGTGTTTGCGATGTGGGTGGGACGGCGAGGAGTCAGGAGTCAGGAGTCAGGAGTCAGAATGGAAAAGCATGACAATCTGGTTGAAGTAACGTACGTCACGTCTTCTTCTCACTCCGCACTCCGCACTCCGCGCTCCGCGCTTGCCAATCTCCTCAGCGCCGCTCGCGATTTGGGAGTCGCCCGCCTCGACGACATCGCGCGACGCGAGGCTCCATTGCTCGGCCTGTCTCTGCCGACAACCGTCAGCTACCTTTCCGAAAACCTCCAATACCACCTCGGCCCCGCCGAACGAAACGGCTTGAAACTGTTCTACGAACTGGCAGCGGGCATGGGGCTGGCTCCGAATGGTGTCGAGTTGAGATTCAGGCAGGATTGTTCGCGCTCTCCGCACGAGGCCATGATGCACCCGAACAAACACATTCGCGCGGCAATCGAATATGCTCTCGCTTGTGGTTGGAGGTTCACGCCATCGCAGGGCCATGCGTTTGGGCGGCTGTGGTGTCCCGAGCAAACTCGCGAAGACTGCCATTTCTCGGTTTGGTCAACGCCTCGCAACCCGCAGGGTCACGCGCGGTATATTCGTTCGCAGGTCGATGCCTGTCCGCACGTGCATACAGATACGACTACGACTGAAGAGAGTTGAGACGGCGACAACCCATGCAGGAGAAACCCATGTCCTACGAATTCACCCTCTGGGTCAGGCCCGGCACAAGCGATCCCGATGCTTGGGCAAACGCCGTCTATGAAGCGGGTGGAGATGACTCGTTGGTCGGCAGCGACTGCGGTCAAGATTACATCCGCTTCGACCGCGAAGCCGCTTCATTCGACGAAGCCGTTCGTTCGGCTATGCGAACCGTCCTTCAGGCGGGTGGTCAGGTGAATCGATTGGATGTTCCGGAAGCACAACTCGCGTGGGCGGCTCAGTAGCCGATTGCCTCGCACGGATGATGACCAACCAATGCGGAGATTGATCCGAAGTTCAAAGGAAGACTGACGAAGTGTCTCGCAACATCAATGATATTCTCGAAAAGGCTGTCTCGGGGGAACGACTTTCGCCCGAGGAGGGGCTGCGGATTTTGGAGTCTCATGATTTGGTCGCGATCGGGGCGGCGGCGGATGCGGTGGCGAGGCGGCTGCATCCCGAGCCTTACCGCACGTTCAACATCGACCGGAACATCAACTACACGAACGTCTGTTCCGCCGTGTGCGACTTCTGTGCGTTCTATCGGAAGCCGAAAAGTCCCGAGGGATACACACTCGACAAGGAAACAATCTACAAGAAGATCGAAGAGACCGTGGCGCTCGGGGGCGATCAGATTCTGATGCAGGGCGGAATGAACCCCGACTTGCCGATCGAGTGGTATGAAGACCTGCTCCGTTCGATCAAGGAACGCTTTCCGCAGGTGAACCTGCACTGCTTCTCGCCTCCCGAGATTCATGCCCTGCACAAATTGGCCAAGCTGCCGGTGCGGACGGTCTTGGAACGGCTGAAGGGGGCGGGACTCGGCAGCCTGCCAGGTGGGGGCGGTGAGATTCTGGTCGATCGGGTGCGGAAAGAAATGACGCGCGGCAAGTGCCTGACCGACGAGTGGCTGAACGTCTGTCGTGAGTGGCATCTGCTCGGAGGCAAGGGGTCGGCGACGATGATGTTCGGCCACATCGAAACGCTGGCCGAGCGGATCGAGCACCTCGAACGGCTGCGCCAGCTTCAGGACGAGACGCACGGTTTCACGGCGTTCATCGCCTGGACGTTTCAGCCGGACAACACCGACATGGCTCACATCCCGCCCGCCGGTTCGTTCGAGTACCTCAAGACGCAGGCGGTCGCCCGGCTGTACCTCGACAATTTCCCGAACATTCAGTCGTCGTGGGTGACTCAGGGGGAAAAGATCGGCGGCCTCGCGCTGCACTTCGGCGCGAACGACATGGGTTCGCTGATGATCGAGGAAAACGTCGTGGCCGAGGCGGGGACGGTCCATCACCTGACGCTCGACACGATCAAGCGGCTGATCCGCGAGGCCGGCTACGTCCCGCGCCAACGGAACGTCTTTTACGATTACATCGATTCCGTCGAGCCTGCCGACGAGCGAAGGTCCGCACCGCACGCCGGTCGCGTCGCGCTCCCCGTGTTGAACTGAGGTTTCTGGTGCCCGGTCAGCCGTCAAACAAGACGGGCGAGCCCTTCACAGGCTAGACTTGCGGCCGGACGAGATTCCTCTTTTCCCATGCCCTCGCCTCTTGTCCCCTCGCCCCGCCCTGTCTTCGGAGACAAATACTGGTCTTCGGAGACAAATACTGGCGGGGAGAGGGCCAGGGTGAGGGGTGAGCCGTGAACAGATGACCCCTCACCCTAACCCTCTCCCCTCCAAGGCGAGGGGCGAGGGGACCAGAAGAGACTCAGCTCGGGAGCCTGCCGCGTGATTACTGTCGAACGACTGACAAAGCGGTTTGCCGATCTTCAGACGGGCGGCTTCACGGCGCTGGATGATGTCAGCTTTGAGGTCCGCCCGGGCGAGATCTTCGGGTTGCTCGGACCGAACGGCGCGGGGAAGACGACCTGCCTGCGCATTCTCAGCACCGTGCTGCGGCCCACGGGCGGGACGGCCTTCGTCGCGGGATACGACGTGGCAACTCACCCGACGGAAGTCCGCGCCCGCATCGGATTCATGTCGAACAACACCGGCATCTACGACCGCATGACGGCATGGGAGATGGTCGAGTATTTCGGCCGCCTGTACGGCATCCCGGAGGAGGCCCTGCAGTCGCGGATCGCCCACCTGTTCGATCGCCTTTCGATGAACAACATCCGCGATGTGCTGGGGTCGAAGATGTCGACCGGGATGAAGCAGAAGGTGTCGATCGCAAGGACGATCGTTCACGATCCGCCCGTGCTGATCTTCGACGAGCCGACGTCGGGACTGGACGTGCTCGTCGCGCGGAACGTTGTCGCGGAGATCAAGTCGCTGCGGGATCAGGGGAAGTGCATCATCTACTCGACGCACATCATGCGCGAGGTCGAGAAACTCTGTCACCGGATCGCGATCATCTACAAGGGCCGCATCCTGGCGATGGGCTCGGTGAGGGAACTGGCCGATCGCTACAATCAGCCCGACATGGAGGAACTGTTCTTTCAGTTGATCGACCACGAAGACGGCGTTTCCCTTTCGGAGCAGGCGACATGACGTGGCGCAACGTGTTCCTGATCTTCCGCCGCGAGGTTCTCGACCAACTGCGCGATCGCCGCACGTTGTTCATGGTCGCCGTGCTGCCGCTGCTGCTGTACCCCGTGATGGGGATCGGCATGGTGCAGATGACCGTGATGTTTTCGGAGCAGCCGCGCACGGTGGTGATCCTCGGAGCGAACGACCTGCCATCGACGCCACTCGTCGTCGGCGACCGCTTCGCCACGACGTGGTTCCGCATCCCGGCCGACGCCGACAAGCTGCGCGTTCTGACCGATGCCGACCTGCCCGAAGACACGCCGCCCACAGACGAGGATTCCGACCCGAAGCAACCTGTTCCACAGGCGGTTCCTTCGGCAGTTGAAAAACTGTCCAAAGACGAGGTTTCCGAGCGGACGAAGCTGGTCCAGCGTGCGACCCAACTGCGCGAGATGCTCGGTCAGCGGATGCAACTCGAACTCCAGGCGACCGCCGCACGCGAAGCCAGGCAGCCGGCGGAAGTGCTGCGATTGGAGAATGCGCTGCGCGATCTCGGTGAGCCGCTCGGTGCGCTCTTTTCGTCGAGCGGCATTCAGGTGCTGATCGTCATCCCGCGCGACTTCAAGCAGAACCTGGACCGGCTGCGCACGGAGCTGGCCCGGCGTGACGTCGCCGACGTAGCCGTCCCGGCGTTCGACTTTCCGCGCCCCCTGATCGTGCAGAACAGTGCCGACGAGAAATCCGTGATCGCCCACAGTCGCGTGACGAAGGTCATGGACGAATGGGAGCGATCGCTGCTGAGGGAGTATCTGCGCGACAGCGGCCTGCCCGAAGACCTGCCGACGCCCGTGAAGCCGACGGAACTCGATCTGGCCGAACGGGATCAAGTCTCGGCCAATGTGTGGGCCAAGTTGTTTCCGGCGCTGCTGATCATCATGGCCCTGACCGGCGCGTTCTATCCCGCCGTGGATCTCGGTGCGGGCGAGAAAGAGCGCGGCACGATGGAGACGCTGCTGATCTGTCCCGCCACGCGCACGGAGATTGTGCTGGGCAAGTTTCTGACGGTGATGCTGTTCAGCGCGTCGACCGCCCTGCTCAATTTGTTCAGCCTCGGGTTCACCGGCAAATACATGGCATCGCTGGCTGCGGACGGAGGTGCCGCGTCGAGACTGGGCGATCTGTCGCTGCCGCCGTTCGCGTCGCTGGTGTGGGTCATCGTGATGCTGCTGCCGCTGGCGAGCCTGTTCAGCGCGCTGTGTCTCGCGCTGGCCACATTTGCCAAGAGCAGCAAGGAGGGGCAGTACTACCTGACGCCGTTGCTGATGGTGACGATGGGTCTGACCGTCTTCTGCTCATCCCCCGCCGCGGAAATCGAGCCGTTCTACAGCGTGATGCCCGTCATCGGACCGGCTCTGCTGCTGAAGGGGCTGCTCAAGGCGACCGGCCCGTCGACCGAAATCTATCTCTACGCCATCCCGGTGCTGGTGACCTCGATCGGTTACAGCCTGCTCGCCCTGTGGTGGGCCATCGAGCAGTTCGGCAGCGAAGAGGTTCTGTTCCGCGAGGCCGAGCGATTCGACCTGCGACTGTGGGTCAAGCATCTGCTGCGCGACAAGGAATTGACGCCGTCGTTCGCCGAGGCGGGGTTCTGCTTCGTGCTGATCCTGCTGCTGCAATTCCTGTCGATGAAGGCGATGCAGACGGCGATGTCGGGGGCCAGGGACGACAACCGCGCCCTGCTGTCGATGCAACTCCTGATGATCCAGCAGATGGCCCTGATCGCCACGCCCGCTTTGATCATGGGTGTCATGCTGACGACCAGCCTGCGCCGCACGTTCTCGCTCCGCTGGCCGGGCTATGGGCGATTGATGTGGGCGATCCTGTTGCCGTTCGCCCTCCATCCGCTGACCGTCGAGTTGCAGATGAGTCTGCAATGGTTCTTTCCCAAGCCTCCGCCCGGTCTGGTGGAGACGCTGGAACTGATGTCGAGCAAGAGCCTGCCGCTGTGGCTGGTGCTGCTGGCCTTCGCGGCGACTCCGGCCCTCTGTGAGGAACTGGCGTTTCGCGGCTTCCTGCTCAGCGGGTTTCGGCGCTCGGGCAAGGTCGGACTGGCGATCGCGCTGTCGAGCCTGACCTTCGGCATCATCCACATGATCCCGCAGCAGGTCTTCAACGCCGCGCTCCTGGGAGTCGTCCTGGGTGTGATGTGCGTCCGCTCGCGAAGTCTTCTTCCGGGCGTGGCCTTTCATTTCGTCTACAACGCGCTCGCCGTGTTGCATGGACGGTCGGGTGACAAAGTTCCCGTCACCGACATCTGGGCCTGGCTCTTCCGCCATCAGGACGGCGCCTTGCGATACCAGCCGGCGCTGTTGTGTCTGGCCGCACTCGCCGCCATCGGGCTGCTGCATCGGTTGACCAGGCATCCGAACATCTCCGACCACTGGGATGCCCCGATCGACCCCGCCCATCAGCACTCGCCCGGCGATTCGGCGGCGATGACGACACCCGCCGCCGAAACCGTCGCCGCCACCTGACGGCGTTTCCCGCACGACCGGTCGGCGAGGCCCGAGTTTCAGCCGGATTTCGGCCCGTGGGGTGTTGCCCCGGAGAACTTTCGCTACAATCCCCGCCCCGCTCGGACCGGGCGGAAAGTCCGTCTGTTTTGAATGGCCGCGCTACGCGGTGTTTCTGGCTCCTGGGTTGAAGTACACATCATGGCGAATGACGTCGAAAAGAAGATCGCAATCAAGCTGACTTTGTCCGCGAAGTACGAGCGCCTGTCGTTCCTGGCGGGCAGCAAGGTCAAGCAGAGCACCTATCGCTGGCACGCCAAGCACTTCCGCAATCAGGCCCACGCGATGCAGTGTGCGCTCGACTTCAAGAAGAAGTCTGCCGCAGCAACCTGAGCTGCCGTTCCACATCTGACAAAATCCGTGGGGGCAGGTTTTTTAACTGCCCCTTCCCGTTTTTGCAGGTGGTCCAGTGCTTGCACGGGGCACCGGCCCGGAAAAAACCAGCCCCCACCTCTCAGT
>JANODP010000060.1:0-15417 GCA_031412755.1 Schlesneria sp. | reverse complement strand
CTGTCGGCGAACGAATTTGTGTATGTTGAGTGAGTGCCAAACAGCGTCCGCGCTTTGGTCCGAGGAAACCAATCATGTCCGCCGTGCTTGACCGCGACCCGCCGATTCCCAAGGCGAGCTCCATCCCGACGCTCGATGCCTTCCGTGAGTGGATGCACACCGCCGCTCCCGAACGCGGTCGATTCTGGTTCGTCCGTGGGAAGTTTGAGGCCGACATGAGTCCAGAAAAGATCTCGGTTCACAATTTCGTCAAGGCGGCGCTGTATTCAACACTCGGTCATTACGTGCAGCAGCATGACCTCGGCGACGTCTTTCCCGATGGGGCGTTTCTCGTGAATGAGGCGACCGGCTTCGGGACGGAGCCTGACATGATGTTCTGCTCGTGGGACTGCCTGACCGAGGGACGCGTTCAGGTCCGGGCGTGGCGCCGTGAATCGGACGGAGATGTCGAGGTCCACGGGATACCCGACATGGTGGTTGAGATCGTCAGCGACTCATCGGTTCGCAAGGACAACGTTGAATTGCGGCAGAGCTACTTCGCCGCGGGCATCCCCGAATACTGGCTGATCGATGCACGCGGTGATGAAATCGACTTCCAACTCCTCGTGCGCGGAGCCGATGACTACGTGGCTCAGCCCGCCGACGCGAAGGGTTACTTTTTGTCCCCGTGCTTCGGACGCCGATTCCTGCTGACTCGCAAGGCTCACAAGGTCAGCGGCTGGTCGTACCGGCTGCTGACCCGCGCGGAGTGACGCATATGTTCTGCAACGATTTCACGCCGGTATTTTCTCGTCGCGACATGCTCAGAGTGAGCGCGGCCGGGTTTGGAAGTTTGGCTCTGGCGGGTTTGACGGCCGATGAGGTGCGGGCGGATGCGGCGCGGGAAGCTCGGGCGAACCCGCTCGCTCTGAAACCGTCGCAGTTTCCGGCAAAGGCGAAGCGGGTCATCTTCCTGTTCATGCACGGCGGGCCGTCGCAGGTCGATACGTTTGACTACAAGCCGCTGCTCGAACGGGACCACGGCAAGCCGCTGCCGTTTGACAAGCCGCGGGTCTTCTCGGCGCAGACCGGCAACCTGTTGAAGTCTCCGTTTGCGTTCCGGCAGTACGGCGAGAGCGGTGCCTGGGTGAGCGACATCTTTCCGCATGTGGCCCGGCGCGCCGATGACCTGTGCATCATCAACGGGATGCACGGATCGAATTCGCGCCACGGAGGAGCGCTGCTGGAGTTGCACACGGGAAGCGACACGTTCGTCCGGCCGAGCATGGGTTCGTGGATCACGTATGGCCTCGGGACTGAGAACCAGGACTTGCCCGGGTTCATCACGATGTGTCCGACGCTGACTCACGGCGGAGTCAATGCGTACAGTTCGGCCTTCATGCCGGCGGTTTATGCGGGGACGCCGCTGGGCAACGCGAGCATCCCGTCGGACCAGGCCAAGATCCCGTTCATCGAGAATGCCGAGAAGCAGCCGCGTGACTTGCAACGGCTCGAACTCGATCTGCTGCGCGAAATGAACGCCAACCAGTTGGCAGCGACCGGTCCGGATAGCGTGCTCGAAAGCCGGATCGAATCGTTCGAGTTGGCCTTTCGCCTGCAATCGACCGCGCCGCGGCTGCAGGACATCAGCGACGAGACCACAGAAACACAAAAGCTCTACGGCCTCGATCAGCCTCAGACGAAGAACTTCGGTCGGCAGTGCCTGATGGCGCGGCGGTTCATCGAGCGGGGAGTCCGCTTCGTCCAATGCACGCACAGTTATAAGTGGGACCAGCACGGGAACCTCAAGGCGGACCATGCCAAGAATGCGCTGGAGGTCGATCAGCCGATCGCCGCGCTGCTGACGGACCTCAAGGCGCGTGGGCTATTCGAAGACACGCTGATCCTGTGGGGCGGCGAGTTCGGCCGGACTCCGGTCGCGCAGGGAGATGACGGCCGCGATCACAATCCCCAGGGCTACACGATGTGGCTGGCCGGAGCCGGAGTGAAGGGGGGCATTCGCTACGGCAAGACCGACGACTACGGCTACTTCGCCGTCGAGAACAAGGTCCACCTGCACGACCTGCACGCCACGCTGCTCCACCTGCTGGGCCTCGATCACACCAGGCTGACGTACAAGTACGCGGGCCGGGACTTCCGCCTGACAGACGTTCACGGCGAAGTGGTTCACGACATTCTCGTCTGAAATCCGCGCGTGTTCGTAAGGTGTGCGGGTTGCGCAATGTTGGCCGGGTGTTTGGCGCGGCTCGCGCGTCACCGGGTCCTGCGGATTAGTGAAGACAGGCGAGATGATCCCGCGGCGTTGAGAAGTTCCGTTTTAACCGTGGAACGTTCCGCGACGATTAGAAAAAAACTCTTCACCGGGGTCGGCAGCAGTGGCCGATTCTCTTCCCGGTCCAGTCTTTAGATGAGTGACAACGCCGGTGGATCGCGCCTTCGCTGGGGGTTGCGTCCCGGCGGGAGGTCGGTCGTCTCATCAATCATTGTCGTCCCCGGTTCGTCCTCCCTCGGAAGAGCAACATTGCAGGAAAGCGCCGCATGAGATTTCTGTTTCGACGACTGACGGCACTCGATCACCAACACAAAGCCAACAGTACGGCCGTGGCCATCGCCCTCGGGGCGGTCCTGTTCCTGCAACTCGAAAGTCCTCCGCGACCGGCCGGGGCGGACACCACACGATTCGTGGCGACGAAGTCGGCTCCCGTGGTGGTGGCCATTCGCAACTCCGAGGCACCGGCCGCCGACGAGATTCTGACGCCCGAACAGCGCACCGAACGAACGTTTCTCAAAAAGATCGAGCTGCTCGACAAGGGGGTCGCCTTCCTGACGCAGACGCCCGACTACACGGCGCAGTTCAGCAAGCAGGAGGTCGTCGGGGGCGAGTTGCTCGACGAGCAGACCATGTTGTTGAAGTTGTCCCACAACCCGCTCAGCGTCTACTTGAAGTGGCTGGATTACGATACCGGTCGTGAAGTGATTTACGGCGAAGGGCTCAACAACGGCCACATGCTGGTCCACGCCGGCGGCTGGAAGGCTCGCCTGCCGGCGATTTCGATGGAGCCGGAAAGTTCGTTGGCGATGGCCGAGGCCCGCCATCCGATCACCCAGATTGGCCTGCTCAATCTGTCCACCAAGATCCTCGAATTTCACCGCCGGGATCTGTTCGCGAAAAACTTTACCCGCTGCGAGCAAACCGAAAATCAATCGATCGGCGGACGCGACTGCCTGTGTTTCGTCACCGAGTACCGCGATGCCGGGTCGTCGAAAGAGTATCGCAAGTCAATCATGTTGATCGACAAGGAATGGTCGGTTCCGCTGTTCATCAAGAATTTCGGCTGGCCGACGGATAACGTCACCACGGTCGGTGAGGAGCTGGACGCGGCGACGATGATCGAGCAGTACACCTACACCGACGTGAAGTTCCGAGCTGGCCTGACGGCCTTCGATTTCGACCGGGCCAACGAAGACTACGGCTTCAAGCGGCAGTAGACACCCGCCGCGCGGGGTTGCGATTCGACAGGGCCGGACGCTGGCGTCCGGCCCTTGGCGTTGATCGACTACTTTCCGCCGACATCCCTGCTGAGCGAGTCGGCGTCGGCCCTCTGTTCCACGCGGGCGTGCTCCCGGCGAGCCAATACTTGGCGCGTGCGAATCGTCGCCCTATCGTTTTGACGCAGCGGCGGCTGGGGAGCCGCTCTTCCCCTCCGTGCGTCTCTTCGAGAATTGGATGCCTCATGCGAATTCCTGTCGTGGCGTTGCTGGCTTTGATCGCGATCAGTTTGAACTCCACCAGTTCGTGTCGCGCCGCCGATGCCGCGGCAGCCGCGAAGTGGCGAGTCTACTTCGGGACGTACACCGGCGCGATCAGCAAGGGGATCTATCATTCGACGCTCGATCTCGGAACCGGACAACTTTCGCCGCCGCAGTTGGCGGTCGAAATCAAGAATCCGTCGTTCGTCGCCATTCATCCGAGCCGCAAGTTTTTGTATGCCGTCAGCGAGATCGCCGATATTCAGGGGAAGCCGCTGGGTGGCGTGAGTGCCTTCGCGATCGATGCGGCGACGGGAAACCTGACGCTCCTGAACCAGCAATCGTCGGAGGGAGCCGGCCCGTGTCATCTGGTGGTCGATGCCGCGGGTAAGAATGTCCTGGTGGCCAACTATGGCGGCGGCAGCGTGGCCGTCCTGCCGATCGACTCCACGGGCAAGCTGTCGGCCGCCAGTGCTTCGATCCAGCACACCGGTTCGGGCGTCAACAAGTCGCGTCAGGAGAAGCCTCACGCCCATTCGATCAATCTCGATGCGAAGAACCGCTTCGCGTTCGCGGCCGATCTCGGGTTGGACAAGGTGCTGATCTACCGGTTCGACGCCGACAAGGGAACGCTCGTGGCGAACGACCCGCCGGCGGGTGTCGTCGCGCCGGGGAGCGGCCCGCGGCACTTCGCCTTTCATCCGTCGGGACGCTTCGCGTTCGTCAACAATGAGATGACCTCGTCCGTCACCGCGTTCCAATACGACGCCGACAAGGGATCGCTGACCGGGGTCCACACGCTGTCGACGCTCCCGCAGGAGGTCAAAGGGAACTCCACCGCCGAGACCGTGGTCCATCCGACGGGCAAGTTTGTCTACGTGTCGAATCGGGGTCACGACAGCATCGCGATCTTCACGTTTGACGCCGCGTCGGGAAAGCTGACGGCGGCGGGACACTGCCTCACGGGGGGCAAGACGCCGCGCAACTTCAACATCGATCCGACGGGGCAGTTTTTACTCGCGGCCAATCAGGGAACCAACGACGTCTTTTCCTTCCGCATCGACTCCGCGACGGGCCAGTTGACCGCCACGGGGAGCAAAATCGAAGTCGGCAGCCCGGTCTGTGTCCGGTTTGTGTCGCTCGCACCATAATCGGGACAGTCGGCTCGTGGCAAAGTGTCCCGGACGCTGCGAGCGTCCGGGACACTGGCGACTCACAACACGCAGGTCATTTTTCCTTCGACGGCACCGGGCCATGCACAACACAGGTGAAGCGGGACTTCCTCGTGAATTGTCACTGGCGCTGCCTCAATTGCTTGAGGCGACCAGCGATCTGGTCTGGTGCTGTTCTGCGGACGGCCACCGCCCGGTCTATTTGAATCAGCGGGCCATCCAGGCCTTCGGTCGCTCGCTGGCCGAGTTCGAGCGGGACGGCACTCTCTGGCAGACGACGATTCACGCCGAGGATCGCGCGACGTTCCACCGTCTGCTGCGCGAACGGTCCCCCGACTCGCGTCGCGAGGCAACCATTCGCATCGTGCGACCGGAGGGAGAGATCCTTTGGCTGGAGGTGCGTCGATGGGGGATGAGTCTCGTCGAGAATGGACTGGCGGGTGTCTGTGTGATCGCGACGGATGTGACGTCGCGGAAACAGTCCGAGCAACTCGTGGCCGACTTGCGAGCGGAATATCGATCGCTCACCGAGCAACTGCCGTTCAGCTTCAGTTGTAAAGACTCCGAAAGCCGCCGGACTTACGTGAATCGGTACTACTGCGAGCAACACGGCGTCACACGCGATCAGGTTCTCGGCAAGTCGGACTTCGATCTCTTCCCGGCGGAGCTGGCTCAAAAGTTCGGAGCCGACGATCGGCGGGTGCTCGAACATGGCGAGGTGTTGCGCGACATCGAAGAATTCACGGGGCTCAACGGCACCAAACGGATCATCGATCGCATCAAGGCGCCGCTCCTCCACGACGACGGTCGCATTGTGGGTGTGCAAGTCCTGACCTGGGACGTCACCCAGGATGTCGCCGCGCGCGAGGCGCTGCGGGCTTCGGAGGCGCACTACCAATCGCTGGTCGAAACCCTGCCGCTCAGCGTCTTCCGCAAGGATGCGGACTACCATTTGGTCTTTGGCAACCAGCGTTTCTGCGAAGCATTGGGCCAGCCCCTGGAAGCCTTCTACGGTCTGACCGACTTCGACCTGTTCCCACCCGATCTCGCCGAGAAGTACCGCCGCGACGACCAGCGCATCATCGAAACGGGCGCCACCATCGAAGACATCGAAGAATTGATCCATGCCGACGGGCAGCGGTCCTACATTCAAGTCTTCAAGGGACCGGTGCGCGATGCCGCAGGGAAGGTCATCGGCCTCCAGGGGATGTTCTGGGACGTCACCGCACGGGAGACGCTGCGCGCTTCGGAGGCGCACTACCAATCGCTGGTCGAAACCCTGCCGCTCAGCGTCTTCCGCAAGGATGCCGACTACCGCCTGGTCTTCGGCAACCGGCGCTTCTGCGAAGTCCTGGGCAAGCCGCTCGAAGCGTTCCAGGGCAAGACCGACTTCGATCTGTTTCCGCGCGACATCGCCGAGAAGTACCGCCGCGACGACCTGCACATCATCGAGACGGGCGAGACCATTGAAGACATCGAAGAGACGATCCATGCCGATGGACAACGTTTCTACGTCCAGACCTTCATGGGACCGGTGCGTGATGCCGATGGCCGCATCATCGGTCTCCAGGGAATGTTCTGGGACGTGACCGCCAGCAAGCGGGCCGAGCAGGCACTGCGCAAGGCCAAGGAGGCGGCCGATGCGGCGAGCAAGGCCAAGAGCGACTTTCTCGCCAACATGAGCCACGAAATCCGCACGCCGATGAACGCCGTGATCGGCATGACCGAGCTGGTGCTCGACACCGATCTGACGACGAATCAACGCGAATACCTGTCGATCGTGCAGGAATCGGGCGACGCGCTGCTGACGCTCATCAACGACGTGCTCGACTTCTCGAAGATCGAAGCGGGCAAGTTCGAACTCGACCCGGCCGTGTTCGACGTGCGCGAAACGCTCGGCGACACGATGAAGTCGCTCGCCGTCCGCGCCTCGCGCCAGGGGCTGGAACTGGCGTTCGAAATCGACAGCGACGTCCCGTTCATGCTCGACGGCGACTACGCGCGCCTGCGGCAGATTGTCATCAACCTCGTCGGCAACGCCATCAAGTTCACGCCGCAGGGCGAGGTCGTGTTGACCGTGCGCTGCGAGAACCGCACCGAGACCGAGGCCGTGTTGCGCTTCTCGGTCCGCGACACCGGCATCGGCATCCCCGCCGACAAGCGCGAACTGATCTTCCAGGAGTTTCAGCAGGCCGATTCGTCCACCACGCGCACTTATGGCGGCACGGGCCTCGGGCTGGCGATCAGCTCGCGGCTGGTCGAATTGATGCGCGGACGCATCTGGGTCGAGAGCGAACTGGGACGGGGCAGCACCTTCCACTTCACCGCCACAATGGCCGTTCCCGACGAATCCGTTCAACGCGTCGAACGGCGCACGGACGTCGTGGCCGACACGAACGTGCTGATCGTCGATGACAACGCCACCAACCGCCGCATCCTGGGAGAGATGGTCTGCAACTGGGGCATGAGACCCGTGCTGGCCCCCAACGCGCAGGAGGCCCTGCGGTTGTTGCGCGAATCTTATGCCAGCGGCCCCGCCATCGGGCTGATCCTGTCCGACGTGAACATGCCCGAGGTCAGCGGCTTCATGCTGGCCGAGTGGATTCGCGCCGAGCGGCAGTTCGACAAGACGCAGATCATCATGCTGACCTCCAGCGGTCGCGAGGGCGACGCGGCCAAACGCGACGAACTGCGGATTGCGGCCCGCCTGATGAAGCCGATCAAGCAGTCCGAGCTGTTCGATGCCATTGTCACCACGCTCGGCGTGGCGGCTTTGGATTCGCCGCCCCGTGAACACGACGAGGCCGGGCTCGCAGTCCGTGCCCGGTCGCTGCGGGTACTGCTGGCCGAAGACAACGCGGCCAACCAAAAGCTGGCAGTGGGAGTCCTCACCAAGCACGGCCATCAGGTCACCGTCGCCGGCAATGGCCGGTTGGCGATCGCCGCGTGGCAGTCACAACCGTTCGACGTGATCCTGATGGACGTGCAGATGCCCGAGATGGACGGTTTGCAGGCGACGCAGGCGATCCGCGCCATCGAACGGGAACAGGGGGGGCGCGTGCCGATTGTGGCGATGACGGCTCACGCCATGAAGGGCGATCGCGAGCGATGCCTTGAAGTCGGCATGGACGATTATCTGCCCAAGCCGATCCGGGCCAAACAAATCGCCGAGAAGCTGCTCGCCATGTTTGGCGCCTCGACGGAAGCAGACGCCGCCACGCCGAACATCGCGGTCCAGGAAGCCCCGTCAACAACACTCATCGACTGGGAGATGGCGCTCCAGGGAGTCGATGGTGACCGGCAGTTGTATGCCGAGGTGGTCCAGATTTTCCTCGACTCTGTCAGCGACTCTCTCGGCAAATTGGACGAAGCCATTCGCACCAACCAGCCCGATGTCGTGCAGCGGCAGTCGCACGCACTCAAGGGAGAACTGCTGGCTCTCGGAGCAACCCCCGTCGCCGATCTGGCCTGGCAACTCGAACTGAACGGCAAGCAGTGCGAACTGGCTTCCGCCCGGAATACGTTCGCCCGGCTGGCCGCTCAAATCGACTCGCTGCGCGAACCGTTCCAAGCCTTCGTCCGCGAGAACCTCGCCTGACACGCCCCTCCTTTTGCTCCCCTCGCCCCCTTGGGGAGAGGGGCCGGGGGTGAGGGGCAACTGTTGCCGAGCCTCCCATTGCAATCGCCCCTCACCCCTAACGGCCTGTTGAAAAAGGATTGATCGAGTGCCACGGCTGTGTCAGCCGTGTGAATTTCGAGAGACTTGTGACGGTCTCCACGGCTGACACAGCCGTGGCACTCCTTTTTCAACAGGCTCCTAACCCCTCTCCCCAGAGGGGCGAGGGGGAACAAGAGAGCGTGAGAGCGAGAAACGGTCGCATCCGCCAATGGCACTTCACCATCGCCCGGCCTAGAATGCCCGCCCGACTGGAAACCAACTCGAACTCGATGGCGCGCCGCGACTCATGACATCCGCACTTGCAGAGCCTCTCACCACGACAAACCGTTCGCAGCAACTGCTCGACCGACTGCGGGATGTCGTTGGGGAAGAGGGCTTGCTGTACAAGTCGGAACAACTGCTGGTCTACGAGTGCGACGGGTACGTCGTCGAGAAGAAATGTCCCGACGTGGTGGTCTTTCCCACCTCGACCGAGCAGGTCGTCGCGATCGTCAAGTTGTGCCATGAGTATGACGTTCCGTTCGTGCCGCGCGGGGCGGGGACGAGTCTCGCGGGAGGCTGTCTGCCGATCGGCGGCGGCGTGATGATCGCCCTCACCCGGATGAAGCGCATCCTTGAAGTGAACTATCGCGACCGGTACGCGATCGTCGAACCGGGCCTCGTCAACGTGCATCTGACGAACCACCTCAAGGGGAGCGGCTACCACTATGCTCCCGATCCGTCGAGTCAGGGGGCCTGCACGATCGGCGGCAACTTCGCCACCAACTCGGGCGGGCCGCACACGCTGAAGTACGGCGTCACCGTGAATCATGTGCTCGGGGCCGAGGTTGTCCTGCCCGATGGCAGCGTCACCCTGTTGGGCGGCCCCGTCGAAGAGACGCCCGGCTACGATCTGACCGGCCTGTTCGTCGGCAACGAGGGCACACTCGGCATCGCGACGAAGGTCATCGTGCGGCTGACGCGCGATCCGGCGGCCTATCGCACGATGCTCGGCATCTTCGAGACCGTGGCCGATGCGACCAGGGCAATCAGCGAAATCATCGGAGCCGGAATCGTCCCCGCCGCGCTGGAGATGATGGATCAGGGGATCGTCAGCGCCCTCGAGCAGGCGTTTCATTTTGGCTTCCCGCTCGACGCCGGTGCCGTCCTGCTGATCGAGGTCGACGGTCTCGAAGTGGCTGTCGATGAAGAGGCCCAGCGGATCATCGCCCTCTGCACGCAGAGCGGTGCCCGCGAAGTGAGGCAGGCCAACACGCCGAAGGAACGGCTGCTCCTCTGGAAGTGCCGGAAACAAGCCTTCGGCGCGATCGGACGACTCAGCCCGAGCTACTGCACTCAGGATGGCGTTGTCCCGCGCACCAAGCTGCCGGAGATCCTGGAGTTCATCATCGCCTGCGGTCAGCGGCACGGCCTGCGAATCGTGAACGTCTTCCACGCGGGCGACGGCAACATTCACCCGATCCTGCTGTTCGACGAGCGCGACACCGAACAGGTCAAACGAGTCCTCGAAGCGAGTGACGAGATCCTCACCAAGTGCATCGAACTCGGCGGCAGCGTCACCGGCGAACACGGCATCGGCGTCGAGAAGATCAGCTTCATGGACAAGCTGTTCGCCCCCGAAGACCTCGCCGTGATGGGCTCGATCCGCGACTGCTTCAACCCCACGGGACGCTGCAGCCCCGGCAAGATGCTCCCCACGTCAGCCGGCTGCGGCAACGAAGCAATGCCCCGCATCAAACCGGGTCGCCGCGCGGCGATGTGACACGGCTTCCGCCAAGCGAGACGGTTGCGTATCCTGCCGTCCGTGACTGTTTTCCCGCCGGAGAAACCGAAATGGCCATCGTCAATTCCGAACACATCGACATCGATCCCGCCGTTTGTCACGGCCGCCCCCGGATTCGGGGCACCCGCATTCGCGTGCAGGACATCGTGGTCGAACATCTCTATCACGGCCTGTGTGCCGAAGAGATCGTCGGAGAGTTCCCCCACCTCACGCTGGGAGATGTCTACGCGGCGTTGGCCTACTACTACGACCACCTGGATGAAATCCGGCAAACCATGCGAAACGACCATGAGTTTGTCGAGCGGATGCGTGCCGAAGCCCCTTCGCTGCTGAGACGAAAGGCGCTCTAAGCCGATGCCCGGGACGATTCGCTATCACTTGGATGAGTCATGCCGGTTGAGGATTGCTCGTGCCCTCCGCGAAAACGGACTCGACGTGACCACGTCCTCCGAGGCGGGATTGCTGGGGGCATCCGACGACGCGCAGTTGGAATACGCGCGGGAGTCGGGCCGCGTGCTCTACACCAACGACTCCGACTTCGTCGTAATGCATGAGGCCCACACCGTGCATGCCGGGCTGGTTTACTGTCATCAGCGCAGCAGGTCCGTCAGCGAGACCGTCCGGTTGTTGGTGCTGCTCTGGGAGTTGTACGACGCTGACGAAATGGTCAATCGTTTGGAATATCTCTAACGATCCCAGTGCAGAAAGGTTGCTCGGTTGACGGCTTCAGAATTCACCCCCACGACTCAATCCGAACTCGCCCGCTTCGTGGCCGAGAACGCTGTTGGCGAACGGCGGACGATCTGTCCCGTGGGTGGGCGGACGGCGTTGCATTACGGCTTTTCGACAAGCGCTGCTGGCGCCGTGTTGTCCCTGTCGGGGCTGACCCGTGTGGTCGATTATCCCGCGCGGGACATGACGATCACCGTCGAAGCGGGAATGAGGATCGAGGAGCTGCAGGCGACGCTGGCCTCGGAACGGCAGCGGCTGCCCATCGACATCGCGCAGGCGGAGCGGGCGACACTCGGCGGCGCGTTGGCGACGAACACCAGCGGCCCGCGCCGGTTTGGGCACGGGACGTTTCGCGATTACGTGATTGGCATCTCGGCGGTGGATGCTCACGGGCGGCTGTTCAAGGCGGGGGGGCGAGTCGTCAAGAACGTGGCCGGTTACGACATCTGCAAGCTGCTCGTCGGTTCGCGCGGGACGCTGGCCATCGTCACGCAGGTCACGTTGAAACTGAGGCCCCTGGCCGAGACCTCGGCGTTGTTGTGGATTCCGTTCGAGCGGCTGGACGACATCGACCGCGTTCTCGAACGATTGCTGACGTCGGACACCCGGCCGGTTGCCGTCGAAGTGCTGAACCGGGCGGCGGCGAAGTCGATCGCCGCGTCCGCTCGCTGCGAATTGCCGATCGATGCGCCGGTGCTGTGCCTGGGCGTGGAAGGCTCACAGCGCGAAGTCGATTGGCAGTTGGAGACGCTGCGACGCGAAGTCGCTCCGTTCGGCGCGAAGTCGGCCGACGTGATCGCCGAGCCGGCAGCCGCTTCGATGTGGCAGGCGCTCACCGAGTTTCCAACCTGCGCCGACGACCCGCTCACGTTTCAAGCCAACCTCAAGCCGTCGCAGTGCCTGGCGTTCCTCGACCGCGCGAGCCATCTCAATATCGCGCTGCAGGCTCACGCGGCCAACGGCATCGTGATCGGCCAGCTTCCCGAGAGCGCGGCGACTGTCGAGGAAACAACGTCCATCCTGAACGAACTCCGCCAAACGGCCCGGCTGTCCGCCGGCAACCTGCAGATCCTGCACTGCGATCCCGAATGGCAGCCGCTCTTGCCGATGTGCGGCGACCCCGAACCGTCGTGGCCGCTGATGAGGCAGCTCAAACAGAAGCTCGATCCGAACGGACTGCTCAATCCGGGGTTGTTCGTGGATGGAGTTAGCGTGCGTTAGAGTCGAGAAGCAAAGCCATCAAACAAAGCCCCCTCACCCTAACCCTCTCCCCCCTGTGTTGATTTTCGAAGACAGGGCGGGGCGAGGGGACAAGAGTTGCCGATGACCAACACCGTTTCATCGCCGTCTATTGCCTCGGTGCCTCCCGCGAGTGCGCCTTCGTCCTCTCCGCGGGTGGGCAGCGGAATCGACTACGAAAAGTTTCTCGACTGCGTTCACTGCGGTCTCTGCACGGCGGCGTGTCCGACGTATCTGGAAACGGGGAACGAGAACAACAGTCCGCGCGGCCGCATCTACCTGATGCGGGCCGTGACCGACGGACGCCTCGAATTGACCGACACCGTGCGGGGGCATCTCGATCTGTGCCTCGATTGCCGGGCGTGCGAGACCGCCTGTCCGTCGGGAGTCCAATACGGCCGGCTGATCGAACCGTTTCGGATCGAGATGCAGCAGCAGGACGCTTCGGCAGCGGGTCGCCCCGGCGCGAGCCGCCCCGCGTCCGGCGGCTGGTTTCAGAAGTGGATCTTGTACGGGATGTTTCCGTATCCGAAGCGGCTGCGGTGGGCATTGGCTCCCGCGAAGCTGATGCAGATGACGGGCCTCGATTGGCTGGCCGAGCGGATCGGGCTCACGAAACTGCTTCCCGAAAAGTTGCAGCGGATGCACCGGCTGCTGCCGCCGCTGAAGGCGCGCGAGCCGCAATTGCCCGAGCTCCTGCCGGCCATCGGGCCGAAGCGGGCCCGCGTGGCGCTGTTCACCGGCTGCGTGGCCGAGGCAATGTTCCATCACGTCAACTGGGCGACGGCCCGCGTCCTGCAACAGAACGGGTGCGAGGTCGTCGTCCCGCGCAGCCAGGTCTGTTGTGGAGCCATCCATTACCACAGCGGCGCGGGAGAACCGGCCTTGCAGTTGGCGCGCACGAACGCGGACGCCCTGCTCGACGAAGACCTCGACGCGATCATCATCAACGTGGCGGGCTGCGGTTCGATGCTGAAGGACTACGGCCACATGGGCGAGGAGTTGGCACGCGGGGACACGGCGCTGCGTCAGTCTCTCGAACGCTTCGCCCACAAGGTGAAAGACGTCTCCGAATTCCTGGTCGCTCTCGGCCCGATCCCGCCGAAGGGCGAGATCCCCCTCACGGCCACGTATCACGACGCCTGTCACCTGTGTCACGCGCAACAGATTCGCGAGCAGCCGCGCCACCTGCTGGCCCTCGTCCCCGGCCTGAAGCTGGTGCCGCTCCCCGAATCCGAAATCTGCTGTGGGGCGGCTGGCAGCTACAACCTGACCGAGGGCGAGATGGCCGACCGTCTGGCCGACCGCAAGCGTAAAAACATCCTCTCGACGGGAGCCAGCACGGTCATCATGGGCAACGCCGGATGCTCGCTCCAAATCCAGGCCGCCCTGCGGCAGGCGGGCCGCCCGATCTGGGTCGCTCACCCAATGGAAATCCTCGATCTGAGCTATCGCGGTTTGAAGCCGCCGACCGCGTGACCGTCACCCAACGGGGTCAGGCACTCCAAACTCCAAACGGCGGCGAAATACGGGCGGTTTTGCAAATGAGCATCCTGTCGCCGCCGTTTGGAGTTTGGAGTACCTGACCCCAGCGTACGCGGCTAACCTCGCGCGGCCTCGGTCAGCCATTCTACGAACTCTTTCCGCTCGACCAGTTCCCTCGCCAGCGTCGGCTCGGCGAAGACTCGCACCCGCTTCACGTAGTCGTCGAACTGCGTCTTGGCCAGCGCGGCGACCACCGGCGAGACCTGGCTGAGCGGCCGATAGACGCCCTCCTTGGGATGGAAGATGTCGACCTTGAACTCGACTTCCTTGTGCGTCGGCGGCGCATCGATGAGCAAGTCGGTCGCGCTCAGGGAGCGGCCGAGACAGCGTTCGGCCGTGTCGAGCACGCGGTCGCCCACCTCGGTCAACTCGGCATACGGGCGGCCGGCCAGCGCGCGGTAGAGGTCCGGCGTTTGATAGAGGCTGAACTCGACGACCCGCTTGTGCAGTTTCCGCTTCGTGCCGAAGACGCCGTCCAGCAGCGAGGCGACCGGCGTGCCGACGGCCTCGCGCCGCAGCGCGACGATCACCTCAAACTCGCTCTGCTGAAAGAGCGTTCGCAGGTCGAGGCGTCGGTACAACTCGAAGAAGCTGCGGGCGAACATGCTCGTCGCCGAACGGACCGCGTGATGCCAGTAGACCTCGCTGAACATCACGTACCGCGCGAAGACCATCAGCTCCGCCGCCGTCTTCCCCTTCGACGAGATCGCCAGCCCGTCGCCCGCCTCGTTCACCAGCAGCGATTGAATCAGCCGGTTGCGGTCGAAGTTGCGTCCGTAGGGAACGCCCGCGTGCAGGCTGTCTCGTTCCAGGTAATCCATCTTGTCGATGTCGATCGGGCCGGAGAGGATTGACCGCATCAACCGCAGCGGTGTCGAGTCCGTCCGCGCGACGAGCACGTCCAACACCTCCGCCGGTTCGATCTGCCACTCATCCCGCAGTACCCGGCCCAGTTCACGCGCGGGAGACAGAAATTCGTCGGCGAACGATTCGTGAGGCGGCAGGTCGGCGAGGCCCATGTCCTCGATCGGGTGACAAAACGGCCAGTGCCCCAAGTCGTGCAGCAGCGCGGCGACCATCAGGACTTCGGCCTGATGGGGATTGACCGTCGCCGCGAACCGTTCGTCCTTGCCGAGCTGCCACAGATACCGCAACGCGTTGTGAAAGACGCCCAGCGCGTGTTCGAACCGCGAATGAGTCGCCCCCGGATAGATGCGTCCCGCCAGTCCGAGTTGCGTGATGTGCCGCAGCCGCTGGAACTCGGCGGTATCGACGATCGCGCGGACCCGCGCCGTGAACGGCACGTCCTGCCCGGTCGGAATCCGCACGATCGGCCCGCCCGCCTGCAGGTCGAAAAGTTCGGGAATGGAACTGTAGGGATGAGTCATGGTGAGTGTGTTCGCTCCAGTTCAATCTGACTTCTGAGCGGGGGACGGGGTGGCCCCGGGGGCGCGCAAAACTAAAAAGGGGGGGGAAGGACCCCGCGCGACAAAAAAAAACTTGGGTAGCACCCCGAT
>JANODP010000059.1:0-25272 GCA_031412755.1 Schlesneria sp. | reverse complement strand
GGGTGAGGGGGGATTCGTCTCGGGCTAGCAACCGCGGGGAAGATGGCGATGGACTCGGATGCGTTTCGTTCGAGGTCTTCATGGCGTTTGACCGCTCGGCCCCCTCACCCTAACCCTCTCCCCCGAAGACGGGGGCGAGGGGACCGGAGGATGACCACCCATTGGCGACTGCACTCCTCGCAGATACGGATCGTGACTCGGACTGGAAAGCCTTCCCGACATCGGGTCCAATCCGCAGGCCAATCCCCCGTCGTCCGAACGGAGTCTGAACTCATGACCGAAGAAGAAGTCCCCCCGCCCGTTGCCTCCTCCGACTCCAGGACGATGTTCGGCCACCCGCTGGGGCTGTTCCTGCTGTTCTGCGTCGAGATGTGGGAGCGGTTTTCGTACTACGGCATGCGGGCGCTGCTCGTGCTGTATCTGATCGCGGTCGTGAATCCGGAGCCCGATGCTCACGGCTTCGTCAATCCGGGGCGCGGCTGGACGAAGGCTCAGGCGAGCGTGCTGTACGGTTGGTACACGGGGCTGGCCTATCTGCTGCCGATGGCGGGGGGCATCATCGCCGACAAGCTGATCGGCACGCATCGTTCGATGGTGCTCGGCGGGACGCTGATCGCACTCGGACACGTGGTCCTCGCCGTGTCGGGGCTGGGTGAGATGGCTCACAACGAGTTTGGGATGTCGATGTTCATCTTCGGGCTGGCCCTGATCATCCTCGGAACGGGGCACTTCAAACCGTGCGTGTCGGTGATGGTGGGACAGCTCTACGGCGAGAAAGACCCGCGTCGCGACGGGGCCTTCACGATCTTCTACATGGGGATCAACCTCGGCGCATTCTTGTGTGCCTTCGTCTGCGGGACGCTCGGTGAGAAGGTCGGCTGGCACGTCGGCTTCGGCTCGGCGGCGGTGGGGATGATCGCCGGGTTGGTGATGTATCTGATCTGGCGACCGCAATTCCTGGCCGGAGTCGGCGAAGCCCCCACGCCACAGGGAGCCGCTCGCGCGTGGATTTGGCTGCCCATCTGCATCGTGATCGCGGGCGCGGTCGCCCGCTTCTACGCCAGCGGCGTTTTCGGGGCATTGCAAGACGGGTTCAACAGACTGGAAACTTGGCAGTCCAATGGTTTGATCTTCGGAATGCTTTGGGCCGCGTTGATCGGCGCGATCCTATTTACACTGATGCAGTCACGCGAGGATCGCGGTCCCACGGCGTCGATCTTCATTTTCCTGACATTCAACATTTTCTTCTGGCTGGCGTTCGAGCAGGCCGGGTCGAGCATGAACGTCTTCGCCAACGAGAAGACCGATCGGCATCTCGGTGGTTGGGAGATGCCGGCCACCTGGCTGCAATCGGTCAACCCCGGTGTGATCATCTTCATGGGTCCGCTGTTTGCCGGGCTGTGGACGTGGCTCGGCAAGCGCCGGATGAACCCGAGCCAGCCGGCGAAAATCGGCATCGGACTCATCCTGCTGGGCATCGGGTTCGGGATTCTCACCTGGGGAGCGTCCACCGCCGTCGCCGACGGAGCCCGGGCCAACCTCCTCTTTCTGCTATGGGCCTATGTGTTTCACACGTTTGGTGAGTTGTGTCTGTCGCCGACGGGATTGTCTTACGTGACGAAGGCCGCGCCGGTGCGCTACGTCTCGTTGTTGATGGGGATCTGGTTCCTGTCGAGTTTTGTCGCCAACCTGGCCGGCGGCCTGATCGCTTCCAAAGTCGAGGCCATCGAGCAGGGCAAGATCCAACTCCCGTGGCACTTCGGCGGTCAGGCCGACTTCTTCTTTTTGTTTGTCGTCTCTTCCATCGTCCCCGGTGTCTTGATCCTGGCGCTGACGCCGTGGCTCAAAAAACTCATCGCCGGTCGCGAGGAATAACTGGTGGTGTGGGTGGGTCTTGCCTGGTGAGAGACGGCGGGGAACAGTTGGCACGCGATTGCCACTGGCTCCCCATTTCGCGAGACTCTTGCGCAGGGCTGGACGATCGGGTGGCCGACTGGCTCACGAGGACTGGAACAATTCAACACGGAAGGAAGCGAAGAGATGCGACGGATTAGTTTGGTGGCGATGCTGGCGATGGGACTGCTCGGTGGCGCGGTCGGCTGCGACGGGGGCAAGTCGGATTACAAGAAGGCGGACGACCTCAAGAAGGCTCCGCCCGTTCACGACGAGCACGGTCATGGTGAGAAGGGGCCGCACGGCGGCAGCATTGTTGAACTCGGCGATGAAGAGTTCCACGCGGAGGTCGTGCTCGATCACGATGCTCACGCGCTGCGGGTCTTCGTGCTGGGCAAGGACGCGAAGACGGCCGTGCCGACGGCTGCCACGGAAATCACCGTCGCTGCCGAAGGGAAGGACGCCGTCACCCTGAAGGCCGCGCCGCAGGACGGCGACGGCGAGGGGAAGGCTTCGCGATTCGAGTTGATCGACGAGAAACTCGTCCACGACATCCTCGACGCCAAGTTCCTGCACGGCGACTTGCGCATCACCATCGGTGGCAAGCCCTACTCGGGCCACATCGACATGCACCTGGACGATGTCCATCACGAGCACAAGGACGACGCCAAGAAAAGCGAGGCCAAACCGGACGAGGCCAAGAAGGACGAGGCTCAGCCCGACCCGGCCAAGACGGAAGACGCTCCGAAGGAAGGCGACTCCAAGTAACCACGCTTCGGCGGAGCCTGCCGCATTCGCCCGGTGGCCTTTGGTCGCCGGGCGTTTTCGTTTCGGGACACGAAAGCGTAAGGCTGAGGCGACTTGAACAGCGGCCCCGCCGGTCGGAACGTTTGATCGGCCTTCCCAGCTTCACTGACCGGAACGACCGGCGCAGTCTCGGCACGCGGAACGAGCGAGTCTGCGTTTTGAGTCGGACTGTCCCCGACCGCGATCCCCCGTGCAGTCAACTCGCACGGTCGTCCGATAGTCCGAGGGGACGAATCTCGCGCTGCGGAACTTCACGGACGAGGGCGGACAATGGTCGAGACCGAAGACCGGACGGGTGAACGGATCGAGCAACTCGAACAGCAGCTTCAGGCCATGCGGCAGCAACTGCTTCAGGCGCAGAAGATGAGTTCGGTGGGAGTCCTCGCGTCATCGATCACGCACGAGTTCAACAACATCCTGACGACGGTCATCAACTACGCGAAGATGGGCGTGCGTCACAAGGACTCGGCCACACGCGACAAGGCGTTCGACAAGATCCTGCTCGCCGGACAACGGGCCGCCAAAATCACGACCGGCATGCTGTCCTACGCGCGCCAGCAGGCGGACCGTCGCGAACCGATGAACCTCGTCACGTTGGTCGAAGACGTGTTGGTGCTCGTCGAGAAGGATTTGCAGCGGTTCCGGATCAAGCTCGTCACGGATTTGGCCAATCCGACGATGGCGAATGTGAACTCGGGGCAGGTCCAACAGGTGCTGCTCAACCTGATCGTCAACGCGCGGCAGGTGATGGAATCGGGCGGGACGCTGACCATCGGCGTGCGGTCCAACATCGACAGCGGCCACTCGGAGATCAGCGTTCGCGACACCGGCAGCGGCATCCCCGCCGAAAAACTGCGCCGCATCTTCGAACCGTTCTTCACGACGAAGACCGCCGACCATCAAGGTCAGGGGGGCACGGGTCTCGGCCTGTCACTCGCCCGCGACGTGATGGAAGCTCACGGCGGCCGCATCCGCGTCGATAGCGCCGTCGGAGCAGGCACGACCTTCACGCTCAAGTTCCCGCTCGTCGCACAGTCCGCGATCGTTCCCGTGAAACCGCTGCAAAAAGTCGGCTGAGGCGGCGTGAGTTAACTTGAACAACTCACTTTGAGTTGCTGAATTGAGTGGATGACAACTGACAGGCGTTGCCTTCAGTCATCATTCTTCTTGCACTCCAGCCCAAGTTCACCAGCGGGGCGGAAGATAGCCGAGAAACCGACACAAGTATCCGCGGGCCTCTGATACTGAAAGAACGGACGCTGTTTGCTCGCGAAGATGGACCAACGAGTTTCGATACTCACGCACTTCGTGGACATTCTTCAGTCGATCATTCGGGATCCGGCGTGTGGCTGCAATTCCATCAATCAAGTCTCGTGTGCGGCTGGGAGGATCGGTCGTCCTCGCGGTTGGCCAAAACAGCCGCAGGCACGTTTCAAACTCAGCGAACAAACGGATCAAGTACGTGCCGTCCAATTTCGCGGCCGCCTGACGGAGCAACCGAGCCCGCAAATCATTGTTGAATACAGACGGGTCGCGGGCAGCGGCATCCAGAAGTTGTTCTGTTGCCAGTTGAATTGCCAAAAATTCGTGCTCGACATTCTTGACTCGCTGCTGCCATTCATGTTGCTTGTGTGGCATTCGTTCTCATTCCTTCCAAAACTTTCTGCAGTTCCCCCTTGGAAAGAATGACAAATCCAACTTTGGTAGACGCTCCGACTTGTAATGGTGTGGCATGGAACAATCGCCATGCATCATCGATGAAGTAAATATGGGCGATGTCGTCATAAGCGGGCATCGCGTAGAGATCGACGATACCGTCGGCTCCTGGAGCGGATCGGGCGATTGGTTCGAGCAAGGCGCGTGTCGTTTCCATTTGAAGCAACAGCGCGGGTGCTTCGTAGGTTCCGATCTCCGAGTCCTCCAGCCTGGTTTCAATCTGTCGTGTCGACCAGCCGAGATCGGCCGCCCACTCCTGCACATCCTTCACAAGTGCAGAGAGTCTCTCCAGCCATTGGTCGCGGATCGCGTTCGCCGACTCGTCTGTCAAAGTTGGATGGTTGATCGTGGCCATAACAATCCTTCGCTTTCCATGAGTTCCGAATGACACGATGGACAATCGTACACGCTTCGACAATTCAATTCTGCTCGTGAAGTTTGTACCAGCAATCAGCAGTCATGACGTGCAATCATTCTCGAAAGTTCGTGCTATCCAAGCATCCTGCGCAGGCGTTCGCGGTGATACGCGAGCCGTTCGTCGGGAGTCATCTTCGCGAAGTCGGGTTTCTCGGGTGGCGAGGAATTGCGCGTGGTGCCCGTCTTGGACGCCGCGGGCTTCTCTGTGGGCGAAGGAGTTGCTGCCGGGATGCTGATCGTCGTGCCGCTGCCGCCGTAACTCATCACGTTGGTTTGGAGAGTCAGGTCCTGGTCGAGCGGCCGGTGCGGCGGAAGGCCCAGTTTGGCGAGGACGCTGTGATAGGCTCGCACGGCTTCTTCGGGTTCGATCACGCCGTCGGCGATCAGGCGCAGGAACTCGATGAAGGCGAGCTGGTTCTCGGCGCTGTTGATCTTGCGGCCGAACAACGCCGCGCGGCCGCCGTACTTCTTCGATTGATGCAGCAGTTGGAAGGCATCCAGCGTCGTGCCCGCCGCACCGCCGAGGACTCCCACGACGAGATGCGGGTCGTACTGAACCAGTTCCTCCATCGCCCGCGGCCCGTGGTAGACGATCTTCAAGAAGACGGGGCGTCCCGCTTGGGGGACCCCCGCCAGCGTGCGGGCGATCAGATCGTTGATGAATCCCGGCAGCTTGTCGGCGGCGACGACATTGGGCACGTTCGGATCGAACACTTCGAGGAAGTGTCGGAAGCCGACTCGTTCGGCCTCCTCGCGAAACTCCTTGTAGCGCTGCAGCGTTTCCAGATCGCGCGTCTGATCGTTGAGGAACGTGACCGAGTACAGCCCGAGGTTCGCGCCGAGTTGCCGTTCGTCCGGCGCGCAGTCGAGATGCCCGCACTGCATGTGGTCGAGATGCGCCGTGCGAAACGGACGGGCCGGTTCGGCATGAACCTTCCCGCCGCGCGGCAGATGGATGTCGCTGGCATCGTTGGCGCGGGCCGCCGGAGTGAGGCGGGAGTTCTCGAACAGTCGCTCCTTGACCGCCAGTTGGTCGCTGGTGCTGGCCGACATCAGGACGATGTCGACGATTCCCTGCTCGATCACCTGCCGGATCTGATCGCGATATTCGGCGAGCGTTTTGAACCGCACCTCGCCCTCGTGCCGCTCGGGCGATGAGCCGCCGGAGACTTTTGACGCACCGGCCGGCGGCGCGGTGGTCGTTCCGGGTGCCGACATGCCGAACGCCATGTCGGCGTCCTTGGCGTCGGCAATAATGAACTCCTTCGAGCCGACCGGGTCGGCATGAATCGAATGGAGCTTTTCGTCGAGAGATTTGGCAACTGGCATGAGTGGCACCCAAAGGTGGTTGAATGCTTATTTGACTGCGGCTGCCGGGGGCACGGCCGTCGGTGGGTTTGTTGGTCGAAGACGTTGCGGGGTGTCGGGGACTTGTTCGATCAACTCGTTGGGCTGGCCGTCTCGCTTCTTGAGCGTGAAGCCGTCGTAGGGCTGGCCGGTCGCGGTGCGAGCCACGTAGCGCAGTTCGTCGCCGTCGATGGTGATGATCTGAAAGAGCTGTGTGTCTTCGGCCACCCGGCGAAATTCCGTGCGCAGCGGAGTGCCGAGGTCGTACATCTTCGGGCCGCTGATCGAGACGACGTAGACCGTTCCCGCCGCATTGCGTCCCGTCACCCCGGTCGGCTCATTCTTCACGGCATCGATTGTCGCAGCCGTCACCAGACCCGAGCGGGCATACGTGTGATCGTGGCCTTGCAGCACGAGATCCACCTTGTATCGGTCGATCACTGGCTGCCACGCCTTCCGCAACGCCATGTTGTCGCGCGACTTGGCCGCCGAATAGATCGGGTGGTGAAACGTGAGGATGCACCACCGGCCGGGATTGCCGGCCAGCACCTGGTCCAGCCACACCGCCTGTTCCGCGTGCTTCTCGTTCGAGTTGAGCGAGACGATGCGCACGCCCTGATAGTCGAGAAAGTAGGCGGTCTCCTCCAAACCGGGCGGGCCGTGCTCGGGCAACGCGAACTGAGGTCGCCAATGCTGGCAGAGCGATGGTGCCAGGCTCAGAGTGAACGGCCGTGTGGCATTGGGGGGCGCCGTCTGCGCGGAGACCTGGATGTACTCGTGATTGCCGGGGGTCGGCACGCTGGGAATCATCCCGTTCAGCCAGCCTCCCGCTTCAAACCACTCGCCCCAATGAGCGTCGTTGTTGGCGTTGTTGATCAGATCGCCGGCGTGCAACAGGAAGCGGGCTTTGGGCGCGTCGGTGAAGGCCTCGCGGATGACGCGCGACCACATCGACTTCAAATCGTTCTGGGCATCGCCGAAGTAGACGAACGAAAACGGTTCGGGCTGGTCGCTGGCGGTCGTGAAGTGGAACCACTCGCTCCAGTTCGCGCCGTCGCCGACGCGGTAGGCGTACTTGGTTTGGGGGGAGAGCGCGGCGAACTCGACCGAGTGATACTGAGCCGTCGACAGATTGCTCTTCAGCGGTTCCGTCTTCGCCTTCAACTGGCGGGCACGCCGGGCGAAGGCATCGTTGTCGTCGGCGATGGCGATCTCGGCGAGACCGACGGCAACCGAGGTGTCGGTTCGCCAGGTCACCGCCTGCGTTCGCGAGGGATCACCGGCCCACGTCAGGACGATGCGGTCGGGGAGTTTCGACGGGCGATGGACCTCGGCATCGGCTATCGGTTGGGTTGACCCTTTGAACGGGTCGGCCACAGGCAGGGTCACCGACTTCGGCGCGGTGGTCTCCACGACGACGGTCCCTCCGTCGCAACCGGCCAACGCGACGGCGCAGAGGCCAAGTCCCAGAGACCAACATAACTCCCTCATGGGCATTCCATCTCAACTCTCTCTCCCTCTCTTTCGTCCCCTCGACGGCGGGAGATTAGCAGATGAGTCCCGCGCTTGCAGTTCAGGCGGAGCCCGCGTCGGGAGGAGCGATTACACTTCCTGCCACCGCCGCGGCTCGCACGGACATGCGGTCGGGTTCCGCGCCGGCTCCCCGAACGGGGTCGTCCGGCCGCCCCGATCCGGCCGCACGAATGGCAGAACCGCAAGTCAAACTGGCCGAACTTTCGTCGAGACCGCGACAGCTCCTTGACCCGTCTCTTCTCGGGCTTCTATCATCACTGACCAGCTCACCGTGGAGGCCGTCCACGACCGCACCGGTTGTGACGGTTGTGGCGGTTTCGGGACCGGCGAGTTGCTGTGAGAGATGGAATCTTCGGCGGGCATTGAAGTTGCCGGGGGCTTGGTGCGGTGAATGGCCTGTCGCCGACCACGGGGTCGGGTCGATAAGAGCCTCGGACGTTTTGGGTCTCGGATTTCGAGGGCCGTGCAATGCATGTCATGGGAAAAGTGGGTGTGTGGTTGGTCGTGTTGGCCGCGCTGGCTGCCAGTGTCCTCACCTCCAAGTTCATTCAGGTCCGCGATGGCTGGACGAAAAGGAATGTCACCTCCAGGGATCAGTACCGCGCCCTCGTGCCGAAGATTGCCGAATTGGAGGACGAGTTCAATCGTCTGGAAAGCGACCGGTTCCGCGCGTTGGACCTGTGGGGCAATTCCTCTCCTCCCGTCCAGACGAAGGTCCAGGCGCAGGGAGTCCTCGAAATCGACTTGGGGACCGGCAACGGGATCACGGAGAAAAAGGTGATCTACGGATTTGAAGTCCAGCCCGACAACAGCGTGATTTATCGCGGCGACTTTACCGTCACGACCGCCAATAATGCGCAGGCTCAGTTGCAGCCAAACTGGAAGGTTCACCAGGACGACGCGGCAACGTGGAAGACCGGCCTGTGGCGCTGGCGGAACCAGTTGCCGTCGGCCTATCAGCAGAACTTCGACAAGCAGTTGCTGTTGCTCGGCGAGACGGAAGACGCGCTGAATGACCGGCGGCGGACGGTCGATGTGCAGACCAAACTTTTGGCGCAGTCGCAGGAGCAACTCAAGCTGCGCGAGGCCGAACTCGTGGGGGGCGAGCAGCTCTCGAAAGACCCGGCCGTCGATGTCGAGTACCGCGAAGGACTGGTCGCCGGAGTCGAGCAGGTCGAGGAGGCTCGCAACCAGGTTCTCACGAAGGTCGACGATCTGCGCCGTCAATTGCGGAGCGTGCAGAGCCGGGTCGATGCGTTGCAAAAGCTGAACGCCGAACTGACGAACAAGCTGCCCCAGCCGGTCAAGGCTGAGGTGACAAACACCAGGTAACGGACGACGGTTGTCAGCCCTGTTCCCGCCGCGCATTCGCGACCCACGTCTCGCAGCGCGGCCGTGGCGTTTCAGGTCAGAGCGTAAGGATCACGCGATGGGCTTTGAGGACCGCGACTACTTTCAGGAAGATCGCACTCAGGATCCGAAGTGGGCTCACGACACGCCGACGACACGCCTGCTGATGATTGTCACGGTGGTCGTCTTCCTGTTTCAAACGGTGCTGACACGCGAAGCCGGTCTCGATGCCGTGATGAAATTCGGCGCTCGCCGGGTCTCGCTGGTCGATGAATGGTTCATGCTCGACGCTCACGCCGCGCTGGGAGGACAAGTTTGGCGCGTCCTGACCTATGCCTTCTGTCACGACCGGCAAACGCCCATCACGCTCGTGTTCAACATGATTGGCCTTTGGTTCCTGGGGTCTCGGCTGGAACGGATGTACGGCCCGCGCGAAATGCTGCTGTTTTACCTGGGCTCGTCGCTGTCGGCCGGCGTCCTCTTCACGGCTTTCGGAAGCGCTGTTCCGCTGCCCGCGCCACTCTCCGATGCGACTCCGGCCATCCTGGCCCTCTTTACGCTTTACGCCATGCATTTTCCTCGCGAGCAGATTCTGTTCATGTGGATCGTCCCCGTCGAAATCTGGGTGCTGCTGCTGATTTACACGGGACTCGATGTCTACACGTTGTTGCAGGCCGCGCAGGGGGAACTCGGCCTGCCAATCGCCGCTTACACGGCGTCGCATTTGTGCGGGATCGCGTTCGGCTATCTTTATCGCCACTTTGACTGGCATCTGTCCGGACTGTGGGAGCGGATCGATCCGTCCCGCTGGAGACGCGCCTGGCGACGAACTTCAACCCAACGCAAGCTGCGTGTCTTTGAGCCGCCCCCGGATGCGGAAGACCTCGAGGGCAAGGTCGATGCGATCCTGGCCAAGATTCACGAGCAGGGGTCGGACAGTCTCACCGACGTCGAACGGGCGGTCCTGACTCGCGCCAGCGAGAAGATCAAGAACCGCACGCGATCCTGACGCGATCTCACGGCGCATTGAGCCGCCGGTCCGAAAGCCGGTGTCTCAGCATCCATTCATAGAGTTCCGGTGTGCCGTAGGTCTGCGTCCAACTGTCGTGGCCGACGCCGCTGTAGAGGGTCAACTTCACATCGGCCTGCAGCGCCTGCAGCGAGTTGACCATTCCCAGGCTGTTGCCGACCAAAGCCATGAAATCGCGATCACCGACCACGACCCACGTGGGAACGCGTGCCGCCGGATGAGCATCTCTCGGATGGCTGTGCCCACAGACCGGAACGGCCGCCGCGAACCGATCCGGCTCTGCGGCAATCAGCGACCACGTTCCCACTCCTCCCATGCTGAGTCCCGTCACGTACACGCGGTCCTTGTCGATGGAGTACCGGGTCTCAAGATCGTCGAGCAGTGCGAGCAGCGTCGGAACGTGCCATCGCTGTTTCTCGGGACACTGCGGCGAAACCACCACGAAGGGGAGATGCTGTCCCTGAGCGATCATTTTGGGCGGACCGTGGATCGTCACCAGCGCCAGGTCGCTCCCCCGCTCGCCCGCCCCGTGCAGGAACAGCAGCAGCGGAGAACGTTCGTTCGGCTGGTAATTCTCGGGCAGGTACAGCAGGTAGCCGAGCTTGGCTTGCGGATCGCCGACACGGGTATCGCCGGCACTTGGAAACGACTGTTCCACCTGCTTCCCAGGTCGGGGCTCCTCGGCGCAGACGGGCACCGCGTGGCACACCCAACCTGCCAGCAAGGCGGTCAACGCAACGCAGCGCATCATCAAAAACTCCTTGGAGCGAGGGCAAGATCGAACCGGCCCGCGATCGGCGGGCGGGCCGAATCCTAACGGCGAGCGCCCGCGCGAAGCAAACGCCCGCTCTTCACTTGAGCGGCGTTGCTGCTTCCGGCTCCACGGAAACGTTCTTCAATTCCCTCCGCGCCTCATCCACGAGATCTTTCAGCGGAGTATCGTTTTCGTAGAGCCTGATAATGCCCAACCAGATGGCCTCGGCCCGCTTGGGGTCCTCCTTCACCAACGGCTTCGCGCGGTTGAGGGCCTCGCGAATGAAGGCGCGCGGGGACGTGGTTCGCTGGTCGCGGATCGAAGCCAGCATCCGATCGATGGCCCGCACGGTCACGGCCTGTTTCTCGTCACCCGCGATCACCGCCCGCAGCGATTCGAGCAATCGATTGGCTTCGGCCGCGTCGCCACTCTTCCAGCGGATGCGGGCCATCTGGATGATCCGGTCGGCTTCGGATCGAGGCACCTGCCCCGGTGTGTTGATCCGACCGCCCGGCCCGTCGTCGTTCGGCCACAACCAGACGACACCGACCAGAACCAGCATCAGCAGCCCCATCAGCACCCACGTGTTGTTGAAGAACCGTCCCCACAGGGTGTCGGGTTCCTGCCAGGCTTCGGCCTTCATCAGGTCGCGCATCAGCGTCGCACCGATCGGTCGTTGGGGAACCACGTTTCCGTCGAGGCGGGTCTCGGCATCGGGCGACGGACGGGGCGCGGGGACCGAGTTCTTCAACTCGATCTTATTCTGAAGCTCCTGCAGCCGCTTCGAGACCACGAACGCATCGGGCAGGCGCTTCTCGGGGTCCTTTTCGAGCAACTGGCAGATGATGTCATCGAGCCACGACGGAATCTCGGGGACGAAGTTGCGGGGCGCGTCGAAGCGGCCGAACCGCTGCTTCTGCATGATCTCGGCCGCCGAGCCGCCGCTGAACGGTGGCTGACCGACGAGCATCGTGTACAGCACCGCCCCCAGCGCATACAGATCGCTGCGGCGGTCGGTCCGCCGTCCCTCGACCTGTTCGGGTGGCATGAACTCGGCCGTGCCGATGATCGCCCCGGTGACGGTCAGCCGATCGGCCGCGAAGATCTGAGCCACGCCAAAATCGGTCAGCTTGATCGTCCCGTGCTTGTCGAGCAGCAGGTTCGACGGCTTGAGGTCGCGATGGATGATGCCCACGTCGTGCGCGTGCTTCAGCCCCGCGCAGATCTGGATCCCCAGCCGAATCGTCTCGGGCCAGGGAATCCGGCGCTCGCGTCGAAGCCGCGCGGTCAGGTTCTCGCCCTCGACGTACTCCATCGCGTAGTAGTACGTTTCGTCGTCGTCGGTCCCGCTGTCGTAGAGCTGGACGATGTAGGGGCTGTCGAGTTTCTTCATCGCTTCGATCTCGCGATTGAAGCGCAGCACGAAGCCCTCTTCCCGAGCCAGTGATGCGGGCAGTTCCTTGATGGCCGCCACCCGGCCCGTCTCGCTGTGCCGTCCGAGATAGACGTTCCCCATTCCGCCCGCACCGATCTTGCGGTCGATCAAATAGGGGCCCAAACGAGGCGGGTGCATGGCCGAGATTCCGGTGCGGGACGAAAAGAAATGTGAGTCAGTCAGATTCGCGGGACAGTCGGTCGGCCCGGCCGCTGTCTCCGACGCCAGTCTACCGACCGAACAACCATTCCAAGAAGTCCGCCTCGGCTTCAAAAAAATCACTGCACGCGGGGACGTGATTGTTGAGCCAGATCAAGGGGGCGTAGATGACTTGAACGGCCATCTCTCCGTAAGGCGCCATTATCCCCGATTGTTCGAGAACCATGATTGTCGGGACGGCTCCCACGACGTAGCCCACCAGCAGCATCACGATGGCCAGCGCGATCAGCCAGCCGCGCCGCTGGGGGGGAAACTGGAGCAGCAGGCGGCGGCGGCCGAGCCTCAGCGAGAGCCTCACCGACAACCAGCCGCGTCGTCCGTTCATGGCCGGGTCTCCGTCGGCTGCCAGTCGAGCAAATGGAACTCGACGCTTTCCCGGCCGCGGAAGCGGTTGATCGTTGGTTGGAAGCAGATCGAAATGGGGCCGTTTGTCTGGGCGATCTCATCGGCCCACTCCCCCTTGCCGAACGCGATGCCGCGCATCGAGACGCCGAAGTGGCGGACTTGCAGCGACAGATGACGCTCGCCCTCGCCCATCTTCTTCGGGGCTCCGGCCAGTTCGCAGTGCGAGGCGACGAAGACGGGCCGACGGTTCTGAGCACCGAACGGGCCGAGCAGTTCCAGTTCATTGATCGACTTCACGGTGAGGTCCGCCAGCCGCACTTCGGCATCGACCGGTTGCTCCGCCGTCCCCGGCAGCACGTCGAGGTGATCGGCCACGAACTGGCTGAAGGCGGTGCGAAACAGGTCGATTCCGTCCGGCTGAATCTTCAGCCCGGCCGCGGCATGATGCCCACCGAATCCGACGAGCAGGTGCCGGCACGCCGTCAGACCGGCATGCAGATTGAAACCCGCGAACGACCGGCAGCTTCCCTGCGCGAGGCCGTTCACGCCGTTCATCGCGATCATCACGGTCGGCTTCTGGAAATGCTCGGCGACGCGGCTGGCGACGATGCCGATCACGCCGGCGTGCCAGTCGGCGTGAGACAACACCAGCGCGCGATCCTCTTCCCATTCCGGCTTCTCGGCGACCAGTTCCTTCGCCTGCTTGAGCATCCGCCGCTCGACGGTCTGCCGGTTGCGGTTGAGTTCGTCGAGATACGTTGCCAGCGCGTTGGCCCGCTCGACGTCGCTGGTCGTGAGCAACTCGACCGCCAGCCGCGCCTGACCGAGCCGTCCCGCTGCGTTGATGCGGGGCGCGAGGCCGAACGACACGTCCTCCGCCTGCAACGCGGTCCGATCCGCGAGGCCGGCGATGCGCAACAGCGCCTTGAGGCCCGGGTTCGACCGTTCCACCAAACTCGCCAGGCCGAAATGGACGAGGATCCGATTCTCATCGACCAGCGGCACCACGTCGGCAATCGTTCCCATCGCGGCCAGACCGATCGCGCTCAACAAGAACTCGCGCATGCGGGGTGAGGCCCGCTTGCCGTCGCCGAGTCTCGCACAAATGGCCCACGCCAGCTTGAAGGCGACGCCGACGCCGCACAGTTCGCCAAACGGATACGCTCCCGGCAGACGGGGATGGACGAGGATCGTGGCCTCGGGCAGCGTCTCGTCGAACTGATGGTGATCGGTGATGATCAACTCCAGTCCCAGTTCGCGGGCCAGCGCGGCCTCCTCACAACTGGTGATGCCGCAGTCGACGCTGACGACCAGTCGCGTCGGGTCTTCGGCATGCAGTTGCCGCAGCGCATCGCAGTTCAGTCCGTAGCCCTCTTCCAGGCGGCTCGGGATGTAGTAATCGACCGTCGCCCCCGTCAATTGCAGGCAGTGCCAGAGCAGGCTGGTCGAGGTGACGCCATCGACGTCGTAGTCGCCGTAGACCGTGATCCGCCGTCCGGCCTGCACCGCCGCGACGATGCGGTCCGCTGCCTGACTGACTCCTGGCAGAGTCTCGGGGTCGTGCAGATCGGTCAGTTTCTTGGCGAGATACGCGGAGGCCGCCTCGGGTGTCGAACAGCCCCGCGCGAGAATCACCTGCGCCAACAGGGGCGAGATCCGCAGCCGCCCACTCAACTCACGAACCAGCGCTTGATCATGCGCCGCCACCCGCCAGACTCGATGCATCCCAGACTCCGTTCGATGAGACTCGTCAGACCGCGGGCGATTACAACGCCCCCCGAATCCGAAGTCAAAGCGGACACGCTTTTACCCGGGCTATACCGGAGGAGACTTCCGAGCGGGGCGGTGTCAGCCCCCGGTTCTTCATGGAGTTGATGGTTGAAGGTCGAGGGTTGATGGACAGAGTTCACACCCGACTCTTGCCCTCAACCTTCGACCCTCAACCTTCGACCCTCAACCTTCGACCTTGCCAGGGGACTAACGCTCGACGTGCTGTGTGCTCACGACACAGTTTCGTTCGTCGAAGAGATTCAGATAGAAGACTTTGGCGTCGGCGGGGAGCTTGGCGGTGACTCGGCCTCCGTTCGTGTCGATCTCCGCGGGGAGCGACTCCCACTTGCGATCCTGCCACTTGCCGAGGTCGCGGGTGACGGCGAGTTCCGCCTTGGTCATCGCGACCTCGGACTTGAACGTCGCCCAGGTCTCGTCGGCCGAGTGTCCCTGGTCGGTGATGGTCGCGAACGGTTTGCCCTGACGCAGGATCTGGTTGGCGAAGACGTGAATCTCCTCCGGGTTTTCTCCGGCCGCGCCGTGACCGTGAGGCATGCGGATTCTCAGGCACAGCGTGCGGTTCCCTTTCGGCAGGCGATACGACTTCTGCCACGAGTCCATCGGGTAGGCGAAATCGTTCGTCCCGTTCACCCACAGGATCGGCATCTTGGCCTGGCCGAGATAACTCGACGGGTCCCACTGTCGAACCCACAGGTAGGCCTGTTCCTTGCCGAGCTTCTCGAAGGCGGGGAGCCAGACCGAGTTCTCGCCGAGGAATCCGCAGCCGTAGACCGGGACCGCGAACTGGAATCGTGAATCGACGCCCACCACGACCGACGTCAGATAGCCGCCCCACGAGATCCCCGTGACGCCGATCCGGTCGGCATCGACCTCCGGGTACGAGCGAATCAGCGAATGAGCCAGCGCCACCGCACTGACGGCCTGAAACGTCCATTGATCTTCCACGGGGGCATCGAGTTGGCCGAAGCTGGCGTCCCAGCCGGGTGGCCCGCCGTGCTCGTGTCGCTGCCACTTGCCATACGTTCCGACCGGCACGCAACCACAGACGTCCATCGCAATGGCCGCGTAGCCGCGCGAGTTCCACAGCTTCACCCACCGATCAAACGCCGACCCGCCACCGCCGTGGATGAGCACCATCGCAGGATGCTTCTTGCCGTCGTTGCCGCTTCCCGCCGGCACACCGTAGTACGCAAACACGCGCGTCGGCTTCCCCTGGTACTTGGCTCCCTCGTAGAAGAACGCCTTGACCCCTTCGGCCGAAATGCCGTCGGCCGGAAACACGGCGGGCGGTTTGGAGAGAGCCTCCAGATCGAAACGGACTCCCTTTTTGACGGCAGTCTTCGCGGAGTCGGCCTCCGCCTTCAAGACCACCTTGTCTTCTGAGAAGCCCAACTCCGCCGACAGGAACAGGCAGAGTCCGAACATGCTGGAAAAGCTATACAGCCGCTTCAAGGGAAGACTCACGAGGTTGCTCCATTGGCAGGGGAATTGAGGTGTGTCGCCAATCTAACGGACCGAGAGCCCCTTGCAAAACCGACCGGCCGCGAGAGCGGGACTTGTCGGTTGCGGGCTTTGCTCGTTCAGGGGACGATCCGAGGTTATGAGCACGGCCCTCCCTGCGACTCTGCCGCCACAGACTTCCACCCGCTGCATCGAGCTGCGGGGCGTGAGGGTTCACAACCTCAAGGGGATCGATCTCGACATCCCGCTCGGGCAGTTGGTCGTGCTGTCGGGCGTGAGCGGTTCGGGGAAGAGCAGTCTGGCGTTCGACACTCTGTTTGCCGAAGGACAGCGCCGTTACATCGAGAGCTTTTCGGCCTCGGCCCGGCAGTATCTCGAACGGATCGAGCGACCGAATGCGGATCGGATCGCTCACGTGCCCCCCGCCATCGCGATTCGGACCGTCTCGGGGCACCAGCGGTCGCTGTCGCGGACGACCGTCGCCGCGCTGGCCGAGATCGACGAGGGGCTGCGACGACTGTTCGCCCGCGTCGGTCGAGTCGTCTGTCCCGACTGTCGGATCGAGGTCCGATCGCACTCGGCCGAGGATGTCGTTCGCGCCGCGCGCGAGCTGGCCGAGGGGACGCGATTCCAGATTTGCTTTCCGGCGGAGGAGACCGATGCCACGGCCGGACTGACGGCGTGGCAGGCGCGCGGGTTCTCACGCGCGATCGTGGGCGGGCAGACTCGTTCACTCGATGAACTGCCGTCGGCGGTTGGCAGCGACACGGCTGCTGGAAGTGACAACGTCTGGCTGGTCGCGGATCGCCTCGTCGCGGGCAAAGCCACGCCCGAGCGGATGGCCGACAGTGCGGAGACCGCGTTTCGCGAGGGGGCCGGACGTTGCCTGTTGCTCGTGGACGTTGGCGGCTCGCCCACGACGGGGACTAGCATGATCGATGGCCGCGCGTGGCAGGTGCTGCGGTTCAACCGGCGCTGGGAATGCGGCTCGTGCCGGCGCGAGTTTCTGCCTCCCGATCCGCAGTTGTTCGTGTCCGACTCGGGCGGCGGGTGCGAGGCGTGTCGCGAACAGGCCCGCGAGGGCAGCGCGGCCGCGTGTCCCCACTGTCTCGGTTCGCGACTGCGATCGGAAGCGTTGGCCGTGCGAGTTGGCGGCGACAACCTCGCCGAAGTGGTTTGTCTCTCCGCGCGCGAGGCGGCTGCGAAGTTGTCTGACATCGAACGCCGTCTGTCCGAGGGCGAACTCGCGCGGACTCGGCTGATCCGCGACGACATCGGGCAGCGGCTGCGATTCGTCTGCGACCTCGGGCTGGGGCATCTGACGTTGAATCGCCGCGCGGCGACGTTGTCGGGGGGGGAGGCTCGGCGGCTGATGCTGGCCGCGGCGCTGGGGTCTCGCGTAACGGGAACGCTGTGCGTCATCGACGAACCCTCGGCCGGGCTGCATTCCGCCGAGTTGCCGCTCGTCGTGCGAGCGATTCGTCGATTGCAGGAGCTGCGCAACAGTGTGATCGTCGTCGATCACGCCCCCGAGATCGTGCTGGCCGCCGACCACGTGATCGATCTCGGTCCGGGAGCCGGTCCGCTGGGTGGCCACGTGGTCTTCGCGGGATCACCGCGCGAGTTGTCGCTCGTCGAATCGTCCGCCACGGGTCGCGTGCTGCGCGAGCGATCGGGTGCCACTGGCGAGCGATCGGGTGCCACTGGCGAGGGGCTTCGCTCGCCAGTGCTTCTTGAAGACACTGGCGGTTCAAAGCAACCGCCAGTGGCACCCGACCCAGTGGCACCCGACGCACCGCCAGGGGCACCCGACGCGAAGCGAAAGCCGTCGGACTGGCTGACGCTGACGAACGTCAGGCATCGCCACCTGAACGGCATCACCGTGCGCGTGCCGCTCGGCGTGCTGTGCGTGGTGTCGGGGCCGGGTGGTTGCGGGAAGACGTCGCTCGTGGTCGAGACGTTGTATCCCGCGTTGTGTGAGCGGCTCGGCCAGCTGTGCGCGGTGACAACCCGCGGGGAGTGCGAGTCGCTGACAGGAGGCGAATCGCTCGTCGAGGCGGCTCTCGTCGACCAGACGCCGTTGACGCGATCCTCGCGCAGCAACGCGGCGACGTGGATCGACGTCTTCGACGACATCCGCGACGTCTTCGCGCTGACGGGCGAAGCGAAGCAGCGCGGGTTCGGTCCGCAACACTTCAGCTTCAACGCGGCGGCGGGCGGACGCTGCCGTGCGTGTCGCGGAACCGGTGTGCTGCGGCACGACATGCAGTTCCTGCCCGACGTCTCGCTGACGTGTCCCGAGTGTCACGGCACGCGCTATCGCCGCGAGATTCTGGAGGTGAAGTATCGCGGCCGCACCATCGCCGACGTGCTGGCGATGAGTGCCACCGAAGCCGCGACGTTCTTCCGCAACCATCCGAAGTTGCAGGGTCGGTTGCACCTGCTCAAGCAGATCGGGCTGGATTATCTGGTGCTCGGCCAGCCGACCGACACCCTGTCGGGGGGCGAGGCCCAGCGGTTGAAGCTCGCCTCGCGCCTCACGACCTCGCGCGGCCCGACGCTGATCGTCTGCGATGAGCCGACCGTCGGACTCCATCCCGCCGACGTCACGCGGCTGATCGCCTGTTTCGACGAGTTGCTCGCCATCGGCCATTCGCTGGTCGTCATCGACAACAGCCCCGAACTGCGACGATCGGCCGACCACGAGATTTCACTGACGTGAATCTCACTCCGCCGTCGCCCGCGCCGGCGAGTTGTCCGAAGCCCGGTTGGGTGGCGGGGTCTGACCAACGGGAAGGCCCCGGAGCGATCACCTCCGGGCCATCGCTCCGCTCTGACCCGGCCACCCCGCCGCCGTCGCCCGCGATGGCTACAAAGTGATACCGCATGGATCTCTGGGTAGCTGAATTCGCAAGAATTCAGTCAGTTCCGCGAAATCTGAACTCTTGCGAGTTCAGCTACTGCCTACTTTTCTCTGCGGGTCCAGTTAAGGCTTTCGTCCGTGGACCCCAATGACTCGGATCAATCTGCCGCCTTCATACGCAAGCCCGCCGGGATGAGCCCGTGTTCGGCGAGACCGAAGCCGGCCTGAACGAGGACGGCGAGCAACGCGGCCGGGATGGCTCCCTGCAGGACCAGTGAGAAATCTCCCAGGCGGATGCCGGTCAGGATCGGTTGGCCGTAGCCGCCCGCTCCGACGAGGGCGCCGATCGTGGCCGTGCCGACGTTGATGACCGCGGCCGTTTTGATTCCCGCGAGGATCGATGTGGAGGCGAGAGGCAACTCGACCAGCCTCAGTCTGGCCCGGCGAGACAGACCCAACACGATGGCCGATTCGCGCAGGTTCGGCGGGATGTCGTGCAGGCCCTGATACGTGTTCCTCACAATCGGGAGCAGGCTGTACAGGAACAGTGCGAAGATCGCGGGAGCGGCTCCGAGTCCCAGCAACGGGATCGTGAAAACGAGGACCGCCATCGAAGGGAGCGTCTGGATGATGCCCACCGTGCCGAGAATCGCCTGCCCCAGCTTCGGCTTCAAATACGCGAGCACCCCCAGCGGGATCGCGAACACGATGGCGGCCGACAGCGACACGAGGACCAGCAGCAGATGCTGACCCGTGGTGCTCATGACGCGCCGCGTGACTTTCGCGAGCCCGCCCCCGAACGATTCGCTCGGCAACGGGATCGCCAGGTTGAGCCGTTCGTTCAGGAACTCGGCCGCCACGCGAGGTTCGTCCACGTGGTCCAGCCTCGCCCGCGCATTGAGTTCGCTCATCTTGACGTTGTCGATCTGACCCTCCAGCCGTCGGAAGGCTTCGACGACGCGCGGGGCCTTCGTCTCCAAATCCTCGCGGTAGAGGACGACCGCCTGATAGACCGGGAAGTAGCCGAGATCGTCCTCCAACACGTGCAGGTTGTAGAACTGAATCTCGGCATCGGTCGTGTAGACGTCGGTCAGGTGATGACTGCCCGACTTGAGCCCCCGATACGCCAGGGCATGATCGATCCCGCGCACATCATTGACCTTCATTCCGTACTTCGCCGCCAGCCCGTTCCAACCGTCGTCTCGTTCGAGGAACTCATCGCTGAACCGCAGCTTCAAAATCGGCAGTTCGGGGTGAGCGGCCAATTCCGACAGCGTGCGAACTCCCAAACGCGCGGCCGACTCCTCCGTCAGCCCCAGCGCGTACGTGTTGTTGAACCCGAGCGGCCGACTCATGCGAACCTGAGACAGCCCGAGCACTTTTCGCATCGTCTCCTCGTTTCGCACCGGCTCGCCGTCGAGGATCTCCTGTTGGATCGTTCCCGTGTATTCGACATAGGCATCGATCTCTCCGGCAAGCAGCGCCTTCCAACAAACCTGCGTCCCACCCAGTTCGGCCAGATGCTCGGCTCTCGCTCCCGCACTCTGGGCGAGATGCTTCAACGCCTCCGCCAGAATCACAGACTCGGTGAACGCCTTCGACCCGACGCGAACGAACGGCTTCGTCTCGTCGGCCACCGCCGAGGTGATCAGGCACCCCCAGGCGACGACGATTCCACAACACGACAGCTTCATTGACTTCATTGACGTTGCCCTTGCTTAGGCCGTGATTCCGTTACCAGAGCCCCGTTTATTTGATCGGCCTTTGCGCTGCGGAGCACCGACCGAGTCCACCAAATCGTGAACCCAATGACGCCGATCACTACAACCGGGATCGACAGAGCAACGACGGGCAACAGGTGAAGCGCAGTCCTCACGTTTCCAAAAACAATGAACAGGAGGCTCACCGTCAGCACTCCAACCACACTGAGGAGGAGAACCATTTGCGGTACGACCCACCACAGAGCGCGCGGCCAGTATCGCGCGAGCCGCATTCCGAACAGGAGTGAGAACCGCTGCATGATGGCCGCGACAGTGATCCCGGCGATTCCCGCTGCCAGTTCCCATTGCCATTTCGCATGTCCCCGCATCAAATCGTCAATGTTCTCCGCTTCGATATCCAACTCTGCTTCGTGGTCCCACTTCGCAGAATCGTATTCCTTCGGTGGGAGTACCAAGGGAAACAAGCACTCCATCGCGTACATGGCGATATAGGGTGCGATCAGCGATAACACGATCAGTCCCCACGACCATCGTGTCCACCGCCTCAGTCGTTCATCGTTCGGCTTGTTCATCGCTTCGCTTTGTCGGAAAGAGTCCGTTCAGAACTGTCGTGATCATTGTCCCGGCAGTCGCTGCGCCTGGATGAATCTCGTTACGAACTCATCGGCTGGGGCGTGAAGCAACTCGTCGAGTGTGCCGCGTTGGACGATGCGGCCGCCGCCCAACAACAGCACGTCGTCGCCGAAGAAGCCCGCCTCGCCCATGTCGTGCGTGACGAGGACAACGGTTTTCTGGAGCGACCGGAAAATGTCTCGCAGGTCGTTTTGCAGGTCGTATCTCACCAGCGGATCGAGCGCCCCCATTGGCTCATCCAGCAGCACGAGCGGCGGGTCGAGCATCAGTGCCCGCATGATGCCGAGCCGCTGCCGCTGCCCGCCGGACAATTGGGCCGGGAATCGCGAGAGCGCTTCGCGCGGCAGCCGCGTCAGTTCGGCGAGTTCATCGACGCGCCGGTGTGCCTGCGTCGCCGACCGACCCAGATGTCGAGCCAGCAGCGCGACGTTGTCTCGCGCCGAAAGATGTGGAAAGAGGCCGCCATCCTGGATCACGTAGCCAATCCGATGCCGCATCGCCAGTTCGTTCGCGGGCGTGAACGCCTCCCCCTGAAACCGGATCGTCCCGGCATCCGGCTGGATGAGGCCGATCATGATGCGCAGCAGCGTCGATTTCCCGCAGCCGCTCGGACCGATCAGGACCGTCGTTGTCCCGTCCTTCAAAGAGAGGCTCGTCGGATGCAGGACGGTTGTCGAGCCAAAGGATTTCGTGACGTCGGTCAGTTCGAGCATGGCGGCACCACGGAAATGGAAGAGATTCAACCACGGATGGCACGGAGAACACGGATGAGAGGAGAAGGCAGAAGGGTGGATGAGGAAGCTGGAAGGCGGGCCGCGCGATTGGGAAAATGGCCACTCATCGAACGACTCGTTTCCATTGGAGAGTGGCATACTTGAAATTGAGTAAGAGCGCCAATCGGAAGCCGGTGATGTTCAGATAGCCCACCATCTGTGCCAGATGACTGTCGTTGAAACCGCTGGCGACCTTGGGGTCTGCGATGACAAGGCCATTGACGATCAGATCGGGAACCAACGTGCCGATCAATTCGCCCTCATAGTACACAGGAAATCCGCGTTGCTGTTCGACGACATGACCTCGTTTCTGCAATTCGATCACCAATGCCCGCTCATATAGTTTCTCATCCAACCCAGGCTTCAAACGGTTCAGCACGGTCATCGACGCACCGATGATGTCCTCACTCAATTCTTTGTGAATCAAGTCGTGCTCCATGATCGTCTCATCTCCTCTTGATTGGTTCCCGTCTTATCCGTGCCTTCCGTGACATCCGTGGTTAAATCTCTTTCTTCTTCAGCCGTGATCGAGCAACCCCTGAACCCGCTGTTCCAACTGAGTCGTCAGTGCGGCGGTGGCGTCTCTTGAGGCACGTTCGTTCGCCAGCGCGATCGGTTCGCCGAAGCGGACGGTGGCGTGGCGGGTGCCTCGCGGTTGGGGGTAGGTCGCACCGAGGACATCCTCTTCAAACTTGTCGAGCGTTTCGGCAATCCGCTCGATCGACGGCTTCTCGGCCACGTAGTCGCCGGGGTAGCTGTAGAGCTGGATCACGAAGAACAGGTCTTCCATGTCTCGTTCGAGTTGTTGGCGCTCGTCACCGGTGAGTTGTTTTCCAGCCCCCTCATCGAGCCGTTCGATGTGGTGGCGTCTCAGTTCCTTGACTCGCTCGGGAATGGAGCCGGTTCGCTTCTCGATGTGGTATCGCCGCTCCTGGTCTTCGATCTGATGTTCGATCAGCGCGGTGGTGCGCGACCGAACGGTCCCCGTCTGGTGCCGGCCCAGATACTCCAGCTCCTTCAGCGCGAGCAGTCCTTCGGCGAAGCGATAGATCCGTTCGGACAGAGGCAGATGCGTGTGCGGTCGCCAGTGGAGGCTCTGTTCGAGACGGCTCATCAGATCGAGCAGTCCCGGCGTCGGATCGGTCACGTAGCGGCACTTGATCGCGGCGGGAATGACGACGGTCGGACGGTCTGCCCGTTTCGCAGCCGACAACGCGATGGCGGCGGCTCCCTCGCGAAACGGCGTGACGCGGTCATTCGTGTGGTAAATGTCCCCTTCCGGGAAAATGACGAGCGGGCAGGGGTGCGACCGCAAAATCTCGACCGCCCGCTTGAAAGCTCCGATGTCGGTGCTCTCACGATCGATACTGAAGACGCCGCTCCGCTGCATGATGAACCGCTGAAACGGCGTCGCCTCGTGAAAGACCTGCCACGCCGCCATGACGTGAAACGGACGGACGACCTCATGCGCCGCATGACCCAGCACGTACGAGTCGTAGTGAAAAGAATGGTTCGGCGTGATGAGAATCCCCGCCCCGGAATCGACGGCGGTTTTCAGATGCTCCAATCCGTGCAGGTCCACGTGCCGGATGTCGGCCTTGATCCGCATTTCCCGCTGGAGCAGCGGGAACCACGCGCGAGCGAACCACGGCGTCATCCGCGGTTCCCACGATCGGGGTGGCGCGGCATAGGGCTGTCGGTTCATGAGGGGCTCGCAGAATGGAGACACGGAAAGTCGGAGAGGGAGGGACGGAGAGAAGGGCTGGCAGATCGAAGAGCCGCCGTTTGACCACGCCCTCCGTCTCTCCTTCACTCGGTCTCACCATCCTTGCCGTCTCACTCAAGGGCGTCACCACGAGGCCAATGTCACGGGAGACGGCTTATTTTTTCTCGGGCTCGGGCTTCGCATCCGACTTCTTCTCGACCCGGCCCCACATGGCACCGCCGTGGTCGCCGTGCTGCCACGTGCCGACATAGCGGTCGCCGTGGAAGAGAACTCGCGCGCTGTACGTTCCCACGCCGGGGATCGTGAAATCGTCGAGCGTCATCACCGGCGTGTCTCCCGCCCACAGCACCTTGATGTCAATCGGCAGGTCCACCATCTGCTCGCCGATCTTCACCTTGTAGGCGATCCGCCAGGTGTCTCCCTGCAACTTCTTGGCGCTGGCGATCTGATAGCGATCCCCCGCTTTGCCGTCCTTGCCGTCGGTGGAGAACGAGCCAACCAGCGTCGCGCCGGTCAGTTTGTCGGCGAAGGCTTGTTCGAGCGCGGCCTGATCGGGTTTGGCGGCCTTCGGCGGATCGGCGGCCACCAGCGGCGAGATCAGTCCGACGATAAGAGCAAGTGACAGCAAATGACGCATGATCGGGACTCCTGTGATGGGGTGAACGACGAGGTGAGGATTGACTTACTCGTGTTGCAAAACATAAAGGGCACTGTCGGCGCGGAGGTTGGCGGCCCAGGCCCCCGTGACGGCTCGACCGTGGATGATCGGGGTCTCCTTCACGATTCGAATCTGCATGTTGCGGCAGAGGTCTCGAAAATCGAGCATCGACAAAAAGTGCAGGTTCGGAGTGTTGTACCAGTCATAAGGCAGCGAACCGGTGATCGGCGTGCGGCCCTGCAGCAGGATTTGAACTCGCACCCGCCAGTGCCCGTAGTTGGGAACGAGGACCACCGCCTGTTGGGCCACGCGCAGCATCCGCTGCAACAGTTCCTTCGGATGCCGCACCTGTTGCAGCGTCTGGCTGAGGACGGCGTAGTCGAACGAGTTCTCGGGGACTTCATCCAGTCCTTCGTCGAGGTCCGCCTGAATGACGGGCATTCCCTTGGAGATGGCCTCGATCACTCCGGAGTGGTCCAGCTCAATCCCTTGCACGGAACAATCGGCTTCGTCCCGCAGCCGGCACAGCAGGCGGCCGTCTCCACAGCCAAGGTCGAGAACGCGGCTCCCCTTTCCGATCTGGTCGATGATCAGCCGGTCGGTCAGGGCGGCGGTGGTGTCGGGAAGACAGTAGCGGGGCATGGGAGGAGGTTGATGGTTGAAGGTGGAAGGTTGATGGTCAGAGATCCGGACGACTGTTCGTTGGCTTCGTGGCCAGTCGTAGTGACGGCGACTATGATGCCTCGTCGCCGCAGCCGCAAGTTTGCACGCCGGGGCTCTGACCATCAACCTTCCACCTT
>JANODP010000058.1:0-5656 GCA_031412755.1 Schlesneria sp. | reverse complement strand
GCCTGACCCCTGGATTGTCCTCACTTCTTCGGCGCGATCAGCAGTTCGGGCTGTTCGAGGACGAGGTAGTGTCCGTGGTCGGCGGTGACGATCAGCAGCGACTCGTTCCAGTTGCTGTGTTGCTCGACCCAGTCGGTGATCGTTTTGACCGCCGCGTCGCCGGAGAGGACCGCTCCGATCGAGCTGTCGATGTTGTTGTCGTGGTTCGCCCAATCGACGTCGCCCGGTTCAACCATCAGCCAGAAGCCTTTTTTGTTCTGCGAGAGAACCTCGATGGCGGCGGAGGTCATGTCGGTCAGCTTGGGGTTTTCGATCAGGTCGGCCGGTTCGTACTTCTCGATCTTGTCCTTGCCCGCCCGGCCGATCGTCGGGTCATAGTTTCCGTCGGCCGTCGCAAAGGGAAGATGCCTGGTTTTGCCAACGCCGTAAAACCCGAGCAGCCTCTTCTGGGAGGCGACGGCTTCTTGGGCGGCTGCCTTCAGACGCTGTGGGCCGTTGACGCCCTTGGTGCGGATCGCCGTCACGTACTTGCCTCCATGCTTCGCGTCGCTGGCCTTCAGGTCGGCATCGGTCAGATAGGCATTGCCGGGAACGAAATTCTTGCCAGCCGGTCTCTTGGCCGGTTCGGTTTCGGTGGCTTCGGTGCCATCGGTCTTGCGGATGTCGCCGTAGCCCGCGCCGATGACGACATCCAAACCGGGAAGCGGTACCTCCGCGTGGACGATCGACTTCAGGCCGAGCATGTCGCGCGTCAGGTCCTGGTAATCGTCCCGCTCGACATTGTGAGCGTACGCGCAGGCGGGCGTCGCGTGGCTGATCGGGACACTCGACACCGCTCCGACCGAGTAACCCTGCTCCTGCGCCCAGTGAGCGATCGTGCGGACGGGCTGTCCGGCATGGTCCATGTTCACGCCGTCGTTGTACGTCTTCAGACCGGCCGTCATGCTCGATGCGGAACTCGACGAATCCGTGTAGGCGTGCAGAAACGCCTTGTTGGCCGACTTGCTGATGAGGTACGGCGGATCGTTGCCGGGGGTCCACGGGTTGGGGCCGCCATGCTCGACGTTGTAGCCGCCGAACATCGTGCCGCCCGGATTGAGTACGGTCTGCTCGTCGGGATCAGACTTCGTTCCGGCGTTGTGCGGGCTGGTACACATGAACCCGAACTGCGTCGAGTCGTCCGCCGGATAGTCCTGGAAGTGCAGCCCGGTTCCGCGACCGCCCGTGTAGGCAATCTTCTGTGTCTTGTGGATCGCCGCCGCGCGGGTCGTCTGCCAGTCCATCCCGTCGAAGATCACCAGGAACACGTACTTCCTGCCGCTGTCGAACGCCGCCTGTTGGATGTCGTAGATGTTCGTCTGATCGAGATACTCGGCCTCCTTGTTGAGCGTGTGCGGGGGAACGCGACCATAGAGCCGTTTGAGTTTCGCCTCGTCCCGGTACGCGCTGTTGGCTCCGCTGAAGTTCCGCAGGTCGACGGGCAGGAGTTTCTCCTTCGAGCCACCCGGCGTCAGCGTGCCAAACGTGTAGACGGGGATCAACCGGTTGGTGTGCGATCCCCAGTGCTTGTAGTTCACCGGGTCGTGGCCCCAGTGACCGAAGTCGGCCTGGTTCGCTTCGATCGCCGCCGTTTGCAGGTCGCGAATGTGATCGGCCCGCGCCGCGCAACTGACCACGCCGATGACGACCATGACCGCCGCCACTCGCACCCTCCACCCGGTCACTCGCATGAATTTCTCCAAGTATCAACCCCACCGACCCTCTGCGGTCCGATCCACCCTCCACTGCCCTCTGCTCACTTCGTCGTCCACTCGGGCGGCGGAGCGATCTCGGCCGTGGGGACATTGCCGGGACCGGGGCGACCGCTCCCCTGCACGCGACTGATGCAGCGCACGGACATGTCGTGGTCGCACACCATCTGGCAGCTCAGCCGGACACCGGTCGCCCCCTTGGCGAGCAGCACGTTTTTCTCGGCCAGGGTCATTTCGTCGGGTTCGCCCGCGACGAATTCCACGCGGCAGGTCGTACAGCGGGCGTTGCCGCCGCAGGCATGCAATTGATCGACTCCGGCGTCCTCGGTCAGCGCGAGCACCAGCCGCTTGCCAACCGGCACGTCGAACTCACCGAATCCCTCAACCGTTAGCTTGGGCATGAAGTCGCTCCGCAGGTGGAAACTGAACCATCGAATCTGATCCCTACAGCTACCCGATGCGCGTGTCGAGATGCAACCGGCCAAGAAGAACTTTCGGTGAAGATCGCGGAGTCAAAGAATGCGAACAGCCCGCCGAATGGATTCGGCGGGCTGCGTCGTGATTCTGAAAGAGCCAGTCAGAGGCGACCCTGCCAGACACGGATCAGAGCGTGTCGTAGGGCTTGCCATCGGAGGCGTTGCCAGCCGTGTTGGCCTTCACTTCACCCAAGTCCTTGCTGTAAATCCAACCAACTTTCTCAGTGCCATCGAGGGCAGCCTCATCGACGACAACTCCAGCAACCGAACCGGTCACGACCTTGATGCCGCGGCCGCTGTTGAACGGATTCGGAGGCATTTGCCCCACGATGTAGGGACCGTACGGATAGCCAGCCGTCCCGGGGGCGGCGGTGGTGCCATCGACCTTACTGGCCTTGGTCAGCTTGTCGGCAACTTCCGTGGAAGTATCAGCGGGGAATTTGCCGTCGTGTTGGAATTTGTACATCTGGATTTGGCCGCGCAGCAATTGCAGGTTTTGCCGCAACGACGATTCCATGGCGTCATCGGTGGCAGCGGTGAATTGAGGCAGCACGGCGGCCGCCAGAATTCCCAGGATGACCACGACGATCAACACTTCGACGAGAGTAAAGCCTTTTCGATTCTTGCCCAGAGTTCTTCGCATGTCTTAGCCCTTCGTAAACGGAAAAATGGGGATGGTCACGTGTGTCGCACATGATCACGGAACGAGGACACTCGCCTCATCGCGACATGGACAACTGCTGTTTCGGTCGCTTCAGATCCGACCGCGATTCACGGTGGCCCGACCTCTTGAAACCTAAGTCGGAATCCAACGTTGTCAAATTGAAGCACGCCGGAAAACCGAATTTTTTCTCGACGGGGTGCCGGGCCTTTGAGAAAAACGCCGGGTGCCAGGCCGCTAACTGCCGATGTAGCGGGCGTATAGGCCGCGTGCCGTCGCGGGGTCTTCCGTCCCTTGCACGATCGCGCGGCCATCGCGAAACACCGTCAGTTGACATTCGTCACCAGTCGGCTGGAACCGGAGCAGGAAGGGATTGCGGGTCACCTCGCCCAGCAGCGACAACTTTGTCGCGAGGTCTTCGAGTAACAAACTCGCCGGCTGAGCGGGCGAGATCTGGACCGAGTTCCGTCCGCACAGGACCGTCGATTGCGAGGTCTGCCCGCCGCTCAACCAGTCGCGACGCCGTTGAGGCCCACAGGCCGGACAGTCGCCTCGTTCGCGCAGGCCACCCACGTTCATCTGTCGCAACGTGCCATCCCACACATCGACAATCGTGAGCTTCGGTTCGACGAGCTGCCTTTGCCCCGAAAGGATTTTCAGCGCCGTCGCCGCCTGCAACGCGGTCACCATGTGAACGGCGGGGGCAATCACGCCGGCCGTGTCACACGTTTCGGTCGAACCCGGATCGGGCGGCGCTTCGATCACGCACCGCAGACAGGCCGACTCATTCGGAAAGATCGCCATCGTCTGGCCGTGACTGCCGACGACGCCCGCGTACACCCACGGGATGCCGGTCTCCAGCGAAACGTCGTTGATCAAGAAGCGCGTCTCGAAGTTGTCGGTCCCGTCGAGGATCAGGTCCACGTCGCGGGCGAACTCGCGCACGTTCCGCCAATCGACGTCGGCCACGTGCGGTTCGAGCGTCACCTGCGAGTTGATCCGCGCCAGCCTGTTCGCCGCGACGATCGCCTTCGGCAAATGCTCGGCCACGTCCTGTTCGTCGAACAATACCTGCCGCTGCAGGTTGGAGAGATCGACAAAATCCCGATCGACAATCCGCAGCAAGCCGACTCCCGCCCGAACGAGCGTGTCGGCCAGCACGGTCCCCAACGCACCGCAGCCGCACAACAACACCCTCGCCGCGCGCAACCGCTCCTGCCCTTCGGCACCAATCCCGGCAAACCGCATCTGGCGGCTGTAACGTTCGAGTGATGAAGCAACTTCAGTTTGAGGGGTCATCTGCGAATCTTCGTCTTGTCCCCTCGCCCCGGCCCTGTCTTCAGGAATGAATACTGGGGGGAAGAGGGTTAGGGTGAGGGGCCTTTTTCTTCGGGTGGACCAGCATAGTCGCCCTCAATCGTGATGTCCGAGGCAGACATGATCCAGTTGGCCCACCAAACGGGAAAATCCATCCCACTTTTGAAGGGTTTGATCTTTTCTTGCACACGGGCGCGAGACGGCGGCAGGTCGGCACGTCGCTTGAATATCAGGGCCAGCACTCGTGACGAACCAATGGACTCCACAGGTATCGTGCCGATTCGATGCTGCCTGAGCAGCGGCGACTGCCGCCGGTACTCATCTGCCTGAAACGGATGCAACGTTGGCCCAACACCCAATCTGCTTCCTCGCCCCAGTCCAATGACGACCTTTCTGAGCAGACTTCGTGTAATTCCGGCTCCCCAATAGTCCAACTCCATTCCGCATTGCTCGGCTCCCGACTGTCCGCCGATCACTTCAGAGTAAAAGTTGAGTTGGTGAGGATGAACGTTGATTGCGATCCCACCTGACCACACCAGTCCGCACAGTAGTCCGCAACGTAAAATTGTCCGAGCGGGGACGTGGGACGCGAACTGCCAACCATGCTGTAACCCACGCCCCACGAAGATCGCCCACAGCGGGAAGACTGTCAGAAACAGACGCTCGCCGTCGTACACGGCCACTCCCGGCAGAGCGAACACGATCAGCGGAAACACCATGCAGGCGAGCAGCAACAGGTGTGAGTGCCTTGTCCCCTCGCCCCCGTCTTCGGGGGAGAGGGTTAGGGTGAGGGGGGCTTTCGGCGGAGTGGCGACTTTCAAATTGCTCGAAGAACCAGGGGACTCACGTCCCCCGCTCCGAAAGAGAAGGGAGGGCTGACGCCCGAAGACCGATGACACGCCCCACGCGCCGAGCAGATGCAGCCCCAGCGGGACCGTGACCGCGAACATCACGAACGGGTAGTGCCACGGGACCGCTTTGTCGTCATAGCGGACTCCGAAGTAGTAGCAGTGGATCGTCGCGCGGTTCGTTGTGCGGCCGAGGTATTCCAGAAAGTGTCCGACCGGATCGAGCCACAGGTACGGCCAGAGGGCGAAGAAGACGACATTGGCCGTGACCCCCCAGATGAGGAGTGGCACGATCGCCTTCGCCCGCCAGCGCCACAGCGCCCAAAGAATGACCGGGACGGGGATGAGGACCGCCTGAATCTTCGTCAGCAGCGCGAGGCCCATCACCACGCCCGTCAACAGTGCGACTCGGCGAGATGGCGGCGCGGCCCCGTTCCACCACGCCGCCACGGCCAGCACGGCGGCGGTACACGTCAGGTTCGTGATCGTTTCCAGAGACGCCAGATGCGCGTGGCCGTAGACGCGCGGCATCAGGACCAGTGCGAGACTCGCGAAGAACCCTTCCCACTTTCGACCATCGTCCTTTCGGAGCGGGTGACGTGA
>JANODP010000057.1:0-25419 GCA_031412755.1 Schlesneria sp. | reverse complement strand
AGACCGACTCACGATCACGAACTGAGTTCTTGCGAACTCAGCTACAGATGCGTCATCCGGGCTAACGCTCCGCCAATTTCTCACGCAGTTCCGCCAGTTCCCGGCTTTGTTCGGCCAGACGTCGCTCCAGTTCGCAGACCCGCTCGCCCACACACAGCCGGACTCGCAGTTCGTCGCGGTCGAACGGCTTGGTCACGAAGTCGTCGGCCCCGGCCTCCATGCCCTCGACCACGTCCTCTTTTTGCGAACGGCCCGTCAGCAGGATGACGTAGACGTGAATGGGCCGTGGTGACTCGCGAATTCGACGAATCAGATCAACGCCGTCCATTTCCGGCATCATCCAGTCGCTGATGACGAGTCGGAATTCATCCTGCTCGAACAACTGCCATGCTTCAGCTCCGTCGTTCGCCAGGACAACCTCGTGTCCCCACTTTTGCAGATAGTTCTGCAGCAAACGGCGTGAAACGGGGTCGTCCTCGGCAACCAGAATCTTCACGATCGTTCTCCCTCAGTCTCTCCGGTTCTTGACCGCGACAATTTACAGCCATCCCTTCTTCCAGCCATACACGAGCACACCGCCAATCAGGGCCACCGTGCCGAACAGCACCGCCGCAAATCCCCACGGCTCGTGCTGCCAGGGGACATGCTCGAAGTTCATCCCCCACGCTCCAAAGGTCAGTCCGGCGATGGCCACGACCACGGTGATGACCGCCAGCGTCTTCATCGTCATGTTCAGGCGGTTCGACAGCACGGTCAAATAGGCTTCGAGTGCTCCCGTCACCATTTCACGTTCGATCTCCAGAATATCCAGACATCGCAACACATGATCGTGAACGTCGTGGAAGTAGACCAGCGTGTTGGGCGAAAAGATCGGTTGCTCCCGCCGCAGCAGCACGGCAAACGTCTCGCGCAGCGGATAGAGGACCCGTCGCAGGGTGACGAGCGTCCGTTTCAGACGCAGCAGGCTTTGAACTCCCTCGGGACGGAGCTTGGCGAACATCTCGATCTCAGTCTCTTCCACCTCGCCCTCGATCCCGTCGATGATGGGGAAGTAGCCGTCGATGATCGCGTCCATCACGGTGTAGACCAGGAAACCAACCCCCTCGCGGAGCATGGCACCGCCGCGCGTCCAGCGTGCGTAGGCTTCCTCCAACGCGGGAACCCGGCCGTGATGCACTGTCACCACGTAGTTGCGACCCACGAACAAATCGACTTCCACCGTCTGCACGGCCTGCGTATGGTCCTCCGTCAGCACGGCGTACGTGACGATGAAGAGGTAGCCCTTGTATTCATCGACTTTGGGGCGCTGCTGTCCCTTGGCCACGTCTTCGAGCGCCAGCGGGTGGAAGCCGAACTCCTCCAACAGCATCGACAACTCGGCCGGTCCGGGATCCTGCACGTCCATCCAGACCAGATTGGTGGCGTCGCGGATGTACTCGTGAATCTCCTCGGTCGGAACGCCCCGCTCCAAACTGACACCCCCGAGGCACGCCACCGTCTTGACCTTCGCGGCCACGGAAGTCTCGCCAGCCGGGTCGTGTTGGGCGGATTGCAACTCGTCAGCCATCATGCCTCCGCTTGTGTCATGCCTCGCAGACGGCGAGCAACCGAGAGGTCATTCGTGAATGGCAATTCCTGGGCTCTGTGACCGTGTGGCACAACCACCGCGCATCAGCGCAGGCTGAGCGGGAACAAATTGTAACGGCAGAAGCAATGGCTTACACACGAGGCTGAACGATGGAACGCAGGCAACTGCCATCACCGGGCCATGGTTCTCGGTCGGGAGTCTGTCAGGCCAGAATCGGCTCAGCGGCAAACTCGGCCAGAGCTGCGTTGAAGCGCTCCACATCCTCAGTGAGCTGCTGATACAGATCAGAGGCACCCGTCAATTGTCCATCCTTACCCATGACTTCCAGACGCTCGGCGGTATCGATTGCGGACGAATGGCCGAAGTTGGAGATCGATCCCCTGAGCGAATGAGCCGCCCGGCGCAGCTTCTTGACGTCGCGCTCGGCAATGGCGGTGCGAACCGCTTCCAGCATGTTGGGAACTTCCTCCAGGAACAGCTCGATCAGTTCCTTCAATAGCTCGACGCTGCCACCGACGTGATCGAGGGCCGCATCCTTCTCAATGACCAGGGGAGCAAGGGCCGCAGCGGACGGAATCATCTCGTCGCACGGGGCCGCTGCGGCCAGATCTTCGACGGCCGCGAACAGCGACTGCGGTTGCAGAGGCTTGGAGACGTATCCGTCCATGCCGACGGCCAGGCAGCGTTCGCGATCGTCCTTCATCGCGTGCGCCGTCATGGCGATGATCGGCATGTGCGTGCCAGTCTGAAGTTCCTGCTCGCGAATCGCGGCGGTGGCCTCGAAGCCGTCCATTTCTGGCATCTGCACGTCCATCAGCACGGCATCGAACCGCGCGGCACCGAGTTCCAGCATGGCCAAAGCCTGACGGCCATTGCCGGCGATCTCCACGGAGTGGCCTCGCTTTTCCAACAGGCGCCGCGCGAGAGTCTGATTGACGGCGTTGTCCTCCACCAACAGCAGCGACAGCGGACGCGGAGCCTTGTCGTACACGAGGGACGCCGCCGGAGAAAGTTGAACGCCGTGGCGCGACTGTCCCAGCGCCGTCATCGTCGCATCGAGCAGGTCCGACTGGCAGACCGGTTTGGTGAGATACGCGGCCAGTCCCAGTTCTCGACATCGCTGCGCATCACTGCGCCGATCGGCGGACGACAGCATCATCATCGTCGTCACGGTCAGAGTGGGATCTCGTTTGATTCGCTCGATCAACTCGAACCCATCCATGTCGGGCATCATGGCATCGAGCAGCACGAGATCAAACTTCTGGCCCGCGTCGCGTGACTGTTCGAGCACTCGCAGTGCCGCGACAGCACTGTCCACCACGGTTGGCTTCATCTGCCAGTTGGTGAGCATGTCCTGCAGGATGCGGCGATTGGTGGCGTTGTCATCCACAACCAGGACCGACAACCCGTGAACGGAGACCGGTTCGGACCGCAACCGCGTCACGACCGGTGTCAGCGCCACTCCAAACTGCGCCGTAAAATGGAACGTGCTTCCCTGACCGGGTTCGCTTTCCATCCAGATCCGGCCGTGCATCAACTGCACGAGCTGCGAGGAAATGGCGAGTCCCAGACCGGTGCCGCCGTATCGGCGTGTCGTCGAACTGTCGACCTGAGAGAACGCCTGGAACAGCACCTGTTGCCGGTCGCGCGGGATGCCGATTCCGGTGTCGCGGACGGCGAAGTGCAGGGTGACTTGATCGTCGTCGCGCGACTGACGCTCGACCCGCACCACGATTTCGCCGCGCTCGGTGAATTTGATCGCGTTGCCCACCAGATTCACCACGATCTGGCGCAGGCGGCCCGGATCACCGACCAGCGAATCCGGCACGTCTTCGAGCACGTCGTCGATCAGTTCCAGTCCCTTCTTGTGCGCCCGAAGGGCGAGCGTGGCGAGCGTTTCGTCGAGCGTGTCGCGCAACGCGAAGTCAATCGACTCCAGGTCGAGTTTGCCCGCCTCGATCTTCGAGAAATCCAGAATGTCATTGATGACCTGCAGCAGATGGTCGGCCGAGGTCTTGGCCATGACGAGATACTCGCGCTGTTCGGGCGTGATCTCGGTGTCGAGCGTCAGTTCGGTCATCCCGATGATGCCGTTGAGCGGCGTGCGGATTTCGTGACTCATGTTGGCCAGGAATTCGCTCTTCGCACGGGTGGCGGCTTCGGCAGCCTCCTTCGCACGCTGCAAGTCGGCTTCGGCCGCCTTGCGCTCGGTGATGTCCGCGAAGCTGACCACCGCACCGGTGATGTCTCCCGCGGCGGAACGGATCGGCTGCGATGAGTACTCGGCGGGGAACGGCGTCCCGTCCTGTCGCCACAGAACCTCGCTGTCGATTCGACAATTCTGGCCGACACGAAACGCACGGTAGATCGGACACTCCGCGACCGGATAGTGCGATCCATCCCGATGGCTGTGGTGGATCAAATCGTGCATGTTCCGACCGAGCGCCTCGGCCGGTGCGAAGCCGATCATCTCCGCCGCCGCCTTGTTGATGAATGTGCAGCGCCCTTCGAGATCAATGCCGTAGATGCCGTCCGCCGAGGACTCCAGCAACAGCCGCGATCGTTCTTCCGCCTCACGCAGCGCCTCCTCGGCCGACTTGCGCTCGATGAACTGACCGATCTGGCTGCCGATGGCCACGAACATTTTCAGCAAGCCGTCATCGGGCCGGCGGATCCTGCGGCTGAAGAATTCGAGGATGCCGTGAACTTCGTCGCCAATCTGGATGGGAAGGGCGAACGCTCCGTGCAGGTTGTCCTTCGCAGCGTGAGCGGCGCGCGGAAAGTTGCTGTCGCGAACGACGTCTTCGATCCACGCCGGCTTGCGGCTCTCCCAGACGCGGCCCGGCAGTCCGATCCCACGATTGAATTCCGCCTGCCGCGTCGCCTCTTCGAATTCCGCGGCATTGACCGCGGGCAGATGCCAGACCTCGACGCAGCGCAACCGGTCCGCCGTGTGATCCACCGTCCAGATGACTCCCAGATCCCAATCGAGGCTTTCGCAGATGGCTTGCAGGATTCGCGGAGTGGCTTCGGCCAGGCCGGCTGCCTCATCAAGGACGCGCGTGACGGCGTATTGCGTTGTGAGGCGGCGCTCGGCCAGTTTGCGCTGGGTGATGTCGCGCGAGATGCCGAACGTCCCGATGATGTTGCCCTGGGGATCGTGGAGCGGCATTTTGGTCGTCGCGGCCCAGGTCTCACGGCCGTCCGGCCAAGTTTCCTTCTCCTCGCGCCCGACAATGGCCTGTCCGGTTCGCATCACCTCCAGTTCGTCGGCACGGGCCGACTCGGCATGCTCCGGCGTGAAGAAGTCGGAATCGCGCTGACCGATCGCTTTGACGGTCATTCCCACATCGAACCGATTGGCCAGCGCTCGGTTGACCTTGAGGAACCGGCTCTCCTCGTCCTTGAAGTAGATGCTGTCCGGCAGGTTGTCCATCAGGCTGTGCAGAAAATGCCGTTCGCGTCCGAGTGCCTCTCCCGCCTGATGTCGCTGTTCCGACATCCGATTGAAGGCTTCGGCCAGCCGTCCGAGTTCATCGTGCGTGACGATGGGAATGCGGTAGTTCAGATCGCCCCCCGCGATTCGCTCCACCCCTTCATTCAGCCGACGCACTGACCTGGCGATGCTGCCACCGATCCAGAGGGCTGTTCCCCCCGTGATGGCCAACGCCGCCAACAGCATGATCCAAACGGCGTACCGAGTCCGCGTGACGTGCAGTTCCATCTCAATGGCATCGTCGCGGTCAGGCGTGGCGTTGTTCGTGATCTCGCCCAAGCCCCGCTCGACGGAACGAACCTGCCCCTCGATAAAGATCGCCGTCAGGATGAACAACAACAGAACCGCACCAAATCCCACAGCCAGCTTGCCGCCAACGGTGATACGCATGATGGTCTCCCTCTCGCGGAGCAGTGCTACACGGCAACACCAATTGTGGCCTCGCCAGCCGCCAATCGACAAGAGGCAGAACTGCGAGGCCACCTTTTTGGTGCACCGGGCGAAATCGGACGACCGCGAACTGACCGCTCGATTCTTCAGCCCGGAGGGCGGTAGACAATAGCCCACGACGTGAGCCGTGGGATGGGTAGGGACATGATCGACCAAGCCCCGGCGAGGCGACACGTCTGTTCGCACCGTCGGCAATTCACGGGTGACTCTCGACTGGATGTGTTGCCCCTCGGGTCATCACCAATCCTCGTGTCACTGATTCCGGACCGCCCGCAAGCGCTTCTGACCCGGTCACCCTGCCGCCGCAAAGCGATGTCTGGACCATGCTGCCACCTGCGAAATCAACGCAACCATTTGAATGATCCGAAGAATCGCTCGATGTCTGGGCCATTCAAATCCAACGTCGTGTCTCCTGTATTGATTCTCAATTGGATCCACTCACCATCGCGCACGAGATCCCATTGGCGTGTTCGTCTGTTCCCGTTCTTGAAGCGTCCCAGGGTTTCAAGACACCGAACAGTTCCAACCATCTTTTCCTGCTGCGTCGCAACCAAAATCGATTCGTCGATGAGTTTGCGTACAATCTCCCAACGCTTCTCATCAGAAAGCTGCGGGCCTGACTCGCGCCGCTCACACAGTACGCCATACGCAACCCCCTCACGCTCGTCCGAAGAATCCCATTGACGATAGGAAAGGCCGCTGTTCGTTGTCCTCCCGGCTGTTGACGGACCCTCCATCTCAAACTCAAACCATCCGTCGGTATCCTGATACTTTTTCCATGCCTCGCCAGCGGCGGGAATCCACACGTGATCAGGCTTGGCTCCGTTGTGCTTCTCGTAGATTGAGGATAACGCCGCTGCGTGAAGCGACCTCTTGACGGGGCCACTCAATGAATAGCCCACACTAAGCAGAACAACGACGACCACCCCCGCAATCATCCAGCCATTCATGCGAAACGATTTCGCGGTCTTCCGCGTTTTCGACTTTGATGCGATCCTCCGAGTCGGTGGATTGGGGTCGTCGTCGTCGAATGAGGTGACGGGTGAACTCAACGCTGTTCCACACAACGGACACTTCTTCGGAAGTCGTCCACCCTTCAACAGCGGAATACTCGCCTCACATTCATGGCACTTCATTGCATCATCCCTTTACCAAATCCCTCAGCACTTTGTTCAGGATGCCGCCGTGGCGGTAGTACTCGACTTCGACCGGGGTGTCGATGCGGTAGGTGGTGACGAAGTGGTACGGTTCTTCACGCGGTCGTCCGCAACTCATGTGCGTATCCGTGGATTTCGTTTCGCAGACGCGTGAGATCGTCCAACGGAGCCTCGGCCATCACGGCGAAGAGAGCCGGGTCTTTGGGCAGGACGTTCTCTTTCAGGTCGTCCAGCGCTCGCAGCAGTCGCTCCATTTGTTCCAGCGTTGTCCGGAGCTGGTCCACGTTCGTCAGCATGATCTGATCTCCACGATTCTCATGCGCTCGCCATCGGTTTTGGTGGGGTGAACTTCAATACATGTCGTACATTTCTTTCCCGCCGTGGGCCGGGTTGCCGATGAGTTGCTGGTTGGTGCAGTCCACGACCCAATCCATCGCTTCGAGCGGCAGTTGGCCGATCAGCACCGGGCAATCGTCGGGAAGTTCCGCCGCTTCGACGTGGCACTGTCGGCCTTGAAGGGTAATACGACAGATTCCGTAGATGGTTCGCAGTGCCGTTCCATTGGTGGTTTTCACATTCCGTTGAAACAACGGACGCAGCCCGAGTTCCTGAACCATCCGGCTGGGCAACCCGAGGTACATCGCGCCGGTATCGACCAGCGCATCAGAAATGTCCAGCGAACGCACTCGTTCAGGTTGCAAAGCCCCGTCGGCCGCCCGCACCAAGTCATCGTGATTTTCAACTTTGACATCGACCAAGACTTTGCCCATCACGGTCTCCATGAGTCACGCTCCTCACTAAAAGTCTCCGACATTTCATCGTCGCGATGAAATGATACCGGGCGGTCGAGGTGAAAGGCAGACGCCATTCATGATGCTCGTCATCCCTTGACCAAGTCTCTCAGCACTTTGTGGAGGATGCCGCCGTGGCGGTAGTACTCGACTTCGACGGGGGTGTCGATGCGGCAGGTGGCGACGAAGTGGATCGCGGTGCCGTCGGGTTTGGTGGCCATGACCTCGACGGCCTGGAGCGGCTTCAGGTTGTCGTTGAGTTGGATGTCGAAGGTCTCGGTGCCGTCGAGGCCCAGGAAGTCGCGGTTCTCTCCGGAGCGGAACTGGAGCGGCAGGACGCCCATGCCGACGAGGTTCGAGCGGTGGATCCGCTCGAATGAGACGGCGATGACGGCTCGGATACCCAACAGATAAGTTCCTTTCGCGGCCCAGTCGCGGGAGGAGCCTGTGCCGTATTCGGAACCGGCGAGGACGACCAGCGCGGTGCCGTCGGTCTTGTACTTCATCGCGGCATCGTAGACCGACATCTGTTCGCCGGTCGGGTAGTACTTGGTGACTCCACCCTCAGTGCCGGGGCATAGCAAATTACGGAGGCGGATGTTGGCGAAGGTGCCGCGCGTCATGACGCGATCGTTGCCGCGACGGGCGCCGTAGCTGTTGAAGTCGATCGGCTGGACGCCGTTGGCTTGCAGAAAGACGCCGGCGGGAGAACTCGCCTTGATCGAACCGGCCGGGCTGATGTGGTCGGTCGTGACCGAATCGCCGACCGACAGCAGGCACTTCGCGTCGCTGATCCCCTGGATCGGCTTGGGCTGCGTCGGCATGTCGATGAAGAACGGAGGCTCCTGCACGTAGGTGCTCTTCTCATCCCACTTGTACAGCGGGCCGGTCGCTCCGGTGATCTTCTGCCATTCGACGGGACCGAGCGCCGCGTGGCCGTACTCGGTCGTGAACATTTCGGGCGTGATCGACTTGGTGACGGTCTCTTCGATCTCTTTCGCTGAGGGCCAGATGTCCTTGAGGTAGACATCCTGGCCATCCTTCCCCTTGCCGAGCGATTCCGTCGCAAGGTCGATGTCGGTCGTGCCAGCCAGCGCATAGGCCACAACGAGCGGCGGGCTGGCGAGATAGTTGGCCTTCACCTGCGGATTGATTCGGCCCTCGAAGTTGCGATTGCCCGAGAGGACCGCCGACACGACGAGGTCTCCCTCGGTGACCGCGTTCGAAACCGAGTCGGGCAGCGGACCGCTGTTGCCGATGCAGGTCGTGCAGCCGTAACCGACCGTGTTGAATCCGAGCTGATCCAGCGACTGATCGAGTCCCGACTTGGCAAGGTATTCGGTGACGACGCGGCTGCCGGGTGCGAGGCTGGTCTTGACCCACGGCTTGCTGGTGAGTCCCTTCGCCACGGCATTGCGCGCGAGCAGACCGGCCCCGAGCATCACGGACGGATTGCTGGTGTTGGTGCAGCTCGTGATGGCCGCGATCACGACGGCACCGTGCTTCAGCTTGAACGGCTCCTCCGCGCCGGTGACGTCAACGCCCTCCGACACCAGTTCGCTCGCTTCGCTGGGAGCGTCGATCGGCGGGGGCGGAGCTCCTTCGTCCGTCATGGTCGCCTGCCTCGAAATGGCTGCGGGAGGCAGCTTGTCGAATGTCGTGACGAGATCATGGTGCCACTGCGACTTCATGTTCTTGAGCAGCACCCGGTCTTGCGGACGCTTGGGTCCGGCGAGCGACGGCTCGACCGTCGAGAGATCGAGTTCCAGTTTGCTGCTGAAGCGCGGCTCGGGGGAATTCGCCGTGCGGAACATGCCTTGGGCCTTGTAGTACAACTCGACCAGCTCGACCTCTTGCTTGGTCCGTCCGGTGCGAGTCATGAAGCGCAGTGTCTCATCATCGACGGGGAAGAAGCCCATCGTGGCTCCGTATTCGGGAGCCATGTTGGCCAATGTCGCGCGATCGGGCAGCGTCATCGAATCGAGGCCGGGACCGAAGTACTCGACGAACTTGCTGACGACGCCGTGCTTGCGCAGCATCTGCGTCACGGTCAGCACGAGGTCCGTCGCGGTGGCTCCTTCGGGCAGCCTGCCGCTCAGTTTGAAACCGACCACCTCGGGCATCAGCATGTAAATCGGCTGGCCGAGCATGACCGCCTCGGCCTCGATCCCACCGACGCCCCAGCCGACAACGCCCAAGCCGTTGATCATCGTCGTGTGGCTGTCGGTTCCGACGAGACTGTCCGGGTAAGCGAAGCCGTTCTTTGTCAGCACGACCTTGGCGAGGTATTCCAGATTCACCTGATGCACGATCCCGGTCGCCGGCGGCACGACGCGGAAGTTGCTCAGGCCCTGCTGTGCCCAGCGCAGCAACTGGTAGCGTTCGAGGTTCCGCTCGAACTCCATGTCGACGTTCTGCTGCAACGCCTCACCGGTCCCGAAGTAATCGACCTGCACCGAGTGATCGATGACGAGGTCGCACTGCACGAGCGGGTTGATCTTTTTCGGATCGCCCCCCATGCGGATCATCGCATCGCGCAGGGCGGCCATGTCGACGACCGCCGGCACGCCGGTGAAGTCCTGCAACACGACGCGGCCGACCATGAACGGCACCTCGACCTGCTGAGGCTTCGCGGCGTCCCAGTTCGCGACCTGCGCGACGTGCTCTTCATTGACGAGGAACCCATCCACGTTGCGCAGGCACGCTTCGAGCAGGACTCGCATCGAGAAGGGGAGGGTGTCGATCTGGCCGAATCCCTGGGCTGACAGCTTCGGCAACGAGAAGTATTTCAACTCACCGCCGCTCGTCTTCAGAACCGACTCCGCACCGAAAGGGTTTGCCGCCGACATGACGCTGTTTCTCCGCTGGAAATGCCACCAAGTTGTCAAAGCTGGACCGTTCGCGAGGCGGATCGTACCAGTCGCGCCGGTGAGAATGAAGCGTGGCTTTCGCCGCGTGTTTGGTGGTACGCGGCGCGATGCAGATCGTGCCAGGAGTGGTCCGAGCGACGCCATCGACGGAAGCCAAAATCAGGTCTCCAGACCTCACGGCCATCCGTTCGATCAAATCACGGCGCAAGCAGCGGCTGCTTGTCCTCCCGGTTGAGTTCCGAAATGACAAACACTCGGCTGCCGCAAGCGACCGGTGAATTTGTAGCCGTCAAAGCAAGGAAGGGGGTCGCCTTCCATTTCAGGGTGAGGAGAGAAGCGACAAGTTTGTGCGCGCCCAGGGGTCGCCGAAGTAGGCAAACGCCCGAAAAGTTGAATCACGCGGGTGATCCTGGCGCAACTCCTGAAGCGCTTCACCCACGGCACGACCACACCGAAGCTTGTGGTAAAGAGCAAGCGAGAATTCCTTCGCGCGATCGTCGTGGATCGGCCAGTAGGGGGCAATGACTCCGCTGGCTCCGCTTTCGAGGAAGTTGGCCGCAAAGCCACCCATCCGTCCGATGACCATGCCGGTTTGCCCGACGCTGCAAGCATTCAGATAGATCAGCGGCTGACCTTCGGCGGCGAGCCGAGAGCCGGTGATGAGCGCTGCGTCGAGATCAAGGTCTTCCAGCACGAGTGAGCTCAGGTCGGAGTTGGTTGGATCGTACTGGCCGTGGCCGCTAAAGTGCAGGAGCTGGATGTCGCCATTGTCGAGCACGCTGGTTCGGACCTTGGCCAGCTTCGCGGGATTCACAACGGAGACTCGCGGTAATAGTTTTTGCAGTTCGTTGACCTCGTCCTGCGCCCATGCGAGATTCTCCGCACCGGCATAACGCGGGTTGAGCACGCAGAAATTACGCACCTCCAGACGCTGCGGTTCCGGCAGGATCCGCAGGCCCGGTTTCAAGCGACCAAGAATATGGGCGGTGCCGAGCGGCTCGAGTGTCACCAGCTTGCCGTCGATCATCTCGTGCGGCACCACCAACTCCCACGGCAGGATCATTTCGTCGGAGTAAATCAGGATCGAACGTGGCAAGGCCTGGGCCCGGTAAAGCCTGAAATACTCGTCGCGAAGGGTCTGCGGCAGCGCCTTCCAGAGTTTTTTCCCGAGCGCGTCGAGCGCGGCGTTGAAGTTCTCTTCCCACTCGGTCAATGCCGCATTCCATTCGTTGTCACCGAGTGTCTCAGGTGGATAAAGGCTGAACTCTTTGGAATAAATCGTGTCCAAGTATCCGGCGAGCGTGTTGCCTGGGCTGTCGAGTACGAGCTTGCTCGCTCGCGTGAGTGGCTTCACGTGGCCGGGGATCTCGCTGCGTATGCGGATCTCTAGCGGCGGCTGACCGGTTTCGTCCTCGCCCTCGACGAAGATGGTGAACTCGCATTCCTCTCTTGGCTGGGTTGGAATTCGCAGTTGAAAGGGAACGCTCGATCCATCGGCAGGGCCTGGCCCGGTCCAGTTTTTCGGGAGGACGAAAGTACGGTGAGTGACCGAACCCAGGGGGCTGTTGCCCAGCCAGAAGTCGGCGCGAATCTCCCGCCGGGCCGGCTGCGGCCCAAGATGCCGGGCGGTGAGCCGGAAATCGACATGCTCTGTCGCCGGGTCACGCGGCGTTCTGACGGTCACCTTCGAGTCGCCAAGCGGCTCGACGTCAAAGCCCGGAGCACTGAGCGTGACGAACAACTCCGCGCTCGTCTGTCCAACCGGGAGCGGAATGAGCAGGAGTGGAGCCGCCGCAGACTGTGCGAGGGCCTCATCGAGACGCACCCGCAGATTGTTTGGCTCGCCCTCGCGGACCTGCTCGTGAAAGTCAATCTTCGGCTCGCGCTGAAGTTCCACAGGCTTCGGCTGTTCGGGCGTCTTTCTTGGTCGGCCAGCTTCCTCGATTGGCGCGCCGCGCTCCGTTGGGAGTGGGGTTCTCGATCCGTCGCCGATGTCCCCGTCTTTCATCACTTCCAGTTCGCCACCAATACTCTCCCCCTTCGGGGGCTGTTTAGTGACCGATCCGCCACCGCGGAACTTCTGCCTGCGCCGTGGTGGCCGCGAAGGAGTCGGCGTTGGCTTGGAGGGAGATCCCGGGCGTTGTTCTAAGTCGATTTTGCCAGGCTGGCCGATACCGAAATGGGCTTTGATTGCCGTGATCGTCTCGGGACGCTGGAAGAAGCCGGTATGTGGCACACCAGCCTCCGTCGAGAAGATCAACGGGCGGGCAATCGGAAATGATGGGTGGCCGTTGGCCACGAACACGCCATCGCGCGGCACGACGAGGTCGTTGGCGATCGCACGGCCGTTCTCGGTGAAGATGCGGTCAACCACGCTATTGGCGAGCGAACCGGTGAAGAGCGAGCTGTCGGCGTTCGGGGCAGGCGTGTAATCAGAAGCCGCAGCCGCATAGGCTGCCGGAGCATGAGCGGTAGAAAGATTCAGTACGTCGGCGATGTATCCGCGGGTACCCATCGCCGCCAGGCCGGGCAGGCGCCGCTCTGCAGTGTGGGCGAGCAGCTTGACGATCGCCAGGAGAACCTCGATCGAATAAGTCACCGGTCCATCCGGGAAAGACGTGAGCAGGTTCGTGAACACGTCAAGCATATCGACAATGTGATCCGGATCGGCCAGCAGTGAGCCGCGGTTGGGCGTGGCGACGAAGAAGGCGTTTCGGAAGCTGCAGTTGTGTCCCGGTACGAGGGCGTCGCCACGCTCGACGAGCGTACGCGAGACGATCCCGCCGCGGCTGTGGCAGAGGATGTCAAATTCAAACTGCCCTGTCGGAGCTTCGCGACGAACGGTCTCGAGGAAGAACCTGGCGTTTTCTTCCGGGCTGCGCGAGACCGTGATTTGGTCAAGTGCGATCACTCGTCCGCCGTAGTGAGCGTGCAGTTCGGCCATCGCCTGCTGCGGCAGGCCCGACAACATGCCGTGCGACGAGCTGAAAATACCGTGAACGATCAGCAGCGACGGTTTGCCTTCGAGCGACGTCCAGTCGCGAAATGGCTCAGCGAGCGACGTGCGGTAGTTCTCCGGGGTGACCGCGCGGATCAGCTCCTGACGGTATTGTTTCTCGATCTTGCCCACGATCGCCTCAAGCGGTGGACCCACGATCGTTTCGAGCACAGGCAGGAGCAGAACCTTGAAGATCTTGCGGCCCCATTTGGTGATCGGTCCGCGCAAGTGCGTCGGCTGTCGGCGGCTGTTAAGAACCTGCTGCGCAGCCGCCGTGCGGGTGGGAATCGTAAACGTCGGCACAGTCTCTGTCCGAAGCCGACCTCGGAGCGGCGATGCACCGAGCGGAGTGGGCTCCTCAAAAAAGCCGTCGGGGAAATGCCAACTCAGCCCACCCGCCTCATCCTGATAGAGCACGACGTTCACCCCCTCCGGGGCTCCGGCTGGCCGCACGGGGCGCATGACAATCTTGTCTTGGGCGGCGGCGGTCCGGAGACCCCGCGAGGCGGTGGCAACCGGCGTGACATCGAGATGCAGGGTCTCCTGCTCAACGACCCCCAGTTCGCGCATGGCCTCGCGGAACGGCACGCTCAAGTCCTCCTCGGCCGGACTTCGGAATGTTCCGGCGCCGGTCGTCCATTGCGCGGCCGTGCCGACAAAGGGACCAACTTCCAGCACGGTTCCGTTGGCGAATTTCAGTTTCTTCTGCGTCGCGGTGATGGGCATCGTCTGTGTACGCATGGACGTTCTCCAGTTGATGAATCAGATATCATCGGTATCAATCACTCTCCGCTCGACGGTCGGCCGCGCTTGCTCAGCATCGACAAGAGGTCGGGACGGCTAGCGCCGTCTTGTCGTCTACTGGACCCCTCAGTATTCACTCCAGATTGGGCGAGCTCAGCGAGAGTAATGGCCATGACGAACAGCGATGCCGAGTAGCAGTAAAAACTAATCATAATAAGCCTCTCCCAAACTTCGTGAACATACGATTGTCTAAAAAACAAGAATCCCGTTAGGGGGATTTGGAGCCCGCCTAGGATTAGCACGAGGACTGCCAGTTTCCTGCTGAAACTGTCGGGGCTGATTGAGTCGAGTCCGAAGCAGATCCGAGTGGCGTCTACCCCCCAGGCAAGCAATTCTCGCCAGATTACCAGCCAGAACAGTATGGCGAACAATGCCAATACAAAATCTGGGAACACATCCCCGAATCCAGAATGCGACAGTTGAATAAAGAGGTCGGCCAACAGGAGCAAAGCAACAAGTGGTGTAATCCACAGAATTGGAAATGAGAGGTGCACAGCATGCGTTCCCGGATGGGGGAGCCGAAATCTCTTCGTGATCACTTTAGCCATTCCTGCCCTATAACCCAGTACCGCGCCTCCTGAGGCAGCGAGCAATAGGATAACGACCATCCGCCAGAAAACCTCTCCATACACCGGCATGTTGGTGTCTGGCTCCAATGTCAGCTTCGACCACAGCCAGAGCAGCCACTGTAGCACAATATTAATAATCTCGCTTGGCGCAATGATAAGCATTGCCCATAGCATCCCTGCGAGCGCGCCCTCTTTGATTGACGGCCACTTGCTTTGCTCGATGTCTGAGGCGCAAAGTCGCCGTATTCGGCCTTCCACGCGGCGGCGGGCGTGCCACTGCAGCCAGAGTGGGGCTATTCCACGCAGGCGGTTGTGTTCTGCCAGATCGGCGAGCAATTCCTGGACGTGTTCTGGCATGTCCCCGCTTTGGACCGCCTCCCGGATTGGTTCCAGATGCTTCTCGCGTCCGCGCATCGCGAGTGACTGGCCGGCAGCGCGCTGGATTTCGGTTTCTTGTTGGGGATCAAGGGCGAGTGACAGGCATTTCTTCAGGAGTTCATCGTCCTCGTCATTGATGTAGCCGACAGCCCAGGCGGCACCGAGCCGCACTTTGCTGTCGGGGTTCTTCAGGAGCTCTAGCAGCAGGGCTCGCGTTTCTTCTTCGCCGTACTCGCTGGCCCAGTACGCGACGTTCGCGTCAGAAGAACGGCAGTGGAACACACTGCGCAGGACAAACTCCTTCTGAACGACGTCAAGCTGCAACTTTTCCCGGTAGTGTCCGATGAGATCGACCAACTTGTCGGTGTTCAGCAAAGCGCCAAGGTCGTCCCGCCAGAGCGATCCGCGCGCGCCGTCAACGATGAAATTCCGGGCGGCGCAGAATCGCGAAAAATCCCGGTTCTGGTCGAGCCAGCGGCGGATCTCCTCGACCAGACACTCGTGGATGAGTTCATACCAGGGACGCTCGCCACGCAACTCCGTGCGCACGAGGTTGCGTTGGACCAGCATCGTCAAAGCGTCTTCGACCTCAGCCGTGCTGCCGAGTTTGTGCAGATCGTTGAGGCTGATGGCGCATTTGGTTTTTTCGCGCGTGATCATGGCATCGAGAATCAGCCGGCCGAGCAACGGATACTTTGCCTCGACCGGAGCAATTGCCTGATCGAGGTACCGATGGAAGATGCCGGCGAGCAGCGGTTCCCCTTCGGCCGGTGCCAGGCGCGCCGTCGGTCCACTCTCTGCTGAAGAGCGTCGGGCTTTGGTGAGGTCCACCTCAAGCCGTTCTAAATCACTTTCGGTGAGTCGCAGGTCGCCGCGAGAAGCGGCGCAGGCGGTGCGATAGAGTTCCGCACAGGTGACTTGCAGCCGCGCCGAGTCGAACTCGAACTTCGCCAACTCATCGACGAGCCGCGTCACGAGGCGTTCGTCGTAGGGCACGCCTTTGCGCACGAGCGGACGTATGATCGCCTCACGCGCTCCAAAAGCACTCAGGGGGGCGAGCCGGTAGGAACTCGCGAACAACTCCGGCAGCCGGCGCTGAAAATCGTCGAGCGCCGCCAAATAGTCCTCGCGCAGACTGAAGATCACGCGCACATCGCTGGTGGGGTCTGCGATCACGGTCGAGACTTCTCTGACGAACGCCGCCCGGTCGCGCGGTCGGTCTTTGAACCGCGTGAAGAACTCCTCGAACTGGTCGAGTACGAGCACCGGGATCTCCACGCCTGAGCATGCGGCTTTGAGTAGCTCTCGCAGGTCGCCGCCGACATCGGATACTTTGCAGTCGCGTGCGATCGCCTGACGCAAGTCGCTGAGCGGGTTTTCGAGAGTGCGGACATAGACGGGGCGGTAGCTGCGAGTTCGCAGCACGGGAAAGATCCCCGCGAGCAGCAGCGAAGTTTTTCCTAGCCCCGAGCGACCATAGAGGACGAACGCCCGTTCCGTCTCGACGCGGGCGACGACCTCATGGATGTCGCGCTCGCGACCGGCGAAGCGGTCGCTATCGCACTCCTCGTAGTAACGAAGCTCCTTGTAAGGGCTGTCGGCTTGAGCCGGAGCGGCCTCAGGTGTCTGAGGCGACGGCTCAAGAGTTGGGGCAGGCGTCGGCCCGGCCCCTTCAGGCGGACACGAAGCCGTGTCGCGGGCGGCGGAATCGCGGACCCCATCAACAGGGTTGTTCATGGCGCGGCCTCCAGGATGGCGTTGAGCACCGCGTCGAGTTCGCCATCTAGCCATTCCACATCGAATTCGCCCCAATTGGCGTCGTCGATTTCGTTGTGTTTGACAGTGGCGAAGAAAGTCTTCCCCTGTCTGCGCCGCGGATTTGCGGGTTCAAGCAGCTTGTGCCGAAGCTGTCGCACAAGCGGGTCGCGCGGGCTTACGCCAAGGAAGATCACGCTGCGCCGGACTTGTTTGGCCAGCGCGGCGATACGGGCCTCCATCTTTACAATGCTCGCGAAAAGCCGCGAGTGATCGCTTTCGGTGAGTACCAGCGAGTCCGGGTCGCTCAGCGAGCCGCGCAGTAAGATCAACAGCCGCTGTTTGCCGAACGCTGTTGGGTCGCCCGCGCCCAAGTCATCGAGCCGGCGAACGACGTGAGTGAACGCGCTGCTGCCGGTGTTAATGCATTCTTCCAGCAGTCCATCGAAGAAGGTGTAGAACATCCCCGGCACGTCCCAGCGCGCCAGCCGTTTGATGAGCGGCGTCGGTTTGAACCGCCGGTAGGTCGCGACCAAGGCCTCGAGCAACTCGGGATACTTTTTGTCTTGCTGGTAAAGTTCACACACCCGCTGCAAAAACTCGCTGCTCAGTCCGTCTCCCGCTTGTTCGCAGAGCTTGATATCCTCGGGCTGCGGATAGGGGCGGCCGCGCTTTCTGGCGAGCCGTTTGGCCAGCTCGAAGAGCCCGGGCGGCGGCGGCTGCTCGCGAAAAGAGCCCAGCCGCAAGATGCCTTGTCCGACGACCGGGATACAACGGCGTTCGCGAATCGCGGCGAGCAACTCGGGTGGCAACACCACGGGTGGTGCCACGGATGGCGGCTGCGGCAGAACTGGTGGCCGTACCAGCACTGCGGTCGCAAACGCGAAGAGTTGCTCATATCCGGGGCCGAGGTGAAGCACCGGCGTGATGAAGCTGCGCAGGGTATCGGACTGCTGGTTGCGGGACAGTGCGGCGCGGGCCGATTCCAGTGCGACATCAATGCGACCTGGCTCAAGCCCGTTGAACAGCGCGCGGTAGAACTCGCTGGAAAACAGGATCGCCATGTTGTCCGCGATCGCGTAGTGCATTGCCACCACAGCCGGCACACCACGTCGCATCATGAGCAGCGGGCCCAGCCCGTTCAGCGAATCAACCCGCTCAGCCGAGCCGCCGCTGAAGCAGCAGTTCATCACCGCGAGTCGCACCGCCGTACCGAACTGGCGGGCGAAATTGTCCGCGTCCATCCAGTGTTCGTCGCCACTGGGGCTGTTGAGGAGGATCTCCGTGCGACCGCTGCGCTCGTTCTCTCGGCCATGGCCGACGAAATGCACAATGTCCCACTGCCGGTCATTGAGCTTGTTGTAGAGAGCGTCGGCTGTTACCGACCCGATGAACGGGACGACTTCGACGCCGCGTTTTTCCGCCTCGCGACGAATGTTGTTGTGCTCCAGCCCGGCGTTAAGCCCGGAGCCATCGGGGACGATCAGCAACATCGCCAGCTTGTCGCCGGTGCACGGCGCAAACGGCGCAATTTGTGCCTCGGGCGGCGGCTGGTGAATGATGCAGTAGGCCTTGTCGCCAGCGAGCGAGCCGACGACATAGTCAAAAAGCGATTCCCACGGCAGCCAGCGCAGATCGTCCGGCAGCTCAAGCCGGACGTGGAACCGCGTGCCTTCCGACGCATCCTCGCGCACTTTTTTCACCGCAGCCGCGATTCCGCCGGAGAGCAACTCCAGCCAGAGTTGCTGGCCGACGAAGTTGATGTCCTCATAGTTGCAGGTGTTGCTCTCGATCGCTTCGAGTTTTTCGTAGACCTGCGAACCCTCGCGGCAGTCGAACCGGAACGCCGCTTCGACCGGCTCGCCGTCAGGAACGCTGAATCGCACCTGCCGGGCGCCGTTCGGTCCCACGACTTGGAAAAGGAGGGTTACTGTATCCACGCTGCGGTTTTACCATTCAGTTCTATCATCGTGTGTAATCTGCCAGTTCGACTTTCAATCTATCTGTGCTAAATGCCTTTGGCGAGCGATTCGCAAATTTTGTGTTCTCGGAATAAAAGAGCTGTGGCAAGAACCGTCGTTTGCGGGTTTATGCGACAGGTCCGGCTTCTACGAAGTTTCCTGTGGGCCGTTCCGGGCAATCGAACCTAGCCCGGTCCGGCCACACGAGTTCCTTGATGAGTCCGTCGGCCTCGCCGCCTTGAAATGTCTTTGGGAGCGGAACCTGCACTCGGTCGAAGACTGGGCTGCACAGTTGCCGAGGCGGAGGTCGTCTTGGAGAGAGGTCGCCCAGGTGTCTCACTCTCAAGCGTGTTCCGTCGACGAGCATGGCAGGCAGGAGTTGATTGTGGCGGGCCTGATCCCAGCGTGCGTGCGGTCTCTCTCACTTCGGGACGATTCGGATCAGGCGGGCTGTTGGTTTGAGCCACAGGCGGCCTTTGGTGGCTCGGAGTTCGGCGACGAGTTCCACGTCGCGCATGTCGTCCGTGACTTCGAAGTCATAAGTGACAGTTTTCCAGTCGGTGTCTCCCGTCAGTTTGTTGTCTCGCCGGCCGCCCGAGATGCGGATGCCGGCGCCCGTTCCCTGATCGTCGGTGCGCGGTTCGACTCCCTCCGTCTTGAGGCGGCCTTCGATGCGGTAGCGGCCTTGGGCGAGGAGGACTCGGCGGCGCCACGAGGCGACGCACTGGCCGGACTCGCCGACCTGGATCGAGTACCGCCGGTCGGTCTCGGGATCGACTTCTTCGAGCAGCGAGTCATCCGTCTGCTGCGCGCCGTACCAGTCGGCGATTTCGACCTGGTTGTTTTCGTCGAACTCGATTGGTGTCGGGTCACCGTGTTCGAGCTGCTCGCGCAGGGCGGGCTCGCGCGCGGTGATTCGCTCTTTGAGCTCGCGCACGCGGTCGGCGTGGGCTCTGGCGAAGTCGTCGCCCAGCGCGTTGACGACCGGTTTCAGCCGGGACAGGGCCACGTCGAGCTTGTCATGGAGACGCCGGGCCTTGAAGAGCGGCAGCAGTTCGGAGATGCGCTCCCGGTAGCGTTTTCGCCACTCGGGGTTGTGCATCACGGCACTGGAGACGATGGTCGGCGGGAACTCCAGGATCGGGAAGCCGGGATCGCCGAACATCTGGTCCATGCCGTGAGGCAGGAACCGGGCGCGGCTGTCCTTCGAATCGAAGTAGATGCGGTAGTTGTTCTTGTTCGGCGTATAGCCGTCCCAGTGGCAGGTCATCCGCTCGAAGGCCATGAAGGTGAGGAAGGCGTCGACGTCGAGCTGCTTCTCGATCGCGGGCCAGCGGAGCGCGGCATCGGGTTCGTCGCACGCGGCCTTCAGCGCGCGGAGGTCGCTGTGGTCGTCGGGGCCCTTGCCCGAGTCCTTCTCCAAGTCGACTTCGACATCCTGCAGGAAGCCGCCGTCGTAGAGGTTGCCGGTCGCGTTGCCGAAGTGTCGCGTGAGGAACGGCTCGTCGAATCCCTCCTTCAGCACATACAGACCGAGATCGCGCCCGTTCAGCCAGACGCGGGCATGAGTCACGCGCGTGGCGGGGACTTTGGCGTCGCGGCCGATGTCCGCGCAAATCCACTCGGAAAGGTACGACTCGTCCTGCACCGAGTTGTTCAGGTGGAACTTGTGGAGGCCGTGAAAGGACTGCCGCTTGACGTGCTTGTTGACGTTGAGCGTGAAGGCGGGTTTGTCGTCGAGTTCGCGGAAGCTGCCGGCCGCTCCCTTCAGTTTGAGTGCCACTTCGGAATACGTGGTCTCGCGGGTCGTGTCCGGATCGTCGGGATTCGGAAGCGTTTCGACCACGGTGCATTTCACGTAGCGCCGCAGGTCTTCCCGCAGCGTCTTCTCCTGCGGCTCTTTTAACTTGATCCTGAGCTGCGGGATACGGCCTTCATCGAAGAAGGCGTCGCTGGGATCGACCGGCTTCGCGGCGGGAGGATCGATTGTGGCCAGGTCGCGCAGGACCTCGACACCCGGCTTCGTTGGCGCGGACTCGTCGGCCGACGGCTCGTTCACCGAGGCTCGACACGACGCGAGGCCGATCAGCAACAGAGCCGTCAGGGATCGCCAGGTTGAACGTGTGTTGACGAGCATGATCACGGACCAGCCTTCCACAGGAACGAGTCAACAACTCCACTGCTCCGGATTATTCACGCCTCGGGTAGTGTCGTCGACAGAGCGTGGCATTGAAGCCTGACGCGCAAGCGAAGGGATGTCACTGCAGAACCTTCGCTTGCGCGTCAGGCTTCAATGCGACCATGAATAATCCGGGCTACCCGCCGGAATGGGACCGGATTTCCCGTTTGAAGTTTTGCGATTTGGGGTTTGGAATTAGTTTGGTGTGTGGTTCTTGAGATTTGGATCTTCTCCGAACGTCTATGCTTCGCGGACCTCGACGGTTTGAACTCCCTCCACCTGTTGCAGCAACTTGACCAGCGCCAGCGGGTCGCCCGGCTCCTTCAGGCGGACGTTGTAGCGCAGATCGAGCGACAAGCCCTGCCGGGCCGTCACGATTTGAGTCAACCGGTAACTGGCGAGTTCCCGCTGAAACAACTCGGTCAGCAGCGCGACGGGATCGTGGCCCGAGGACATGCGGATTTCCAGGCGGTGTTCACCCGCCTCGGTCACCGGCTTGGAACCGTTCGTTGTGAGAACAATGGCGACCAGCGAGACGATCGGGATGCCGATCAGACAGACGCCGAACTGCCCCGAGCCGATCCCCATGCCGACGACGACGGCATAGATCACGAAGGCCGTGTCGCGCGTGTCATCGACCACCGTGCGAAACCGGACGATCGACAGGGCTCCGACCAGAGTGAAGGCTTTCGCCACACTGGCGCCGATCACCAGCGCGGTCATCGCGACCAGAATCGTCAGCAGGACCAGAGTCGTTGCGAGCGGCAAGACACTCACGGGCGCACGCCGTCGCGAGACATAGCACGTCCCCGCGACGGCGAGTCCTCCCACGACAGAGATCATCAATCGAAGTGTGACCACTTTCCAAGAGACATCGGCCACGTTGTTCAGATCGTTGAGCAGCCAGTCAGGCATGAGGTGTCTCTGAGGGAGGAGTCATTGGTCATTAGTCATTAGTTGGGAAGAGAACAGGAACTGGGACATCGCCTCTCACTCCTAATGACTAATGACTAATGACTAATGACTTCGTTACTTCATTTCTTCTCGCAGCGGCATTCCGCTTTGATACAGCTTGAGATGTTCGGCGAAGTCGTCGTTGTGGGGATCGAGTTCCAGTGTCTTGGTGGCCCACTTGACGGCGGCTTTGAAATCGCCCGCCTCGGCGTGGGCGGCGGCCAGAGTATCGAGGAACTCTTCGTGCTTGTAGCTGGTTTGTTCGCAAGCCAGCGTCGCCAGCGTGACGGCTTGCTTGCCGTCGCGGTATTTGGCGTTCGGGCAGGTCGCCCGGAACCAGGCCAGATTGTTGGCGACGAGTGCATCCCTGGGGGCGATCTTCGTCGCGGCGATGAAGTCGGCGAGGGCCTTGTCGAGATCGCCCTTCTCGAAGTGCAGCCAGCCCCGATTGGTAAAGGCCATCGCGAATTGAGGGTCCAGCCTGATCGCGGCGTTCAAGTCGGCGAGAGCCTTGTCCGCCGCTTCGTTCTGGTTGAACAGGGCGGCTCGCACGAACAGGCCGTAGGCGTCGGGCTTCTCTCGTTCGATGAGACTCTGGCTGTACTTGATCGCTTCGAGAGACGTAAGCATCTGGCTGCGATCAACCCAGCCTCGCCCCTTGGTGGTATGAACCTGGATCTTGGTCCCCTCGATTTCGCGGGCGAAGCAGGGGGCGAGAATCTCGAGCGCGGTGGCGGTCGTCCTGGCGTCGATGCGCACGACCGCCTCTTTTTTGGGAAACAGGATCTGGTCGGTCAGGTCCTCGCCCGATGAGACCGCCGCGATTGCGAGAACCAACGCGCCGCACAGGGAAGCAGGCCAGAATCGACTCATGATGGATTCCTTTCCGAGACGGGACGACAGACGGGTGGCGGGCAAAAGAATGGCGGGCAAGTTGTCCTGAAAACGGTGCCTCACGTCAACGGCCCGCTGATCGAAGGATCGGCGGCCAAACTGTACGTAGCTGAGTTCGCAAGAACTCAGCCCGACGCACGGTCACGAACTGAGTTCTTGCGAACTCAGCTACAGCCCCATGAATCATGCGGGACACACCGCTGCTCGAAGGATCGGGAAGTGCCGATGACGCTCGCGGCGGGTGTCTTTCGTTTTCAACGGTCGCTTCTACAATGGGCCGCTCGTGCCAACCGGCATCAGTCCGTTTATTGAAGTCAGGAGTCATCTGCGTCCATGGGCGAACAATACATTTTCACGATTGAGGATCTCCACAAGGCTCACGAGAAGAAAGAGATTCTGAAGGGGATCTGGCTGTCGTTTTATCCCGGAGCGAAAATCGGCGTGTTGGGACCGAACGGCGCGGGAAAGTCGACGCTGCTTAAGATCATGGCCGGACAGGACAAGGAGTTCATGGGGACCGCCAAGTTGTCCCCGGGCTACGACTGTTACTACGTCCCGCAGGAGCCGATTCTCGATCCCGAGCACACGGTGATGGACGAACTCAACGAGTCCGTCTCCGCCAAGCGGGCGATCCTCGCGCGGTACGACGCGATCAACGAGGCGTTCGCCGACCCCGACGCGGACATGGACAAGTTGATCGAAGAGCAGGGCAAGGTTCAGGAACTGATCGATCACCAAAACTTGTGGGACCTGGATCGCGAGTTGGAGATCGCGGCCGATGCGATGCGACTGCCGCCGCTGGATGCGAAGATCGCGCCGTTGTCCGGGGGCGAGAAGCGGCGGATCGCGCTGTGCAAGGCCCTGATGCAGCAGCCCGACCTGCTGCTGCTCGATGAGCCGACGAACCATCTCGACGCGGAATCGGTCGCGTGGCTCGAACGGCATCTGCACGACTACAAGGGGACGGTCGTGGCCGTCACGCACGACCGGTACTTCCTCGACAAAAGTTGCCAGTGGATCCTGGAACTCGATCAGGGGCGCGGCATCCCGTGGCAGGGAAACTATTCGTCGTGGCTCGAACAGAAACAGGAGCGGCTCCGCAAGGAAGAGAAGTCCGCATCGGCCCGACAGAAGACGTTGCAGAGCGAGCTGGAATGGGTCCGCAGTTCTCCGAAGGCCCGGCAGGCGAAGAGCAAAGCGCGGCTGGCGGCCTACGAACAACTCGTCGCCGAGGAACAGGAATCTCGCGACGAAGTGCTTGAATTGCAAATCCCACCCGGTCCGCGGCTGGGCGAGAACGTGGTGATCTTCGATGGCGTGACGAAGGGCTTTGGCGACAAGTGTCTCGTCGAGAACCTGTCGTTCCGTCTGCCACCGGCGGGGATCGTTGGCATCATCGGGCCCAACGGCGCGGGCAAGACGACCCTCTTCAAAATGATCATGGGGCTGGAGCAACCCGACAAGGGGACGGTCACCGTTGGCGAGACGGTGAAGATCGCGTACGTCGAACAGAACCGTGCGACGCTCGACGGGGAGAAGTCGGTCTACGACAACATCTCGAACGGAGCCGACTTCCTGACGTATGGCAAAGTGCGGATCAACACCCGCGCCTACTGTGGCAAGTTTAACTTCAAGGGTTCGGACCAGCAGAAGCCGGTCAAGTTTCTGTCGGGCGGCGAGCGGAACCGGCTGCTGCTGGCGCAGACGCTGACGGTGGGAGGCAACCTGCTGCTGCTGGACGAACCGACCAACGATCTCGACATCGACACGCTGCGCTCGCTGGAGGAGGGTCTGCTCAACTTCAGCGGCTGCGCCGTGGTGATCAGCCACGACCGCTGGTTCCTCGACCGCGTGGCGACTCACATCCTGGCGTTTGAAGGGGACAGCGAGGTCTACTGGCACGAGGGGAACTTTGAGAGCTACGAGATCATCCGCCATCAACGCCTCGGCGCCGACGCCGACCAGCCGCACCGCATCAAGTACAAGAAGCTGGCGAAATGACGCCGGTTGACTTTGGTTTGTCGCTGTCCCGAGAATCGAGAGTCAGGAGCCGAGCGAATGATACCTTCAGTAATGACCTCCACGATTCCGTTGCAAACCAATCTCGACGGTGTCATTTGCATTGGTGAGACGCGAGTGACGCTGGATACGGTTGTCGGGGCATTCACCGACGGAGCAACTGCGGAGGAGATCGTTCAGCAGTATCCAACTCTGAAGCTGGCGGATGTGTACCACGTTCTCGGCCATTATCTCGATCATCGGGTGGAGGTGGATGCCTATCTGCAACGGCGACAAGATGAGGCTGGACAGATTCGCGTCGAGACTGAGGCTCGCTTCGATCCGCAGGGCGTTCGCGCGCGACTGCTTGCGCGGCGAGTGAGGTCGTAGGGTAAGGGGCTGTGCATTTACTACGTCCGAGAATGGCTGTCAGGTGTGTGGCGCCGTTTTAAGAACGACACTGTTTTAAGAACGACACCGTGGTTTGCAGGATCGGCACACTTCCCCGTCCAGTTCCGACTCTTCGCTCTGCAATCTTTCTGCCGCTCTCTTTCTGTCTCCTTCTTCCTGCAAGACT
>JANODP010000056.1:0-17084 GCA_031412755.1 Schlesneria sp. | reverse complement strand
GCCCGTCCGGCATTCATCGAACAGGGACGGGCAGGAGTGCCCATCCTCCGAAGTTTTGACACTCAACCACCAGGAGACCTTCCGTGCGACTCATCCTTCGGTTCACCGTGTTGCTGTTCGTTTTGATGTCGGTGTCATCGTCGGCGATGGCTCAGGAGAAACCGGCCGACTGGTCGAAGGCGAAGATTGAGGAACTGCTCACGCTCTACAAAGACTTTCACTCGCACCCCGAGTTGTCTTTCCAGGAAGAGCGCACCGCTGCGAAGCTGGCGGAGGAGTTCAAGGCCTTGGGAATCGAAGTCACCACGGGAGTCGGGCGGCGTGGCGTGGTGGGGCTGCTCAAGAACGGAGCCGGTCCCGTGATCATGCTGCGGACCGATCTGGACGCGCTGCCGGTCGTCGAGGCGACCGGGCTGCCGTTCGCTTCGACGGTGAGGGCCAGGGACCCGAAAGGGAACGACGTCGGCGTGATGCATGCCTGCGGGCACGACATCCACATCACCACGCAGATCGGTGTCGCGAGGTATCTCGCCACGCACAAGGATCAGTGGAAGGGGACCGTGATGTTCGTCGGGCAACCGGCCGAGGAGGTCGGTGGCGGAGCCGAGGCGATGTTGAAGGACGGCCTCTTCACGCGGTTCCCCAAGCCGAAGTATGCCCTCGCGCTCCACGTCAGCAGCGACATGCCGACGGGCAAGGTTGGCGTCAAAGCCGGTTACATTCTGGCCAACGTCGACAGCGTGGACATCAACATCAAAGGGAAGGGGGGACACGGAGCGTTTCCGCACACGACCATCGACCCGGTCGTGCAGGCCGCGCATCTGATCGTCGATCTGCAATCGCTCGTCAGCCGCGAGAACAACCCGTTCGAGCCGGCCGTCATCACCGTCGGATCGATTCACGGGGGGACCAAACACAACATCATCGGCGACTCGTGCCGCCTGCAGCTCACGGTCAGAAGCTACTCGCCCGAGACCCGCGAGCGGTTGCTCGAAGGGATCAAACGCAAGGCCAAAGCGGCCGCGATCAGTGCCGGCGCGCCCGAGCCGGCCATCGAACTGTCCGATTGGACTCCGGCCACGAAGAACGACGCGGACCTCGTCGAACTGGTGGTGCCGACGTTCCGCCGCGTCTTCGGAGACGACAACGTCACGACCGTCGAGCCTTCGATGGGGGGCGAAGATTTTTCTCAGTACGGCCTCGCGGGGGTCCCGATCTTCATGTGGCGGCTCGGCGTGGTGAGCCCCGAGCGGCTCGCCGAGATGAAGAAAGAGGGGAAGCAGCCGCCGTCATTGCACTCGCCCTTCTTTTACCCCGATGCGCGCGAGTCCCTCATCACAGGCATCACCTCGATGGCGGCAGCAGTGATCGACCTGATGCCCGCCAAGTGAGACGGGGGCGTGCGCCCATCAATTCTGCTCTTTCGGAGCGGGGGACGTGAGTCCCCTGGTTCCGGTCGCCGCTCGAGTTGCTGTCTATTTCGCAGACCACCCGGACCCTGGGCCCCCCCGCCCCCCGCTCCGAGAGGCAAATGCGGGCTGACGCCCAAAATCAAGACTTCAAGCGGCACACAACCAAATAATGCTCATCGGCATCTTTGCAGACAGTCACGATCATCTGGACCACATTCGCCGCGCGGTTGAAGTCTTCAACGACGCCGGGTGCGAACTGGTCGTCTTCGCGGGAGACCTCGTGTCGTCGTTCGCCGTCCCTCCGCTGCGCGCTTTGAAATGTCCGGTCATGGCGTGCTTCGGCGACAACGAGGGGAACAAGACCGGCGTCGCGGCCGGCATGAAAATCATCGGCACGCTCGGCGAGCCGCCGTTTGGTTTCAAAACAGCCGATGGGAAACGGGTGCTGCTCACCCACATGGATCGCTCGCTGAGAGACGCGGGCGGCGAGTTCGATGTCGCGATCTACGCCCACACGCACAAACCGAGCATCACGCACGACGATCAAGGCCGTCTGTTCATCAACCCCGGCGAAACGAGCGGCTGGTCCTACGGCAAGCCCTCGGTGGCCCTGCTCGACACGACCACGATGGCGGCCCGGATCGTCTGGCTCAAGGAAGCAGGCACTTCAAGCGGCCTTCAATGAGAGGTTCTGAGCGGGGCGGCGTCAGCCCCCCGGTTCTTGGGCGTCAGCCCGTTCATCGACGTTTCGTCGCCTCAACGAAGACCGGGGGGCTCACGCCGCCCCGCTCAGAAAGGCCGCACAACTGCCCGCGTGCGGCATCTATCCGGCAGCGGCGCGATTGGCCGTTGCCCCGCGTCGCCGAGTCAGACATAGTGCCTGACACAAGCCGCGTTGTCTGGCGGAGGTCGCCGCATCGCCGTCGCGGTTCGATGTCGCCTCCGCCCTGGAAAGCCATCATGTCGAGTCGCAAGCCGGGTTATCTGATCGGCGTGATTTTGTTGGCGCTGGTGCTGTCGGCGCCGCAGTGCCTCATCGCCATTCGGATTGGCTTTACTGCGTATCAATTCCGGCAATGGCCGCTGCCATCGATCCCCGGACTGGGAGGGACGGGGCAATGGGACGGTGTTCTGACGAACGCAACGTTCTGGCAGGACCACTTCATCACTGGCATCGTTGGCCAGCCGCCGCGAGCGGATGGCATCTACGATTGGAAAGTCTCTGCCATCGACGCCGAGTCGGGTTCCAAGACGGACTTGGGTCTGACGCTGTCCGGTTCCTCCGGCTTCCACGCGATGAACTTCGGGGACCGCTTGTGGTTCATCGGTAATACCGAGTCGTTTGAGCTGGTGGACGATGAATTGCGACCGGCCACGTTCGCGTACGCTCCCGCCTGGCCCGTCGATGAACAGCGGTTCCTGCTGAACGGGGAAGCCGCGTATGTTTCCCGAAGCCCGACGGGGTTTTCGGTCACGACATTCCACGACGGAAAGTGGGGCAGCGAATCCGGACTCGCCGTCCCCGCCACGCTGGGAGACTGGACGTTTCATTACCAACGCGGCGCGTGGATCACGGCCCTCAGTCACGGCGACCGCGTTCACGTCTTTCTCCACACCGAGGGCCGGTTGTTCCATCGCGAGGGGTTGGAGATTCAGCAGGTGGACGCGGCGGCAACCGCGGCGGCGGTCTCGGCCTTGAGACCCGTCAACTTCGACGGCCAGACCAGGGGATGGTCGCTCGTGCGCGAGATGCCAAACTCTCCGCCTCCCCAGCCATACTCCCACCGGAACATGTTCGGCATGCTGTACGATGGCCAACCTGCGGCGTTGTATGTCGAGGACAACCGCGACGGTTATCCGGTCGGATATTTCTACCGCCTCGACGGATCGACATGGACCGAATTTGCCACGCAAACGTTCCCGTTCGGATCGACCGAGTTCCGTGTGGTCTCCCGCCATGACGGGCGCAGTTCTTACATCCTGGCCATGACCACGACGGGGGCCACGCATGTGTATGCAGTCGATGCGACCGGGATTCGGGCGACCAACGGAGGCTCCTCGCTGCCAAACCCGGCGCTGAATGAGTTCCCGGTCTATGCAATTGTTCCCGCGTTCATCCTCGTTCTCGGCATCATCCTCGGTCTCGGCACCTGGTGTCTGATGTGGTGGTACACGAAGCCCGATTACTCGTTCGGAGTGCAGACCGTGAAGCTGGCGTCACTCGGACGGCGCGGTCTCGCACGGTTGATCGATCTCACGCTGATCGTGCTCACGACGGCGGGCCTCGGCTGGCTGATGACGCTCGGCTTCGACTGGCTCACGTGGCTCGAGGCCGTCAACCTGAAGGTCGCTCATCCGACGGTCACCGTGGCTGCGCGAGTCGCCGCCATCCTCGCGGTGTGGCTGACCATCCTCGTCATCTCGTTGTTGGTGGCTCAGGGGCGATGGGGCTTCACGCCGGGCAAATGGTTGTGCGGCTTGAGGACACTGCGGACGACGCTCCGACCGTGCGGCTTCGCGCGGAGTCTCGTCCGCGAAGTGGTGCTGGGAGTCGATGCCTGCAACTATCTCTGCTGGGCTCCCGGCATCCTGAGCATTGCGCTCACCGACTTCCGCCAGCGGCTGGGCGATCTCGTGGCCGACACGATCGTCGTCGAAGCGGCATCGCTGAAGTAAACTCACGCGCACACCGGCCGAGGTCAGACACTCCAAACTTCAAACGGCAGCGGCGGAGACCGTGATACCCAATTCAGAATCGAATCCGCTGCTGTTTGAAGTTTGGAGAGCCTGACCCCTGTCGTGGAACCCCTACGGAATGGCTCGTTCATGGCCGAGCAGCATAAACTCACCCGACGATGACCGCTCACCACACACCGACCGTTTCGCCCGCGCTGCCGTATTACATCGGTTGTCCGGTGTGGGCATGTCCGGGCTGGGCGGGAAAGCTCTTCGCGCCGGGTGCCAAACGGCACGAGTATCTGCATCAGTACTCGATGGCCTTCAACACTGTCGAAGGGAACAGCACGTTCTATGGGCTGCCGACGCTCGACACGGTGCGACGCTGGTGTGATGAGGCGCTGCCGGGGTTTCGCTTCGCGTTCAAGTTTCCCCGCGTCATCAGTCACGAACGGCAACTCGTCGGAGCGGCCTCGGACACGAAGGCGTTTCTGAGCGTGCTCGAAGTGCTGTACGCGGCCGAACGGCTCGGGCCGTCCTTCCTCCAACTGTCGCCCTCGTTTTCGGGAGCACAACTGCCCGCGCTGGCTGCCTATCTGCGTGAGTTGCCCGAGGAATTCCCTTTCGCGGTCGAAGTCCGTCATGCCGACTATTTCGATGGTGGCCGCCACGAACACGCGCTGGATGAACTGTTGCTGCGTCTGCAAGTAGACCGCGCCCTGTTCGACAGCCGCGCCCTCTTCTCGGCCCCGCCGGGCGATGAGCATGAAGAGCAGGCTCAGTCCCGAAAGCCAAAGCCGCCGCTGCGAACGACCGTCACGGGCCAGCGTCCGCTGCTGCGCTTCGTCGGACGGAACAGCGTCGAACAATCGAGACCGTGGATGAACGAGTGGGTGCCGATCGTGGCCGACTGGCTGTCGCGGGGCCTCACGCCGTACGTGTTCGCTCACACACCCGACGACACATTCGCACCGGACCTCGCACGAGCCTTCCATCTCGAACTGTCCCGGCACATCGCGGCGCTGCCGCCTCTCCCGCCCTGGCCGGGCGACTCTGCCGAACACTCGACCGCGAAGAAGCAGCGCGAGTTGTTTTGAGTCTGGGGAGTGATACGACCAAGGTGGGCCGACTTCGCCGAATTGGGCGAAACAGATTTCGGCGACATCCGCCCACCGCAGCGCGATCCGATCAGAATCCGTTCGAATTACGGATCGACCGCAGGTGGCCGGCTCCGTTTCCGGCGGAGATGCGCGTCTTCGGCAGTGCGGTTTCCAGATCGCTGAAGTCTTGCTGTCTGATGTTCGCCATCTCGAACACGAGTTCTCGAAGCTGCGTCAGTTCCTTGAGGCCGCCGTAACTCCCCGCGTCTTCAAAATTGTTGAGCCACAGCGTTCGCAGCTTCGGCAGGCCCTTGAGCTGTTGCAGACCAACGACCGTGAAGTGGCTGCCGCCTCCGCCGAACGTGCTTCCGCCGCCCCACAGGTCCAGACGGGTCAGTGACTTGATCTCGGCGAGATGCCCGAGCGACGCATCGGTCAGCGAACCGGTTCGCAATTCGAGATGATCGAGCTTGGACAGCGTCTTGAGATGCGCGATACCGTCATCGGTGATCCGTTCCCCGCGCAGGGTGAGCCGACGGAGTTCGGGCAGCGTCGCGATCTTCTTCCAGCCCTCGTCGGTGATGCGAGTCCCCGACAACGACAGCGATTTCAACGCGCGATGTCCCGCGACCTTCTCCGCGACGGCGTCATCCACGAGCGGACCGCCCATGTCGAGTGACGTCAGTTTTGGAAACGCGAGCACGATGTCCGGTGCGACCTGTCCCGGCAGCGTCAGCACTTCCAAATCCCCGAGTACCGTCAGTTGCCGCAACGCCTCGGGCGAGAACCGCATGAAGCCCCAGCGTTCCGTGCCGACGTAGCTGGTGAGACTGAGGTGCTTCAGCCCGGTCAGTTTGGCGATCGACGCAATGGCTCCATCCGTCAGGCGGCCTTCCTGGTAGATGTCCAGATGTCTGAGTTGCGACATCCCTTCGAGCGACTTGATGCCGGCGTCCGTCGTTCCGCACTCGTTCACGCCGAGTTCGCGCAGCGATTTCAACCCCGCAACGTGCCGGAGGGCGACGTCACCCAATGGCTCGCCCGATTCGTTGACGCTCGACAGCGTGAGCTTCTCCAACCCGGTCAGCTCGGCGAGGTGAGCCAACCCGGCGGCGGTGATCTTCGTGGTGCCGCCGATGTTCAGTTCACGCAGTTTGGGCAGCGTCTTGAGCTGCGCCAGCAACTCATCCGTCAGCCCGTCACCCGCCGTGACGGTGCCAATCTGATTGTCGTCGCCAAGCGTCACGAGCAGCCCCTTGCCGTAGACCGGTTTCAACCACTCCGGCAGCACGCTCAATGTTGTCTCCCGGTCATGCCGGACATAGGCCGTGATCGTTGTGAGCACCAGTTTGCCGCCGCGCAGCGTGCGAATCACACCATTCTGCGGATCAAACGGGATCAGTTGGAGCAGCGCCTCACCGAGCGGTTCGTCGTCGATCGCGACCGTCACGGGTTTCTCAAGATCGAAGCGAGCCAGCTTGAGAGCCTCATCATCGAGCAACAACTCGACCTTCGCCGCACGAGCCAACTTCGCCAGCGCCTCCCGCAACGGCATCTCCTTGGCGCTGAGAGAGACGCGACGCTCAAAAACCTCTTCAGGACTCGCGCGATTCGCAGCCTGCGTTTTGATCGGCGGCTCTGCTGGCTGTTGCTGGCCGTCCCGCCTGACGGGAGGGACGACGATTTTCGCCGCCAGCTTGTCTGCCAGTTCGCGAGTGAATTTGCCAGTGATGGCGATGTTCTGCCCGATCTCCTCGCGGACGATCGGAGCGGCGATGATCTCGTTGTTGACGAGGATCGCCAGCGGCTGTTTCAGATGCGACTTCGTGAGCGTCCTCAACGCCGCGCCGCCCGCTTCGTCGAGCTTCAACATGATGAAGAACTGATCTGCGTTGTTCGGATCGGGGGCGACTCGGCAATCCTCGATCGACCATTTGCCGTTCCAGCCCAGCGCGTGCTCGGGAGTGTCCGCCAGCAGTGCCTCGCGCACCTGGCCCCCGCGAAGTCGCTCGACCGGCAACGCCGCGATTCCGTCCTTCGGTTCGGCCACTCCCACCCAGATGAATCCCTTGTCCCTGGCGATCATGCGGCCGATGACCGAGTTGCCGGAGTAGTCGCGCTTCTCGTAGTCCGGCGGGACACGCGGCTCGAACTTGCTGTCGGCAGGCTGAGCGGCAAAACGGAATTCCAGCGGTGGCAGGATCGCCTGCACGCCGGAATTAGCCGGCTTCTCGGCGGACTTCTTGTCATCTGGCCTTGGCTTGGGACGCGAGGGTATCGGAAGCTCAGCGGGACGATCGCTGTCCTCGCCGCGCACCCGTTGAATGCCGCTGCACTTCGCGTCCTTGTCGAACATCACGATCAGCGTGTGATCGTCGCCGAGCGCGATGTGATGTGTGACCTTCTCGCCTTCGACGGTCTTGCGAGTCTTCAACTCCTGCTGTTTGACGATTTTCAAAAACTGCGGCTCGGTCATGTCGAGCGACAAGCCATGCAGCTTCGGATACGGCTTCAGGAATTCCAGGCCGGCGGGCGGCGAGGTTGTTGGCTGTGGGCTGCTCTGCTTGCCCTCTGCGTTAGGTTCTGAATTTGCGTCGATCACTGCGGCAGCGGGAGCGATGACATCGAACTCGCAGGCTGCTGCGACTTTGGCGATTTCCGGCTGATCGCCCCACTCGATGCGGTTTCCTTGCTGAGCTTTGATTGGGAACAGTTTCAACGTCCGCTTCACGAAGACTCGGTAGTTGCCCGGTTGAGTGATCGTCGCCCAATCGGACAGTTTGAGTTCGACCTTCGTTTCGCCATCAGGCTTGAGCAGCACGTTCGAAGAGATGCCGCCCTTCGTTGGTCCGGCATCGGGGACTGGCATCGGCTTGGCTGCGTTATTGATGACGGTGACTTCAAACGACTCAGGCCGACCGAGCCGATTGCGGTAGTCGCCGCCGAGTTCCAGTCCGCGCGGTTCGTTCGTCGCGTTCTTGACGAAGAACGTCAGCGTGAGCGGTTCGCCGAGCGTGACCTTCTTCTTCTCGGGTTCGACTCGAACTGCCCAGCGAATGCGGCGGAACTTGAAGACCTGCTCGGCGCGAGCTTGTCCCAACTCTGTCAACACCGAGAGCTCCGCTTTCGGCTCGACCAGTTTGTATCCCGTCGGTGCCTTCCGAACTCCAAACTCCGTCGAGCTGTTTCTCTCGCCGACCCAACGACGCAAGTCGCCGTCGTTGTCGGTGAGATACGCCGGTTCGGTCTCCACTTGGCTGTCGTAGCCGAACGTGCTGTCGTAGGGGAACTTGCCGCCGAGGTTCTCGTCATAAACGGGATGTGCCGGATTCTCTCCCCCCGAATCTATTTCATAGAACTCCGCGCCCGCGAGTCCTTTGCCGGTCTCGATATCAACGGCTCGCAGCACGAGTTCGACCGCCGGTTCCAAAGTGAACGTGATGCGTGCCGGATGCTCGTTCGTCGCTGGCTCGAAGCCTCTGGCACGTCGGTAGCCGCCGAGCCATTTCTCGACTTCGAGCGTGCGGCCAGAACTCCCCTTAGCTGGAGTCGTCAGACTTCGGTCCGAACGCTCACGAGTTCGGCTACTTCCACCGGCATCAGCCTTCTTGTCAGTCACAAAGACGCTGAGTGGCGTGGTATACCCGCCGCGGTTCCCGGTCCAGCACTTCTCGAACGGCAAGTACGGCCATTCTTTCTCGGACTTCAGATCGAGTTCGTAGAATTCCACCGGCAGAGATGCCTTGAGCCAACCAGCCTCATCGGTCGTGAAGGTTCCGAACGACTTGCGATTACTGCCATACCCCGTCATGAACTCGACCTGCACATTCGGCAGCAGCTCAGCCTTCGGACCTCCGACCAAGCGAACTTCAACAGATTGCTTCGCCGCGTCGGCCTTCTCGTTCCCAAGCCCTGTTCCGGAACGCGCCTGCAGAAGTATTCTGTTCGGGAACGAAACTCGGAAGCGGGCGAGCGTGTCGAGCGATTCGCTGCCGCCGGAATCGACATCGACGAGCAGTGCGTCGCCGGGTTTCAGAACGAGCGGCTCTTTCATTTGAAACACCAGCTCATGAGCCGTCTGACCGGCCTTTAGCGGTGGAACTTTCCAACCGGTATCAGTGGCATAGTCGATCAGATGCACGACGGTGTCGTCCTCGGCGTCTTGCAAAGAGCGGCACTCTTTCCACTCCAACGAACGCAGCTTCCCATCCGCTGAGAGGACATGCGGCTTGAACTCGAACAGCATGAGTTCCCGACCGGCGATGCGTCCCAGACGCCGATCAGCGAAGCGCAGGTCCGGCAGCACTTCCAACCGAACCGAGTCAATCGACGTCTCGTCTTTGAACTGCAACTTCAACTGCGGATTCGAGGAGTTCGGACTCGGCAGACTCATCTGCACGGAGCCGTCATCAAGAATCTTGGCCGTTTCTTTCGACTTCGATTCAACCGCATCCGGTCGCCGAGGAGTCCAAACAGTCGGCTTCTCGATCTGCGGCTGCGCTCGGCGCGGGCCTCCCAGGCCCGCCGCTGGGTCGGATCGCAGGTCGCCGTTGGCATTAGCCCCGCGCCCATCACCGGAGTTGTCCTCGCCGCGCACTCGCTGAATGCCACGGCACTTCCCCTCCTTATCAAATATCACCACCACCGAGTGCCCATCCCCAAGGTCGATGTGATGCGTGACCTTCTCGCCCTCGACGGTCTTGCGAGTCTTCAACTCCTGCTGCTTGACGATCGCCAAGAACTGCGGCTCGGTCATGCCGAGCGACAAGCCATGCAGCTTCGGATACGGCTTGAGGAATCCAAGGCCGTCGGGCGGTGATGTCTCGGCGGGGCCGTGTTTCGCGGCAAGCAGCTCGGTCACGGGTGCCGACAACAGGTTGGAAACAATCGGCTGAGTGCCGGCCGGGATGATGACTTGGTCGCCGACTTGAAGCAGGCGCGAGCCGTTGAGCGGCATCAGGTGGTCTGTGACCTGAGTGGCTTCTCCGAGTTGCAGACCGTTGGCGACGATTGTTCCACGTTGCAGCCAGGTGCCGCTGTTCTTTTCGTGGATAAGTGCAACTCGACCGTTGGCGAGCAACAGTTGCGGTCGCGAGATGCTGGAGTTCTTCTCCGCCACTCCAAGCTGTTGCAGCGGCGACCACTCGCGCAGATCATTCGAGCGTGTGTAATACAGGCCGCGTCCGAAGTCGTCGAACATCAAATGGCAACGCCCGTCGGGGTCAAATGTCGCGTGCGGGTTGTTGACGTTCTGCTGTTCGCCGATTGGCACCGACAAAGGGTTCAATGTGGTGAGCAGGCTCAGGGACATCGCCGATCCGAAATGCCCTGCGTGAAAGATGCCGAACCGGCGGCCGGGCAGTCGCGTGAGTTGAGCCAGTTCCTGATATTGCCCAGTCGCAATGCGCGGTGGTTCAGATGCCGATTGCATCTGCAACGATCGAAGCGGCGACCAGTCGCGGCCGTCGCGCGAATGCGTCAACCACAGCTCATACGGCCCGGACGCGAAGCGCTCGGTCGTCAGACGCTTTGACAAGCAGAGCATCCAAATCACGCCGTCGTCATCGACGAGCAGCGACGGAGCACGTGTGTCGAAGACGCTGTTGTGAGCGAACTCCCACGGAGCGTCCCACTCCTTGCCGTCCCTGGAACTCGACAACTTGATGCCGATGTGGTGTTGATCGCCGGATGCGTAGGCCATCAGCAAACGACCGTCGGACAGTTTGACGAGACTGTTGGCGGACGGTCCGAGATTTGTGAGCTCGATCCCCGGAAGCGGCGTCGCCTTAAACGGATTCGCCGGGCCAACCTTCAGGAAGTCCTTCGCCTCGCGCAGCTTCAACGGTTCGCGATCGGGAGTCTTGAGCACGAAGCGGTGATACGGCTGTAACGAATTCTGCGGCAGCTTGCTCGCGAGTTCTTTCAGATGCACCGGCACAGTCGTCGCATAGGACGACGGATACACGAGCTTGCCAAGTCGGACTCGCGACCAAGTGTCGAACGCCGCGGCGGGTTGATTGAGCTGCTCTTGCGCCATTGCCAAATACCGCTGAGTCTCCAACGGGTCGATGAACTGCATCCCTCGGATGTAATCCGGCTTTGCCTTCGCCGCCGCTTCGGCGTTCGCCAGCAACTCGGCGAGCGGCACCGCCAACTCCGGAGCAAATCGCAGCCCGAGCGACAGCGTCTTGGCGGCGACCGCCGGGTTCTTCAGTTCGACCAACTCCAGGTGACCGATCAGTAAGACGAGGTCCGGCCATCGTTTCGGAAGCTGCTCTTGATCCCGTTTGAGGAACGGGTATCTGCTTCCCTTGAGGAACTTGATGGACTCATCCAGTTTGGCCTTCTCTTCGAGCGTCTTGAGTTCGATCTCCGTCGCTGCGATCTGCGCATCGAGTTTGATCAAAGCTTCGTGATACGCCTTGACCGCCGCCGGCCAGTTCCTCGCGAGCTGATGCGCGTGTCCGTGCCACAGATGATCGTCAATGGTCGCCGAAGTCCGATCACACAGCTCCGCATACGCCGCCGCCATCGCCTTGTAGTCTGCGACCGGGAAGAGCGCTTGCCCCGCCGCTCTGAGTCGCACTGCTTCCTCATCAATCGGTTCCACCATCGTCTGCTTCGTTTCGTCCTCCGGATTCGAGAGACCTGCGGTCGGGTCGAGGGCGGGGTCGGGAGCCCCGCGCCCAGCGGGAGGCTTCTCGTCCGGCAACAATTCCACCTTGGTTTTCACATCCGCCTGCTGGCCAGGTTCATCCGCGTTTGAGTCGCCCTGCTTCTGTTGAAAGTCGAGCGGGGGAACGAGAGCCACCGCTGGTTCGATGGCGAAGTCGGTGAACTCGGTCCAGTGGACGGGGCGGGATTTGATGAGGACGTGTTGGATGTCGGATGCGGCCAGCTTGTGCTCGAAGAACGCGGCACCGTTAATCGTGTTGGGCGGGTCGTTGGCGTAGACCAACGGGTTGGAAGACGACGGAACGTTGGTGCTGTTCCGGGTGACGGCCACGGCCGTGATTTCGAGGTCTCGCGTCGGCTTCCAGCGAAACGCGGTCGAGGTCTTTCCAATCGACTTGAACTCGTGAGTACTGGCCGTCTTGATTTCGAGGCCACTCAACGTGGCCGTCGAGTCCCTTTCAGTACCGATCGTTGCCTCGGCAGTCCACGCACCGAAGCCCGCTCCAATACGGATGCTGGCTTTGCCTGTCGCCTTGTCGTGAACGGCCGGGACGAGAATGAGTTGTGTTCCAGCCGCTCCGTTGAACTTGTCGTTGACGTTCGTCACGCCGAAAGCACTTGATGTACTGATTGGCACAAGCTGATTGCGGGGACCGCTCGTTTCCCAAATCCTCACGATGGCTGCCAGTTCAACGTCCGACAACTGCTGATCGAAACTGGGATGAGCTTCCCCGAGCGGCTCACCGGCGGGTGTCCACCAGATCATCTGGGCTTCTTTCGGGCGTCCGAGACCCACAAGTTGCACACGTCCGCCGTTGGGTAGCTCGCGTGTCCAGGCCGCATTCGGCGCAAAGGGATCGCGAGCCGGCCGTGCTCGCCACTCGGCCACTCGCGCGATGTGTTCCTTCGCGCCCGCAGGGCCTCGTCGAAGCCAGTCGTCGGCCTTCTTGAGCGATTCAAACAGGTCCACGTGATCGCTCGGAACCTGAATCGCTTCGTAGACAACCACCAAGTTCGGCTTCCAAGAGTTCAACCCGTTGGAGGGAGCCACGACGACCGCTGCCTGTCCGTCGCCGAGCAACTCGTCGATCTTCAGCTTCCCTTTGAACTCACTGGACTCGAACAGAGGCACCTTCTGCTGTTTTGCATTCGGTGAAGGCTTGCGGTTGGCCGGGTTCGTATTGTCGTGAACGCTGCCGTTCAAATCGAAATCGATCGTCAGGTGTGCCCGGCCATCCTGCTGTTCAAGGAAGTAATTTGCGAATGACGTCCAACTGGAACTGTATTGCTCATCCCCCTTCTTGATGAAGTCGTTGCCCGACACGATGTGAGCCACTCCGGTGTGTCGCCATACCGGAGCCAGCGTCTTCATCCAGAAGACATGCTGCCCGAAGCTGAAGTAGCCTGCATCGTCCATCTGAGCAGCGACCACGCGCCGCAGCGATTCCGCATCGACGTGAAGCAAGCCGACTTCACCGGGTGATGGCTGACCAGACGGCTGCTCCTTCGAGAGTTTGCGAATCTGTTCAAAGACATCTTCGTCAACGACGACCGACCATTCGACAATCATCACCGACTTCGAGCGGTCGCGGTTGATTTCGGCGAGGACGATCCACGTCATCGAGGTCAGCACCCACACGGCTCCGACGCAGCACGTCGCGAGGCAGAAGAGGAGCCACGGATGGACGGCCCGCACGTTCATTTCGGTTTGATAGCCGAGCAGCCGGGCGATTCGTTGCCTCAACGTGGACGGGCGGTCTCCCGTGGCGAAGAGGCTGACCGCGGTAAACGAGCGGCGTTGGTTGTGGCCGCGATGCAGTTCGGCCTCGCGGCTCAACTCGGCCACGCGCAGCAGCGACGCGGCGTAGTCGAGCGGCACGGCTCCGCAGGCGACGACCAGATCGTCGCAACAGTGTTCCCGTTCGTCCCGGATCCGGCGCGAGACCCACCAGATCGCCGGATGAAAGAAGAGGAGCGATTCGATCACGCACTGCATCAGGTTGACGAAGTGATCGTAACGCCGCAGGTGAGCCAGCTCGTGAGCCAGCACCGATTCAATCTGGTCGGGGGCGAGACCGCTCGCCAGCGAGACCGGCAGCAGGATCATCGGCTTCAAAATGCCCAGCACCGTCGGCACGGTGACTCGCTCGCAGTAAGCCAGCGCCGGAACGAATCTCATTCCGAGCGCGGTCGCCTGTCGTTGCAGGGCGGCCAACAACGAAGCCTCGGTGATGGGCGTCGCCCTGCGCCGCAACCGCCGTCCGCCCCACAGGCCGAGCGACAGTCGCAGCCCCATCAACGCGACACCGATCAGGTAAAGCCCCGTCACCAGCGGCGCGTAATCCCGCCACCAGGCGGACTCGCGCGGCGCGGAGACCGTCCGCGCGAGGGCTCCCGCATCCGCCTCGCGCGGCAGCGTCGTGTCGCGACTGAGCCCTCCCGCCGGCATTGTCTCGTCCACTGACGCCGGAGATTTCGTGAGTCGCTCAGGAGCGGCACGGCCGTCATCCGGCTCGGGCCGTTGCGCCGGCGAAAGCTCCGCAACGATGGGTTTGGTCTCGACAGCGACCGGCGCGGCGGCGGGCATCGTCTGCAAGATCGCCAGCGCGACGAACGGACTCACTGTCATGGCCACCAGCGCCGCCAGCCAGATTCGATACCGGGCGGCGGCCGTCCGCTGTCGCCTCACCACCACCGCGGCCACGGTGGCGATCAGAATTCCAATCCACAAAAAGTGCCCGAACGAAAGGACCAACGCGGCACACAGGTCTCGCGAGAACAGACTGTTCATGGCGGAGGACTTTCAGGTTGAAAGGCGAGGCTTGGTCATTAGTCATTAGTCATTAGTCACTGGTCACTGGTCACTGGTCATTAGTCACTGGTCATTAGTCACTCGGATTGGAGCAGTCGTCGCGGGGTTTCGTCACTAAGGAAGAGAGTCGCCGTCGACAACGGTCAAATGACCAATGACTAATGACCAATGACTACTTCTCCCGGGCCTTGCGATTGATGAGCGAACGGATCTGCTTGAGTTCGTCGTCGTCGAGGTCGGAGGTTTCCAGCAGATGCTGCATCACCGCCGTGGTCGATCCGCCGAAGACGCGATCGACGACGTCCTGCAGCATGTTTCGCGACGCCTTCTGCTCGTGATAGAGAGCCCGGTAGACGAAGCTGCGTCCGTCCTTGACTCGCGTGACGTAGCCCTTGCCGTCCATGATCGTCATCACGGTCATGACCGTCGTGTAGGCCAGGTCGCGCACGGCGGCGAGCTCGTCCCGCACCTGCCTCACCGTGGCGGAGCCGATCCGCCAGAGGACTTTCAGAATCTCCAGTTCCAATTCCGTCGGATGCTTGGAAGTCGGTCGGGACATGGCGTCGCCTGGTCGATGGTGTTCTGGTGGGGCCTCGAACTACTAATTCGTTAGCAGTCTATCCACCACCGCGACGGCGTCAATCTAATTCTTTAGTTTGTTGAGATTTTCCGGGGCCGCCGCGTTTCGGGTCGGGGAGGCGGGAAGACGGGAAAACTCAAACGGGGGCTGTAACTCGACGTCGGCTTCCGGCATCGGGTATAGTCCGTCACCTGGTGGGCAGCCCTTTCCATGTCGTGAGGATGCCCCGCGTGTTGCGTGTGTCCTGTGTTCTGCAAGTTGCAAGGAGTGTCTCAATGAAGAAGTCCCTCGTAGCGTTGGCCGCGTTGTTCGTGGCGTCGGTTGGTTTCGCGGTTGCCGCGGAGAAGATTGAGTCGGGTCCGGACAAGGGTTTCTCAGTCCCGGCGTTCTATGTGAAGGACGTGACCGGCCCGGCCAAGGATGGCGACGACCTGTGCTACCGTTGCCGCTACGGCGCTCAGCCGGTGGTCACCATTTTCGCCAAAGAGATGACGGACGAAGTCGCCGCCCTGACGAAGGAACTCGATGGCGTCGTCGCCAAGAATCGCGATCAGAAGATGGCGGGCTTTGTCGTGTTGATGACCGACAACGCCGAAAAGGGTGCCGCTTCACTGAAGGCCGCCGCCGAAAAGAACAAGATCGAACAACTGCCGCTCACGATTTCGGTCGATGGTGCCGGCGGACCCAAGGCTTACAAGATCAACCCCAAGGCCGACGTCACCGTCATGATGTGGGTCGAAGGCAAGATCAAGGTCAGCCAGGGCTTCACCAAGGGTGAGCTGAACAAGGAAGCGATCACGAAGGTCTCGAAGGAAACGAAGCAGATCCTCGAATAGTCCGGCTGGTTCGATGAGACGGATGTCACAGACAGGCACCCCGCGTTTGGCAACGAATGCGGGGTGCGGTCGTTTTGCGGAAGGCTTCAAATGGATTTCGGACTCACGAACAAAGTGGTTCTCGTGACGGGTGGGGCGAAGGGGATTGGCCTCGGTGTCGCCCAGGTGCTGGCGCGGGAAGGGGCGATCCCGGTCGTGGTCGGTCGCAACGAGAGCGACAATGCGTCGGCCGTCCGATCCATCACGGAAACCGGTGGCCGCGCGTGGGCCGTGTCGGCCGAGTTGACTCGCACCGACGAGTGCCGGCGTGCGGTCGAGGCCACGCTCGCGCAGTTCGGTCGGATCGACGGACTCGTCAACAACGCGGGGATCAATGACGGCGTGAACCTCGAAGACGGAGACACCGACCGGTTCCTCGCGTCGCTGCGCAAGAACCTGCTGCACTACTACGAGATGGCTCACTTCGCGCTGCCGGAGTTGAAGCAGACTCGCGGCGCGATCGTCAACGTCGGGTCCAAGGTGGCCGAGACCGGTCAGGGGGGAACGTCGGCCTACGCGGCGGCCAACGGCGGACGGAACTCACTGACGCGCGAGTGGGCGGTCGAGCTGGCGAAGTACCACATCCGAGTCAACGCCGTGATCGTGGCCGAATGCTGGACGCCGATGTACGAAACCTGGCTCGGCACGGTCGATGACCCCGCCGCCACGCGCCGTCAGATCGAGCATCGCATCCCGTTCGAGAACCGCATGACCACCTGCGAGGAGATCGCCAACATGGTCGTCTTTCTGCTCTCCCCCCGCTCCAGCCACACGACCGGCCAACTGATCCACGTCGACGGCGGCTACGTCCATCTCGATCGCGCGGTGAACGCGGCCTCGGAGTAGGACTGAGGTGGAGGTGGCTGGGGTCCGCGCTTCGCGGCCCCCAGCAGATCGCGGCATCGCCGACTGGGGGCGGGTGTAGCACCCCGATCCCAGCCACGCCGCGGGCCG
>JANODP010000055.1:0-107173 GCA_031412755.1 Schlesneria sp. | reverse complement strand
GTTTATTTTTCCGCACCACGCGACCCCCAACCTCGGCTGAATCAGATTGCCGATAGGTGTGCCCGACGGCTGCGCGACCGGCGGCGCGGCGGTCCATTCTTCGAGTCCGTAGAGCGACTCCGGCACCGCTTTGCCCCGTTGATTGTGCGCATTCGGAACGAGCGATCGTTGAATCTCCTCCTTCCGAGTTTGCTTGTTGGTGGACATCTTCACGTTGGCAAACGCGAGCGGTGTTGTGAGCAGTTGCCGGAAGACATCGCGGTCATCGGCGAGTATGTGCAGCACCAGCCGATCGGTGTCGCGGACATGCTGATCCGGGCGATGCCACAAATCTTTCGGCTCGTCCTTGAAGACCTCGGTCGAGTTGTTGTACTCAAAATACTCGCGGAAGAATCCCAACACGCGCGGCTTCTGAATCTTCGGATCCTCGAGAATGCGGCGGACATGTTCGGCGAGTTGCTCGCGCGTCGCGAGCTGTCCCTTGCCGGCGGCCTCGAACAGCTTTCCCTCGCGGCGGTGCAGGAGCGCGCTGCTGACAGCGGCGGCGGCTTCGGTCGGCGTGAGCAGTCCGTCCGGCCCGCCCATCTCCGAGCGAAACATCGCATCCGATTTCAGCAGCACGGCGGCGAGCATCGTCCGTACCGCGCCCGTTCGATCGCCGCCCGCCGCACATTTCTCGTAAAGCCCGATCAGCCGCTCGACTTCATCGGCGTTCGGCTGCCGCGCGATCGCGAGACTGAACTGCTTTTGAATCGCCCTCTCCAATTGAGCACGCGTCGCCACGACGGCCGGATCCATCAGGTCTGTCAATTCTCGCACGGTGTCGTGCTTCGTCTTGACCTTGCCGTCCACGATGTCGTGCGCGGTCTGGCGTTCGACAATCGCCTCGGCGTTGCGGAGCAAGATCGCCGTCGTCGGTTCATCGACCCGCGCGAGGCCGGAGAAGTCCTTGATGCCGCGTTCGGGGTTCGCGGAAAACGGCTGCACGATTTCTTTCGGCGTGCCGCGCGCGACATCCTCCACCCAGCCGAGATACCCATTCGGGCTCAGCCGCCACAACCGCGGCGGCGACCCGTGGCGTAGGCTTCCAGACTGCCAACCCTCCGCCTCCGTCGCCAGGCCAAACAGCAACTCATGCGGCACGAGATTGCCTAGATTCGGCTTTCGCTGAGCGTGGGCTCCAAGCTGGCCGCGGACCCACGTGATCAACTCACTCTTCTGCGCGTCCGGCGGCTGCGGTTTCGCATCCTCCGGCGGCATCTCGCCGCGTCGCACCATGTCGAGCACCACGGCCCAGCGCGTTCCGTCGAACGTCACGTCTTCCGTAAGATTGTCGAGGCGAATGTCTCCCTCTTGCTTCTCCGCCCCATGACAGTTCACGCAATAGTCGTGCAAAAACTTTCGCGGAGCAGAGACCGGCTCAGCCAAAACCGCCGTCGTGAGCAGCAGCCACTGGCTGACCACCATCAGGAAAATCGCGCTGCGTGTGATCATGCTGTCCTCCAACAGATTGAGCCAAAGCCACGACTCCTGGCCCTTTTGATTTGATCCGCATCATCCATCTCGTCAGCGAGCGGGTGTCTCGAAAGGCTTCGCGGGTGCGGGCAGCATTGCGCGAACGGCGTCCGGCTTGCCGTTGTGGAACGATACGCGGCCGTCGCCACTGACGGTCGATGCGAACGCCTCTCCACCGGCTTCAATGTAGAGCGTTCCCTCATGCCAGCGCGAAAAGATTGGTCCAGCTAGCTCGGAGCTGTCGAGTCGGCGGTACAAAAACTGGGCGTGCTGCTTCCAATCATGCCGTTTGCCGTTGCGCCACAAGCCGACCTCGCCACTCTTCTCGTTCCAGTGCATGCCGAGCCAGCGTCGGCCTCGATCCGCCGCCTTGTATTGAACGATCGCGTCATCGAGCTTCGAAACATCGACATCCGCGGCCAGCACTCGTTTCTTGAATTCGCCAAAGCTGCCGTCAGTTTCCGGCTCGCCAACTTCAATCGCAACGCCGCAGAACCTTGCACTGTTGCCGACGCAGGCCAGAACTTGGTGGCCGCGAAATGCCGGTTTCTCGCCATCGCTGATTTGCTTCGTGAGTTCGTCACTCTGCTCGATTGGCGTTGTTCCGAGCGATCGCAACGCGATCCATGTGCGTTCGGCTTCGAGGAACGTGACGTCTTTCTCGCGACTGACTTTGATGGACTGCGGCAGCACCCAAGTCCACGGTGCCTGGCCGTTCTTCACCAACCAAATCGCCAGAGGTCCGTACTGAGCGACTCGATTTGGTCCCGAGACTTTGTTTTTTTGATACTTGGGTGAGCCGACGAATTTCGGGTCGGGGCCGGGTGCTCCTTGCAGCGCGATCGCTCCGCGCGAACCTTCCTGCATCACGATCTTGAAGCCGTTGACGTCGCCGCCGTCCTCGCTGGTACCCGTCTGCAACGAGCCCATCTGAAATGAATGGCCGAAGTAGTGCGTCTCGGCGTATTCGGGCTGAGCGAGCTGATCTCCCGATGTGGTGGCTGAGTAGGGCGGTTTCGACGCGATGATCTCGACGGGCTTCTCGAACTTCTTGCGAGCCAGATTGAGCACGGCTGGCGGCGGTCGGTAGCTGCTGGTGATGAGATGCACTTCATCCGACTCCCACTCAGAGGTCTTTGGCGGACAATCGCCAAAGTGCAGCGAGAGCATGTTGGCCGCGCTGCCCCCGAACGGCTGCGAGTGGTTGTAGTCGCGTTTCGTCGGACCGTTGAACGCACCCCGGTAGTACTTCACTGCTCCCGCCGCGTAGACCCAATCCAGACACGCCTTCGCCAGCACTCGCACTTCCTCGTCTTGGGAAAAGTCGTACAAGTTATGGAGCGGCGCCAGCGAGTGGCCGTGATAGTTCTCGGAATCCCACTCTCCCATACCGACTCGATACAGCGTCATCGCATAGCGGCGAATCTCGTCCTTGTACTTGGCCGCGACCTCGCGATTCCCGGCGGCCTCGGCAAACAGAAACACCGACGTCACACGCATGAGATACAGGTTCTCGGTCGAACGGACATCAACCCAACTGTTTCGTTCGTTTGGTCCCCAACCGCCACCCGGAGTTTTGAAGGCATAGTGCGGTCGCTTGAGCGGATCTTGCGACGTCCAATTCTTCGCGCCTTGTAGCATCCGTGTTCGATACTCCGGCGCGAGCAGGTCGCCAAAGTAAAAAAACTTGCGAGTCTGATGCTTCAGCGTGAAGCAGGCATAGAAGTCGATCCCAGACGTCTCGCGGTGCCACTCCTGGGCTTGTGCGTCTTCCATCTGGATGTCTTGGATGGCTTGCTCGTTGCCTGCGAGAATTCGGGCCATCAAGTACCCGTAAGTCCGCTTCTCGTTCTCGAAATAAGTGTTGGCCGCCGAGACTTTGATCATGGCTTGCTCAGCAATGATCTGCCGAGCGCGTTCTTGAAATGCTCGCTCGTCTTCATCCGAGACCGGATTCTTGAACTTCGCATCCATCGGCATCGCACGATAAACGGTCCGGCCTTGCTGGTCCGTCCCCAGCATCTCATCCAGTTTCCAATCGGCCCGACCCTCAAGCCTCTCACCGAGGACGATTATTACGGCGAAAAGCAGAAGTCGTTTCGTTGTCATGCGTCGTTCTCCTGGGTTGTCTATCGTCGGCCCGTTCGCCGAACCGGTGTCAATCATCCTTGTCTTTGGTCTTGAGGTAATGGGTTTCATCATGGTTTTGAGATCGCGCACGGAGTGCCTTCCCCAAAGCGTGGATCCGGGAGTCGTCGGCCTTTCCATCGGCACCGCGCGTGGGCTGGAGCCAGCCCCTTCGTCGTGCTCATTCCAGGCATAGAGGATGATGGCATTGGCGGGATTCAGATCGCGATGAGTTCCCGCCCATTGAACGCCTCACAGACATGAGCGGCGAGGTCTGCCGAGCGAAGTGAAGTACGCGTTCAACTTGATACTCCTTGACGTCGTCGAAGTCGTGAGGCATCGGTTTCGTGGCCTGCACGCAGTCTACTCCGCAAGCGTGAATGTGCCCCATCGAGCGGGTGAGAATTCCGCCTCGGTGGGTGTGTCGTTGACGACGTTCGTTTCGCGGTCCACCCAGTAGACGCGCTGAGCGGTCATCGCGCCGGTGTCGTCGCTGAAGAGAATCGCCACGTCGCCGCGCAGCGTCAGGCCGGGTTTCGGAGTGACGCCCAGCACTGACCACGGCACCGCGGCCGTCATCACAGAGTCGGTCGTGCCGGGCTGCGCGGTGACACGAACGGACGGCTCAACGGCGACGTACTGGAACGGCGACTTGCGGACGGGCGACTCAAACACGAACGGCTTGTCGCCCGGACCTTGTGGACGATAAACGACCGCCGTCGGTTGACCGGCCAGCAGCGTGAGCAGCACGCGCGTGCCGCCGGTCGTCGCACCGTCGAGAGCGACAAACAGGCTCACGCTGTCGCCAGTCTTGAACGCCAGCGGTGCGGAATTCCCTTTGTTTTGCAGCGGCGTCGTGTCGCTTGCATGGACGGCGACGTAGAGATGCTGGTCATCCCACTGCAACCGCGCGCGGCCAACCTCTTCGCGACCGAGCCGAATCCGTAGGTCAGCCTTTCCAGGCGGACTCTCTGCGGAATCCTTCGGCGCGTTCGGGTCAGCTTGGAAAGGCTGACCGACGAACGCCGCCCCGCGAGCGATCTTGTACGTCGTCGGTTGTTCGCCGCCCCCCTTCTTTGGCACGAACGCTTTGACTGCCGCGATCTGTTCGCCGCCGAGCGTGATCGTCTGCGGCGCGAGCGACCGTACTCGGTCGAGGCCGGTGACTTCGGCGATGCGGACGTCGGTGAACCCGTAGGTCATGCGGACCTTGCCGTCTCGCTGGCGGCCGATCCAGCCGTTGAACGGTTCGCCACCGAGCGTCGTGTCGTTGATCGGCAGGCCGGCGATGTTCTCGTCGGGAGGCAGCGTCGCCGGAGCCATCCGCTGATCGGTAAACAGCTCGCCGATGTAAACGCCGTCATCGCGGATCAAGAACTCCTGACCGATGTTGCCGCGCAGGCTGATGACGCTGTGCTCGCCGAGATCAAATACTCCGCTCGTTTTGAGCGTCCCCATCAGCACGCCCGGCATCGCCATCGGAGCGGTCATCGCGCCGTGGACCGAGACCCAATAATTCGGATAGCTCCAACGTCGGCGGCCAGAGTCGTCGAATCCGCAGAGCAGATGCAGGCCGTGGATGACGTTGAACTTGTCCACGTCGTGCCCCGACCCGATGCTGGCGATGTAGCCGAACCGCGTCTTCGAGATGTCCCCTTTGAGCTGACCGACTTCACCGGGCAATCGCTCGGCCTTCGTCACGTCGTAAATCGGAGCACCGTCGGCGGTGAACTTCGTCGGCCGAAACGCCAAGCCGCTGTGATAGAAGACGAGATCGCGACCGCAGCGATAGCCCCAACCAGCCGTCGCCGGGCGCTCCGTCCGCATCGACCTTATTGATCAGCGGCGACGGATCGCGAAACCGCATCCCCAAGTAAAACGCCTGCGCGTCCCACATCGCATGGACACGCACCGAGTACCGCTCGCGAATCTTCCGCACGCCGTACACGAACATCTCGCCCGACGTGTCCCACTCGTCGAGCTTCCCGTCGATCACCACCGGCCCCGGTGCGGGCACGACTCGCAAGTCTCCATGATTCGACTGCGGCGGCTGAGCGAACGCCGGCGCGGTCTGCAGGGTCAGCACCAGCAGAAAAAGTGCCGGCGTCAACAAGACGGGACATTGCATGGGAGTCATCCTGGCTAAACGATGGAAAAACCGAAACTACTCTAAAACCAACACGCCCCACTCAACGGGCTGCAATTCGGCTTCGCTGGGTGTGTCACTGACGATGCTCGCGGCGGGGCTGCGATTGAAAAGATACGCTCGTCGCTCGGTGATCAGTCCGGCTTCGTTTCCCCACAGCACGCCGATGTCGCCGCGCAGCCGTAGTCCACTGCCGAGATGCTTGAGTTCGATGTGGTCGCAGCTCAGCCGGACTTCGACCACGTAGCCGGTCTTTGTCTCTTTGAACGCGACTTGTGAGTCGCCAACCGGCATGACTGACGCGAACGTGTGCGACTTCGCGGGGGACTCGAACTTCAGCGCCTCGTCGGGCTTCGCGTCCAGCTTCACCGGGCGATAGGCCATCACGATCGGTCCTTTCTCGCTCGGAGCGATCAGCACGCGGATGTCGCCAGCGATCGGTGATGTGCGGTCGGGTCGATCGGGGCCAAGCGACACGTCGAGCGCGTCGCCGGTCTTGAAGGCAAATCTTGGATCGGCTCCGGCATTCTTCCACGGCGAGGGGTCTTCGACCTCCGCGAGAATCCAGAGGTGCTCCAAAGTATGCGCGACGGTAACCCTCGCCACGACGTCGTCGCCGACCTTGATCTGGCGGCGCGGGATGTCCTTCCACTCGGTCGCGTCGCCGTCGGCCTTGAACGTGGGGAACCGGCCCTTCACGTTCGGCACATGCAACACACGCTCGACCGCGTCGGGTTGCGGCGCGGGCTTGCCGGTCGCGGTCGGCCCCTCAAGTTTGACCGTGCCGGCGTCGAACCGCTTGACTGTCTCCAGCCCTTCCACTCGCACGACATGGCAGCCGTTGCGGCCGAACAGGTATCTCACCGTGCCGTCGTCTTGTTTGGCCATCATGCCGCCGAAGCATTCGCCATACATGCTCACTTCGGTCCAGTCGGCCCCGACCTCTTCCTTCGCGCCCCAGCCCTGCGGGTTCTGGCGGCTGTCCTTGAAGAGCGGGGCGACGAACAGGCCGTCCTCGCTCCAGAGAAACGACTGACCGTAGTTCCCCTGGATGGCGACGACATGGCCGAGATTTTTGTTCGCCTCGACGACACCCGCGAAGTGCAACTCGCCGATACTCCGCCCCGTCTGGCCGGGCGTGTATCCAGGCACCGAACTCCACGACGCATGAACGCCGCCCCAGTTGCCGCGATACTTCGCCGTAAGGCTGCCGTCGCGATCGGTGAACAAGTGGTAGCCGTTGGCGTAGACGCCGTCGCGCGGGCTGTTGAACTTTCCGCCCAAGCCGGTGATGAGATGCTTGCCGACGGGCAGGTAGTGCTGCGGGATCGGCAATCGCTTCGCAGCCGGCACGTCATACACCGGCACGCCACCGTGGGTGAAACTCTTCGGTTTCAGTTCGATTCCCTCGACGTACCAAACCAGCTCGCGAGACGGCGGATAACCGCACCCAAGATCGGCCCGGTAGGTCGAGCCCGGCAGACGCTGAAACTCTTCCGCTTGTGGCTTCGCGTCGTCGTTCAGATCGCTCCAGAGGAACAGCGCCTTCGGCTCGTCCTTGATCTGCGGAAACGCCTGGTTGTGTTCGTGCGAGCCCATGGCGAGGATCGGGCGGTACTCGCCTCGTTCGTCAGCCTGAAACAGAATCGGAAAGCCGTTCGACTGAAGCAAATACTCGCGTATCGAGCCACTGACATCGCTGCGAAACAACCGCGCCGATCCGAACAACGTCCAAGGTGCTCCGGTCGACAACCAAAACGGCGCGTCGGTCGGTTGTGGGGCAGAGACGTAGCGGAGCGGCCGATAGCCCGGCTTCTTGCCCGGTTCGAGTCTGTAGATCACGCCGTAGCCATAAGCCAGCGTCGGATCTTCTGCATGCAGGCAGGTGTTGTTCGCGGCGTACCAGGTCGTGCCGACGAAGTCCTTCAGGAACGAGCCGTCCGGCTTCCACACTGCGATGCGGCGGATGAAACCGGTGCCGGGTGCGCGGTCCAGATCGCCATTCTCGGCAGCCCAAAGGTTGCCGTCGTCATCGACGGAGATTGCCTCGACGCCGTGCAGCGCCGCCGTGTCGAACTCCAGCTTCTCGCGCTGTCCGCCCTTCGCACCGACCTCGCGTATCAACGTGCCGTCCGAAGAAAACACCTTCACGCGGTAGTCCGTTCCGCGATCCAGGACAAACAGGTTTCCGTCCTTGTCGGTGGCGAGCGGGCCGGGCTTCTCGATGTCGCCGAACTTCACTGGCTTCGGAGTCGGGCTGGCTTCGCTCGTGGCGAGCGACACCATCCCGTCGTCGGTACTGACGAGGAGCGTGGCCCCGTCGGCGGCAAACGCGAGCCCGTTGCGCCGCGCGGGCACGCTGAGGGGGATCACGACAGAGTTTGCCCCGGTGTCCTTATCGACCAGAACGAGTCGTTCCTTCTTCGCCTGCTTCTCGTCGTGCAAGAGAAGCGCGGCCTTGCCCTTTCCCAACGCGATGGCCCAGACGTCCGAGTCGAAGTTCAGCGTCGCGGCGAACGTCCCGGGTTTCGGGCTGAATGCCATGTGCTTCGGCCCGGCGGCGGTGTAGCTGTTCCGATAGACGTACTTGCTACCGCTCTCGGCATACCACAGTTGGTTGCCGTCGGTGGCGAGCGCCTTGACGCCGTTCCAGCCGTTTCCGAAGGCGTTGCACTTGTGGTCGTCAGAGTCCAGGAAGAAGCCCGGACTGCCGCCCTCGGCAATCGTGCCGCCGACACACACCCGCAGTTTGCCGCCGCCGTGGTTGCGAATGCAGGCAATGGCGTGCGGAAAACCGTGGTCGCCGCCCCAGCCGCTGTTCGGGTAGTGTTCCCACGGCGGCGAGCCGGGGTTCAGGAAGCTGTACTCGTAGACGAGCTTCATGCCGGCGTGCGAGCAGCCGCGGACGCGATAGGTGCCGTCCGGCAGCGGCCGTCCGTCGTCGTCCAGTCCGTTCCACTCCACCGCCAGCACCTGCGGTTCGGTTGCGTCCGGCTTGCCGCCGAGCTTCGTGACCTCGACCGCGTCGAGCAAGTTCCGCACGCGCACGCCCTTCGCGTCGTCCACCACAACCGTGACGAACTTATGTCCCGGCGGCACGGTGACGGCGAATGCCACGGGACGAACCAGATCGCCGTCCACCGGTTGCCACTTGAACTTGTCCCACTCCCACGCGCTGATCTTTTGCTCGTCCTTGAGTCGCGGTTCCAGCGTAGGTTTCGCTGGCTCGGCGCTCATGTTTTCCAGCGACTGCTCCGCGACCGATGTTGCCTTCAGAGCATCCGTCGCTTCCTGATCGCCATTTTCCTTGGCAACATCGCGCGGCTCGTTCGCCGGAACACCGACGACAACCACCTGCCACCAGCGAGCGATTAGACCGCGCACCGGAGGAAACACCGCCGCGCTGGCGACCGTCGCGATGAACAAGACGACCGCCGCCGTGCTCAACCATCGCAGTCGCCGCGATCCATTGAAGCCTGACGCGCGAGCGAAGGTGCTTTGTGTCGGAGCCGGGTCTGACGCGTCCATCGCTGGCGCTTCGGGCTTCAATCGGATGGATCGTGCCTCGCCGCACGACTCTTCGACAAGCTGCTCCAGCAATGCTTCCTGTTGAGCGTGCTCCCAAACCGAGCGTCTTGCGTCGGCTGAACCGACCAACCGCTGCGACAAATCGCGCGATTGCTCGTCGGTCAATGCACCCGCGAAGTAGCTCTCGATCAACGTCTTGAGGTCCGTCATGTTGCCGTTCCCTTTGTGTCTGTCAGCCGACGTTGAACGCAGTTCCACAACGCATCCTTCGCGCGCGACAACGCCACCTTCACCGAGCCGACGGTCCACGACATCCGCCGCGCGACCTCTTCCAGATCGAGCTGCTCGACCGAGTACCGCAGTTGCACGGCTTCCCGTGCTCGCGGAGCCAGTTCGCCGAGACACGTTTGCAACGCCTCGCGCCGAGCATTCCAAGCATCGTCCGCTTCATGAGCCGATTCGGTCAGCGCGTCCCAGGCTTCATCCGTCAATTGCCGCGCGGCGGGGAATCTTCGCTGCCGATGCTCCAACACCTTCAGCCGAGCAATCGCACGCACCCACGCCAGGAAGTCGGTGCCGCTCTGAAACTCGGCGGCCTTGGCCGTGACGATCAAAAAGACTTCCTGCAACACGTCATCTGCCACCGCGCGATCCGGCAGCAGGCCCAGAATAAATCCGCGCAGCCGGTTCGAATGCTGCAAGAACAGCCGTTGAACGTCGTGAAGATGCGCGTCAGGTTGCTCCATACAAACTAATGATCTGGCTCGCCGAAAAGTTAGCAACTCATGCTCGGTGGCCCCGATCAATCCGTGTCCGAGATCGCCCACGCCTGCGGCTTCTATGACCACAGCGCCTTCACCCGCGCCTTCCGCTCCGCCACCGGCATGACCCCCTCCGAGTTTCGCACGCAACCGTAAGTCACATTGAACGCCTGCCCAATCCAGACAAACAGATCAGCGACTTCCGGAAAGACCGTGACTTCAGCCAGGACACGGGCTGGGGTCGATCAGTCCTGCTTCTGAATCGGCAGATGGTCGTGCAGGTAGTTCGTCAGCAACGAGTAGAAATGCGGAACCGTGTTCTGGCCCTCATTGATCGCATGCGAACGCGCCGGATAGGGCATCACGGTGAATCGCTTGTTGTGAGCGATCAATTCGTTGATCAGCTTCTCGGTTCCCTGATAGTGGCCGTTGTCGTCTCCGGTTCCATGCACGAGCAGCAGGTTTCCTTTCAACTGCTTCGCGTACGTGATCGGCGAGCCGAGTCGATAGCCGTCGGCGTTGTCAGCGGGCAGCCCCATGTAGCGTTCCTGATAGATCGTGTCGTAGAGGAGTTGATCTGCATTGGGGGCGACGGCGATGGCGGTGTGATACAGATCGGGATAGCGGAAGAGGGCGTTCAAGCTCATGCTGCCGCCGCCGCTCCAACCCCAGATTCCCACGCGTTTCGAGTCGGCGAAACTCCAACGTTTCAACAAGGCTTGTGCGGCCGCAGCCTGCTCCTCCGGCGCGATGATGCCGATCTTCCGGTGGATGCACTTTCGCCACTCACGCCCGCGCGGCGCATTGGTTCCCCGATTGTCCACGCTGGCGACTAGATAGCCCTGCTGCGCGAGCATCCAGTGCCACAGCCCCCGTGGTCCCTGCCAGACATCGCGCACCGTTTGCCCGTGCGGCTCGCCGTAGACATGGAACATCAGGGGATATTTGCCCGACGGGTTGAACGACGGTGGCTTGAGGCACCAGCCATCGAGCAACAACTCGCTCCCGATATCGACTCGGAAAAACTCGATGGACGGTCGGTCAAGCTTGTCGAGTTTCTCCCGCAGCTTTGCGTTGTCCGTGAGTACCCGCACCACGCTGTGATCCGCCAGCCGAATCAGTTCCACAATCGGCGGCGTCACGAAGGTGGAGTACTTGTGGACCGCCCATTTCGCGTCGGGCGAAACATCGTAAGTGTGCCATCCCGGCTGATGGGCCGGTGACAGACGTTTGGGCGTTCCCCCTTTGAGAGGTACTCGGTACAGGTATCGTTGCGTGGGATTATCCGGTGACGCCGCGAAGTAAAGCCGCCCGTCGGCCTCATCAATCGCTTCCACCGCGAGCACATCCAGATCGCCCTGAGTCACTGCGGAAAGTCCTTGGCCATCGGTACTCGCCCGATAGACATGCCGCCATCCACTGCGTTCGCTCAGCCAAACGAATCCCTTGCCGTTCTGCACCCAGCGCACGGGATTCTCGTTCTCCAGCCAGGCGGGATCCGACTCCGTGAGGATTGCCTGAATCGCTCCAGTCTTCACATCCCAAAGCATGACGCGGTTGATGTTCTGGAGGCGATTCATCTGCTGGATCAGAATCGCTGCGCCGTCGGAAGCCCACTCCATCTGCGGGAGATAATGTTCGCGCGGATCACCCGGCACATCGAGCCAGCGGATGTCGCCACCGGTGGTGCCGACCACGCCGATGCGGCTGACCGAATTCGTCTTGCCGACCTTGGGATAGGGGAACGAAGTGAGACGCGGGTAGGTTCCGTGCGTGTTGTCGAGGAGATGAAAGTCCTCGACCCCGGTGGTGTCGAATCTCCAGAACGCGATCGATTCGCCGTCGGGACTCCAGCGATAGCCATCGCGGATCATCAGTTCTTCTTCGTTCACCCAGTCCGCAGTCCCATTGATGAGCCGCGCCGATCCGTCCGTCGTCAGCGCCTTGATGCGCATGTCGCGCAAGTCTTGGACATAGAGATTATTCTCGCGGACATAGGCCACGCGTGAGCCATTGGGCGAGAACTTCGCGAACATCAGCGTGGACGGCGATGCCTCGCCGCCCAGCTTTTTCAGTTCCCTGCTCGCGATGTCCAGAACCCAGTAATCTCCCCGCGTGTTGAGTCGCCAGACGCGCTGGCTATTGGTGTAGATCAAGAGCCGTGATTCATCCGCCGAAAACGCGAACCCGTCGATGGAGAGTGGCTTGGACTCACCAGAGGGGATGAATGCACTGGCCGGCACCACGACCTCCTCGGTACCGCTGGCCGCATCGACGCGAACCAAAGCTTGGCCGGCACCCTCGGCCGCAGGCTCCTGGAGCGTGAAGTAGGCCGCGGCCAACTTGCTCCAGATGATGGTGCCGATTCGCTCCTCCTGGAACTCGTCCGCGGAGAAGATTCGCTCCACCGTCAACTGACTGCTTGAATCGTCAGATTTCATCGGGGTCTTTCCTGGGCCTGGCTGCGGATTGGTAGGCGTTACACCACATGCGCACTCCCCGGGAGATTGGGCGAGGTCTGTCGCCGGGAGTTTGGTGACACCTGCGTAGACCGGCGGGCACGCCACCACCATTCCGATGAGGAGAAGTATTGAGCGTAGGCTTTTCATAGGCTCCCCACCCGACCACTTGTACAAGCCTTCCGCCAGAGGCAACTCGACACGATATGCAAAGATGCGTGCGAACTTCATGGGAGGCGTACCTGCGCTGTGAATGACGGATTCGCTTTGATTCGCAGGGCTCAATTCTAGCTTCATCGACCGCCACTCTCTTGGCTCAGAATCGCATCGAACCGTGAGTCCGCGCACAAAACATCTCGAATCTGCCATGCCTCCGCACGTTTCGCCGATGCCGGTCAGGCGAGAACGAGCTTGGCAATCGCGTCAGCGAACGCGGTCGCTGCGGGGGGATGGTTTCGCAGCCAGAGTTCGGGTTCGATCAGCTCCAACTCCATGACCGCGAGGTTGCCGTGATTGTCCCGGACCAGGTCCACGCGGCCGTAGCTCGGTGCGGGCTGACACGCGGCCATCACTCGTTGGGCGAGGTCGATTTGAGCGGCCGACGGTTCATGCGGATGTGCCGTTCCTCCGTGATCATCCTGGACGCGAAAGTCGCCGGGCTTGGGGATTTTTCGTACTGCGTGAGTAAAGCAACCGTTGAAGAGCATGAGCGTGTCCTCGCCGTCACGCAGCACGCTCTGTTGGAGCGGTTGCAGGATGAGCGATTCGTCGGTCAGCAATTGCCGCACAACAGGCTCCAGTTGCGTGACACTCTCGCGATTGAGGCGATAGGTGTGGCGTGCTGCTCCGGAAATGCAGGGCTTGATGATGGCCTCATCCCAGCCGGAGTCGTCGAGTAGTTCATGCAGCGTGAGCGTGCTGCCGCGTTCGATGAACTTCGACGGCACGATCGGAATGCCCTTCGCCTCCAGGTCGGCGAGGTAGTGCTTATCCATGTTCCAGTCGATGAGTGCCGCATCATTGCAGAGTCGCGTTTGCCCACGGATGCGGTTCAGCCAGGCTGTGAACTCGGCTTGCCTCTCGAAATAGTCCCACGTCGTTCGGAAGACGGTGCAGCGGAATTGCGACCAATCGACATCGGGGCTGGCCCAGTCGATCCGCACCGAGGAAATTCCGCGACGCATCAAGGCCGCTTGCAGCAACTGGTCATCGCGGAGGATGTTGCCCAGATACCAATCGCCGTCGGCTGCAACGGCAGCCGTGTAGCGTCGCTCGGTGAGGAGGACCACATCGGCTTTGGTATCGGTCATTGATTCAATCGACTCTTCAACCAGACGCTCAGACACAACTCGTGGCAACTCGGTTGTTGCTCCCGCTGGGGCAATCCTATCCAACGGGTTGCGGCTTCGCTGCATCACTTCGGTGCGAGGAGCCGCTTCATCGCCATGCCCATTGCCTCGCCGATGAGGTAGTAGGTCTCGGCGTTGGTATTCCAGTGATAGCCTTGGCCGCTCGGTGATTGTTCCTGCGGACGCCAGAATGCTTTCGTGCCGACGAAGGCGACGTTGCCTTGGAACTCCGGGCGTTCAGCGACGGCGGCCTGAGCCTTCATCAGCGACAACGCGCGCGGATGTTTCTCGTCGGGGCCGGTCATGCCGGTCTCGACGATGACAAACGGCAATGCGGGGACGCCCAGGTCTTTGCGAATGTCGCGGATGAAGTGGGCCATGTTCTCTTCGTACTCGGCGTTGAACTTGTCGTTGATGCGGTCATTCCAGCCTTGATGCCAGCCGACCCCGGCGACGACGTACCGGCCATCGGAGCCGGGCACGAGTTCCTTCACCTTGGCGAGCGCGGCCTTCGTGAGCGTCAATGTCTCACGGTAGTACTTGCCGACGATGGCCGGGTCTTGAGCGATGGCGGCATCCTGCTTCTCGCCCAGCGAGTACGGAACCTTGCCGGCGCTCGGCGGTCGAAAATCCACCGCGAGGCTCTTGCCGCCCCACGCGCACTTGATGAGCAGCACCGGCTCGGCGAGCGCGTCCCCCATCACCCAGCCGAAGCCCAGTTCCGGCCCGATGCGATCCGGCTTCGGACCATAGCCCACCGTGAGTGCTCCCTGGCGGTCGAGATACGAAATCCACACATCGTCGCGAGTCCGCCACTGGCCGGATTCCTCCGCGAGATGCGCGAAACGCTTCGCGGTCGCCGCATCCTTCACGAGAAACTCCAGCGAACCCTTCCCACCATTCCGCTTCGGATCCGCCGCGATGAATCCCTGTCCCTCCATGTTGGACTGCCCGGCGAGAATGAAAACCTTCACCGGCCTCGACGATTCGGCAGACTCGCCCCACAGCGTCTTCAACAGTGCGAACATCTCCGGATCGTGCTTTGCCAGTTGCTCGCGGGTGAACGGGAAGAAGTCGTTCGTGGAGAAGAACGCTTCGCTGCTCTCGGCGAAGTACTCCATTGGATTCGTGATCGCGTAGGCGCGGACGGTGGCCGAGCGACCGTCACCGAAACGTTGTTCGACACGATCGTAGAGGCCCTTCGCTTTGGCTTTCTCGAAAACGGCTTTGATCTCGTCGTTCCCGAAGCCCTTCGGAAGGACTCGGTCGTGGTACGCGTGGGCCAGTTCGTGCAGCGTGAAATTTGGCATCCGCTTCGTCTCACGCTCGAAATCTCGGATGTCCGTGAATTCGACCGCTTTCGCCATCGCGGGATCGCGTTTGTTGTCGCGCAACCAGCCAGCACCAGGGTGATACTCGGCACGCGGTTGAACGCCGGGATACTCCGGAGAAAACCAAAGCGGCACCTTCCTCAGTTCCACGACCGCCTTCGCGGGAACAACGCGGACGATCTCCTGAAGCTGCACCGTCAACAGTTCCAACGCCCGCTCGGTCGCGGCCTTGTCCTTTTCCAGCAACTCATCGCTGATGAGCAGCGTCCAGCCTTCGACGGTCTTCGTCTGGTGGCCGGCCGCTTTGGATGGCTCGGCGGAATAGACCAGATTCGCTCCCGCGAGAAAGATCAGGCAGAGAAAGACCATGCAGGGCTTCATGTGATTGCTCTGGATAGAAATGATCGGTCATGCGACTTCAATTCTAGCTTCAGAGACCGCCTCTCTCTTGTCTCAGAATCTCATCGAACCGTGAATCCGCGCACAAGACATCCCGAATCTGAGATGCCTCCGCACGTTTCGCCGTTGCCGGTCAGGCGAGAAAGAGCTTGGCGATGGCGTCGGCGAATGCGGTCGCTGCGGGGCATGGTTTCGCAGCCAGAGTTCGTGTTCGATCAGCTCCAACTCCATCAATCGTCCATTCCATTCGAGTCGGCTCGGCGGCGAGCCGACTCGAAAAGGAAAATCGAATCTGCCAGATCAACACGTGACATCGCATGGATCACGTTGGCTTTCGTGGAGGTCCGGGGAAGAAGGCATTCGTTCGCTGTTGATACTCAACGTACTCGGGACGACGGCTGGTAATCGTCTTTTCAAGCAGCGTCACCCCGGAGACTTTGAGCAGCAGGAACGACATCAGCAACGGACTGAAGAGAGTCCAAGCCACACCGCCGTTGGCAGCGATCAGAAACAAGCCCCACCAGATGCAAAAGTCTCCGAAGTAATTCGGATGCCGAGTGAATCTCCACAAGCCCCGATCCATGATTCGGCCGGCGTTCGCGGGATCGGCCTGGAATCGAGCCATTTGAAAATCGCCGACCGCTTCAAAGAACAGGCCGATGCTCCACAAAGCCACGCCCGCCAGATCGAGCCAGCCCAGCGGCTTCGATTCCGCGTTGACCATCACGGCTTGAATCGGCAGCGACACGATCCACAGGATGACTCCCTGCAACAAGAACACCGTCAGGAAGCTGACCCACCAAAACCGTGCCCCGTGATGTTCGCGCATGGCTCGATAACGTCGGTCTTCGCCGTGACCGTGGTTTCGCCACAGCAAATACAGCGACAGTCGCAATCCCCAAACCGTGGTCAGCCCGGCGAGCAACCACGCACGAGTGCTCGATTGCGCCTGCGGTGTAGACAGCAACGCGAACCACGTCACGAGGACGAAGCCTGTTCCCCAAAAAGGATCGGCGATGCTGGCATCTCGGCGAGCAAGGCTGAGCAACCACAAGGCAGTCATCGTGGCCAAGACGACCAACAGCGAACTCAGCAACATCCCGGTCAGCGGCGTCATGGATGCGACCTCTCGTTCGGCTGCAACAGCGAATGCGACACGAACCACTCCGTCCCCTTCGCGTAACCAAACAGCTCGGACACGGCGAGAAAGAACAATCGCCAGCGGTGAAACCAGCGTCGCGCCTCATCGCGCCCGTAGGTCGCTGCGAGAATCGGCAGCACCTTGTGGCGATTGGCGTCCAGGTTCGCGAGCCATGCTTCGGACGTGCGTTGATAGTGCGTGCCATCCCAGCGCCACTGCTCGACGACGGTCAAGTGGCGGTTGAAATGCCGCAGCATGTGTTCGCTGGGCATCAAGCCGCCGGTGAAGAAGTAGCGGCCCATCCAGTTCGCGTCGCCTTCGGTTTCATAGGGATACGCGAGTCGCGCATGGCAAAAATGATGGACGAACAGCTTGCCAGTCGGCCGCAGCCATGACGCGATTCGTTCCAGTAGCCGTTCGTAATTCCGCATGTGCTCAAACATTTCCACCGAGATCACACGGTCGAAGCGATGCGACTCGGCGGTGAACTGATTCATGTCGGCGGTGATGACATGCAGATTCGTCAGACCGAGCGAGGCGGCGGCGGCTTCGATGAATCGCCGTTGCGGAGCGGAGTTCGAGACCGCCGTGATGCGGCTGCCTCGGTACCGCTCGGCCATCCACAGCGACAGTGAACCCCAGCCGCAGCCGAGTTCCAGAATCTCCTGACCATCGGCAACTTCGGCTCGCTCGCAGGTGATTTCGAGGGCCGCCGCTTCGGATTCCGCCAGCGAAGTGTTTGCCGTTGGCCAGTAGCCCGAACTGTATTTACGGTGAGGGCCGAGGACCGCGGCAAAGAACTCCGATGGCAGTTCGTAGTGCTGCTCGTTCGCCTTCTCGGGAACAGGCGCGATCGGGCCCGCTCGCATCGACTCAACGAACGCCTGAAACTCCATTGAATCGCCAGTGAGTTTGTCACGGTCGCGATTGGATTCGCGCAGGCGTTGCGCACACAGTCGCCGAATCGCCACACGCGTCATCGCATCCGGAATCAATCCCCGTTCCACGGCATCAAGGCCGACAGACATGAGGTTCATGACGACCTCCATGCGGCTGCTCGTTGTCCAATGGCGATCGGATCGCGCTGGCAAAATGGTTTGTCGAACTGGATCTGCACGACGCCGGTGAAGCGTTCGTCAAACGCGGCCTCGCAGTAGCTGAGGTAGTAGTTCCACATGCGAATGAAACGGTCGGGAAAGCCGAGTGTTCGGACGTCGTCGAGCCGCGCGTGAAACCGCTGCCGCCACTCGCGCAGCGTTTGGGCGTAGTGCGTGCCGAAGTCTTCGGCGTGAACGAATCGCAGGTCTGTCACACGAGCAGTTGATTCCAGCATCGCACTCATGGACGGCAAACAACCGCCGGGGAAGACGTACTTCTGAATGAAGTCCACCGATTTCAAATACTGAGCGTACCGCCGATCGGGCATCACGATCCCTTGCAGCACGAACGTACCATCCGGCTTGAGCAACTCGCTGCACTTGCGGAAGTAGGTGTCGTAGTACCGATGCCCGACTGCTTCGATCATTTCGACGGAGACCAGCTTGTCGAACTGGCCGGTCAGGTCGCGATAGTCCTTGAGCAGCAACGTCACGCGATTTGATAGTCCGGCAGCTTCGATCCTTTGCTGAGCGACATCGAATTGCTGCTGCGAAATCGTTGTCGTCGTGACGCGACAGCCGAATTGCGTGGCCGCGTGAATCGCGAGTCCGCCCCAGCCGGTGCCGATCTCCAAAAGATGATCGCTCGGCCGCAGTTCGAGCTTCCGGCAGATGCGGTCCATCTTCTCCAGCGAAGCGTCGCGCAGCGTGCTGGTCGGTGTGAGAAAGATGCCGCTCGAATAGGCCATCGTGTCGTCGAGCATCAGCCGAAAGAAGTCGTTCCCCAGATCGTAATGAGCATGAATGTTTCGCCGGCTTCCCGATTTGCTGTTCGCGTGCCAGCGGTGATACAGCCGATTCACCAGCTTCGCGATTCTCGACACGCCACGGTCAAGGCGATCCGTCGCTTCGATGTTCCGCACGAAGATTCGTAAGAACGCCGTCAGATCGTCGCTGTCCCAGTCGCCACGCAGATACGACTCGGCCACCGACAGGCTTCCGCCCAACACCGCGTGCCGAAAGAACGCCGGGTTGTGGACGTGCAATCTCGTCTGCAAGTCGCCGCCGCGACCAAGCGTTGTCGAGCCGCACAGATCGCTCAACTCGATGTTCCCACCGTGCAACTCTTCCAGTTTCTGAAGCAGCAATCGCCGAGCGAACCGATCGAGCCAACCAATTCCAGCCGGCATGGGTTTGGGGTCGCCGTCGTTCGACGGGATTCGCGGTGCATGGACGCAAACAGTACTCATGATGTTTGGCTTTGTCGGTGAATATTGAGGTCAAGAAACGTTGGCAACAGACTGGTCGGGATGCGGCACGAAGGGGACTCGCTTCCGCCACAGCCGGAATGCCTGCCAATAGATGCCGAAGAGAATCTGCATCGTCATCAGCGGATACCGCAGCAACACGCGGGCGAGTTGCCAGCGCGTCATCGGTCGGCGCGACATCGTCAGCGACGCATCGAAGACCTTCGCACCAAGGTTGGTGCTCGAATAGTTTTCGATGGAAACGCTCAGCCGTTCGCTCGGCTCGGAGACTTGCCAGCGATACGTCATCGCCATCGGCATGAACGGCGAGACGTGAAACGCCTTTGGATGTTCGAAGCGGTGACTAGCTCGACGCGCAAGCGAGAGGTGCTGCGTATCGAGTGCGGGATCGGTCGCTAGCGCGATGAGTGCAGAACCACTCGCTTGCGCGTCGTGCTTGTTGTCGCTGCTGATGAAGTCCAGCACATAGCAATGCTTCTCGTTCCACGGCGTGTTGTTGACCTCGGCCACGACCGTCTCAACATGCTGCGCCGATGAATCGAAGCAGTAATAAAAGCTGACCGGATTCATCTCGAATCCGAAGTAACGAAAACTCGTCAGCAGCCCGATCGGACCGTCAGGGCGGCGACCGGTTTGTTGCTCGACCATTTCGCGCACGCAATCGGCCAGCGGCCGCGCCGCATCGCCGAGATAATCGGCTCGGCGAAATCTCGCCAACGCGGGCCAGCGAGTGGACCACAACCCTCGCCGTCCAAACAACGATTCCATTTCGGCGAGATCGACGTAAACGAGGAACAACGAATACCCGAACGAATGCTCGACCGGCATGAAGCGGCGATGACGAACGGTCCCTTCGTAGAGGCAGCTTCTCATGAACGAGCCTCCTTCGGCAGCAACGACTCGCAAACTCGCAGCGCACTCACGACACCATCCTCGTGAAATCCGTTTCCCCAATACGCGCCGCAGAACGACGCCCGGTTGACGTTGATCAATTCCCGATGCCGAGCCTGCGCCGCCGCTCGGCGAACTGTGAAGATCGGATGGTGATACTCGAATCGCCGCAGAACTTTCGCCGGGTCAATCTGCTCGTCGCTGTTGAGCGTCACGTTGAAGTCATGCCGCGACCGCAGGTGTTGCAGCAGATTCATCTGGTACGTCACCGTCGCCGCCTGCTCGGAGTTGCTCGACGACACACCGGCTCTCGGTGACTGGCCGCTGACGCGATAGTTCCAACTCGCCCACGCTCGCCGTCGCTTCGGCAAGACGCTTCTGTCGGTGTGCAGCACGGCGATGTTTCGCCCGTACGGAAACTCGGACAACACGGCGCGTTCGGTCGCGGTCGGATCGGCCAGCATTCGCAAGGCTTGGTCGCTGTGACACGCGAAGACAACGTGATCGAAACTTTCCGGCGGGCTGTTTTTCGGAACGATGAGCACGTCACTCACCGACCGACGAACTTGTTCGATGGGCGTGCTCAGCCGAACTCGATCTCGAAACCGCTCGGCCATCTTCGCGACATAATTTCGCGAGCCACCTTCGATGACGCGCCAGGTTGGCCGGTTCCGAACACTGAGCAAACCGTGATTCTTGTAGAACTCGACAATGAACCGGATCGGGAAGTTTTCAAAAGTTCCCATCGGGCACGACCAGATTGCCGCCCCCATCGGCAGCAGATAATGCTCGGCAAACTCGCGGGAATAACGATGCCGCGTCAGAAACTCGCCGACAGTGGTTTCATCGGTCGCCGGGCGACTCAGGACCAATTCGGGAGTGTCTCGATTGAACCGCATGATGTCGGCCAGCATTCGATAAAAACTCGGCCGCAACAGATTACGCCGCTGAGCAAACAGTCCGTTCAATGACGAGCCGTTGTACTCCAAGTTCGCCGCATCGCATCGCACGCTGAAACTCATTGAGGTCGGCTGTGAACAGACGCCGAGTTCGTCCAACAACGCGATGAAATTCGGATACGTCCAATCGTTGAAGACGATGAACCCCGTGTCGATCGCGCGCCGCTCGCCGTCCCATTCGACCTCGACCGTGTTCGTGTGCCCGCCGAGATAGTCGTTCGCCTCGAACAGGGTGACTTCATGCGCGGGACTGAGCCGATACGCCGCCGTCAGCCCGGAAATCCCTGCTCCGATGATCGCGATCTTCATGAGGAATCCAGAGCTTTCGTCGCGATGCTATTTGGTGAGCGGTTCCGTGCCGCCAACAAACAAAGGGATTTCACTGCCCTGCAAAAAGGAGGGTCGCAGCGGTGTCTCACCGCGTTTAAGGAGCTTCGTTTCGCTCTTTCTCGTTTCTTGCACGAGTTGCGTGTACGGCTCTCCTGAGTAACAGACCTCGCCGATTGTGTAACTGACGCGAGCGTCGGTGCTCACAAACATCGGAGCCAGTTTGCCGTGATTCGTCGTGTAGCTCAGGCCACCGATGAGTTCTGTTTGTCCGCCGGATTGAGTTTCGATAAGCGTGCCGCCGCGTTCGGTCTTAAGGCCCAGAATCCAAAGCGTCGCTTGCTTGTTGAGGATATGCGTGCCGAGCCGCTCGTTGTTGAACTGTCTCGCCCAGACGCGACCGTTCTCGAATGTCCAATCGGCGACAACGTTTTCGATGAACAAGTCTCCGCCACCGTTCAGCGTGCCGCCGATTCCCTGCCCGTTCTTCACGACGAGCGTCCGCTTTGAGGCGTGCTGAATGTCGAGTTCGCCAATCAAGTCCTGCACGATGACGACCGGAGACGGTCCGTCTCCGATCCGCAGATGCGGCTTTGTTTCCTCGGCAGCGTCTTTCGCATCGTCTCGTTTCGCGGTCTTGACCGAGTGGATACCCGCGAAGTGCCCGATGATGCGTCGGGTTGGGCCGTGCAGTTCAATCGGCCGACTGATGAAGAACTGCGCTCCCGACGGGAAGTAAACCGTCGTCGCACCGGAGTCGATGGCACGCTGAATCGACGGTGAGTCGTCTGGATCGTCGAGGTTTCGGAAGCAGCAAACGTTCGCCCAAGTTGCGGGATCGTCGGCAGGAACATCCGGTGCTTCGTGAATCGGTAGGTTGAGCGAGCGCGGCGTCTGCGTCTCGAACAAACTCAGCGGTGGAGTCGAAACCCATTCACTGACGTTTGGACCGTCGGCATTTGTCGTCGGGTTGTTCTTCTGGCGTTTGTTTTCGATGGCCAGTTTGAAGCCGCTCGTTTTGATGTTGCGAGCGAACAGTGTCTCGCCGGTCGTGATCGCGGGATGTCCACCCGCCGAACCTGTGCCGTGTAGCTCGGAGTCGATCAGCGCGACGACTCCGAAGTGGCTGACGAATGCGGGCGACGGACCGGTCACTTTCAGTCCCCGAATCGACAGGCATTGGCCGTGATTCTCAAAGCCAACTTTGGAAGCATTCAAGACAGTCACATGTTCGAGCGTCTGACTGTTGACCGTCGCTCCGGTCTTCAGGCCAATGGCGAATCCGTCGGCCAACACATTCTTCACGAGCAGCGGGCCGTTCTGATCGGCATAACCCAGATCGAGTCCGATCACCCCAGTTCCATCGCCGGATCGAATGGTGACATCGCGGCAACTGCCGACATTGTTTGAGTAGTACTGCAACCCGTTTGCTCCGGGATTCTCCTTACCGGTGTCGATCGTCAGATCGGCCACATTGCAGTTGAACCAGTCGGCATGAACTCCCTTGCCGTCCTCGCGACCGTTGAAGCCGAGCGGCAAAACCGGCTGAGGCGTGCCGGCATCGGTGAATGTCGCGTCCTGCAATCGCAGCGTTGTTCGCTCGCGACCTGCTCCGCGAACATTGTTGTACCCGTTGCCAACTCCCGGCTTGTAACGCAACGACTTCGTGACGAGATACGTCCCCGCCGGCAGCCAAATCGTTCGATGCTGTCCCTGCCAATCGTCGATCGCACGTTGAATCGAGGCAGTGTCGTCGGCGACACCGTCTCCTTTCGCGAAATACGGAGCGGCAGTGACATCAATGAAGCCGCTTCCGATTGCCACACTCGCCAGAGTGTGGACTTGATCTTTCTCAGACACCGCGTTCTGGGGAACTTGGCTGTGATAAAACCGCACTTTCCCAAGCCCTGCTAAGTCCGGCTGCCCGCCGGTGCGATGCGTGGCGTCGCAGTGAAATCGAATGAAACGCGCCGTGACTGGTGGGTCAAAGGCATAATCCTCGCCGAGATAATCATCGCTCTTCGGAGCTTTCGCGAACTCAAATCGTTGCCGGATCGCACGCCAAACTTTGCCGTCGCCTGACACGATCACGCTGACGTGTTTGAACCCGCGATGCGGCGCACCGTTCTGATTCCAGACATGGAACTTCTCAACCGTCTCGATCTTGCCGAGATCAAACTCAATGATCGGCGACTCATCGGCCCCGCGAGCAACGTATGCCGACTGCCAACAATTGCCACCTTCGGCGTATCCGTTGGTCGTCAGCTTTCTCGATCCATCGCCTCGCCCATTGTCACTCAGCCCGCGATCCGCGCAAACATTCTGAGCCGAGAACAACCCTTTGACCTGCTCGCTCGTCGCGCGTGCCGTTACGCCCGAGATGAGTTCGTCGCCGAAACTCACAGAACATTGGCACATTCCGAGAATGAGTGTGACGAGAAGCGGCAGGATTCCCCGTTCGCCCGTGTGGTCATTCGGCATTGGCGGAGCCTTTCGTGGCAGCGGTTGTTGGCCAGCGATGGACCGTCAGCCCTTTGAGATCTCGAACGAAAACTTCGTCGCCGCAGACCGCCAGATGCGCCCACGTTGGTGATTCGCTGACATGCCGCTGGCCGAGCAATTCGAACTTCTCTGGATTGGCATTGATCAGCAACAAGTCGCCGCGTTCGTCGAGAGCCAGAATCTTCTGGCCTTGCGCGACGAGGCTCCAATACTTGCCGAACGGAGTCGTGACCCAACGCTCCTTTCCAGTCGCGAGTTCGATGCAGGCGAAACGCTGATTCTTCAAATGCGTGTAAACGTGGCCGTCGATGACGACTGGCGTAGACATGTAGCCTTGCGTCTTGTTCTGCCAACGTTCAGTCACGGACATCTTCTTGTCTGTTGCGGTTGCATCGCCGCTTCTGGCCAGATCGAACAGCCACGACTTGCCGCCGTAGGTGCTCGTGAAGATGGCGTCCCCGAAAACCACCGGCGTGAGGATGTTCATGCCGCGAAAGGCTTCGATCTTCTGCGACCAGAGTTCCTTGCCGTCAGCTTCATCGACGCCCGCCAGCCGTTCGCGAGTCTGAACCAAGAACTGCAGCTGTCCGGCGATCGTCGCTTTCATGGGGGACGAGAACGCGCTGCCGTTCATGCCGCCGCCATCTTCCAGCGATCGCCAAACCGTCTCGCCGCTTCGCTTGTTGAGCTTCACGAACGAGGCTCCGGCCTGAACGTAAACATGCTCGCCATCGACGAGCGGCGACGACACGCATCCAAACGTCGGCAACGGCGATTTGAATCGCTCAACGAAATCAACCCGCCAGCGTTCCTTGCCATTCGCCGCGTCGAGACAGACCAGCACATCACGCATCCCGGCGACGAACAACGATTCTCCGTCAAACGCCGGAGTCGCACGAATCCATTCGCCGTTCTCCCACGCGAAGAACGGAACCGATGTCGCTCCCGGCCACTCGGCAGTCCACAAGACTTTGCCGTCGGCTCGCGACAACGCCTGCACGACTTCCGTCTTCTTGCCGCGAGTCTCCGTGACGAAGACTCGATCATCAGCAACGATCGGCCCGGAATAGCTCGGCCCCAGTTCGACACGCCATTTCCGAGCGAGCGTCGCCTCATCGACGCGATCCGGCCAAGCGGGCGTCGTTGCTGCCTGCCCATCGCGCAACGGACCGCGCCATTGCGGCCACGTCGCGGTTGGATCGGCGGCGAGCACGGTCGTAGCCACGTTCACCAAAACGTGGGCCAGACACATGACAACCCACGTTCTGGTGAACGTGGCTACGGGGAATTCGAATCGGGCGAATGTCATTGGTGCTCACACTTTCTTTCGTGGCTTGCGAGTCTTCTTGGGAATAACCTCGGCTTGCCGACGCAATGTTTTGGCGAACTCTTCGAGATGCCGCATCGTGTCGCAGAAGGCGGAATATCGAAGCCGAGTCCGAATCTCCGTCGTCAACGCTCGGCCGCCAACAACGACAGCGGTGTTGGTCTTGGACGCAGCCTCGAACAGGCGATTGAATCCGGCGATGAACGCCGATTCGTCCGGAACGAACGAAACGCTCAGCCAGAACATTTCTGGTTTGAGCTGTTGGATGGCCTTCGCCACCGAATCAAACGGGATCGACGAACCGAGCAACTGCGCATTCCAGCCAACCGAGCGGAGCACGATCTCGGACATCGTCACCGGCAGCGAGTATTGATCCCCTTCAATGGTCGCCCCCAGCGCGACGAGACCAGAGTTCGGCGGCGTCTGCATCGACCGCAGTTCGTGCAGGATTCGCAGCGCGATCTGACACGAACAACGCTCTTGATAGACATCGGCTTCGTGGCATTCCCATTTCTCACCGATCGTCCGAAACGCCACGGCGATGACTTCGTCGAAAATCTGACTCAACGGCTGACCGACCAGAAACAAATCGAACACGATCGCGCGGCAAGCTTGTTCATTGTTACCGAGCAGTCCCTCGGCCATCCGCTCGGCACAGTTTTCAATCCGCCGCGCCTTGCGATTGTCGGACGCCGGCATCGCCAGGATTCGCGGTTCGACAACCGCATGATTTTGCTCGCGCACGAATCGCAAGACTTCCTGAACCGGAATCCGCCGATGTCCACCAGCCGTCTTGACGGTCGTCAACAGCCCTTGATCGCACCATCGCTTCAGCGACGACTCGCTGGCCCCGATCGCTGCGGCCACTTGTTTGGGTGAAAGAAGCTGATTCATGAAAGCCAATCGAAGTGTGAGGCACTGAACGGGACATCTCTAAATGGAGCATGAACACTCTTGCCCGTCCGTTTTTGGATTTTCGCAGAACGACGGCAAGAGTTCCCAGCCTACGGCCGCATGCACCTCGGCGCGGTGAACGCTGATTTCCTTCGGGGCCACAATCCCCAGGCGCACTTGGCTTCCACGAACTTCCAGCACTTTGACTCGAATGTTGCCAGCGATCACGATTTCCTGGTCGGTCTTCCGAGTTAGCACAAGCATTTCACTTCCTCCTTGAAAACAGGTTGATGCGGCCAGTTGACCATCGCCTTGGAAACCAGCTTTGGGTGAAACAAGCAGCTCTTCAATACTTGTTCTCAATGCCTGGCTGTTCTTCTCCCGCGTTTCCTCAACACTGTCCGATCATACCGCAACTCGACCAGTAAGCCAACAACAAAACATTCAAAACGTCCAGTTTATTAAACTCATGGACCACGGCCGCCAGGCCGGTCCTCCAGTTACATTGGTATATTTTGGATAATCCAGCGGTGTCCTCTGCTTTGCCTGTTGTCTCCTTGACACAGAAACGGTCAAATCATCCATTGTGTGCGGCGGCAGAAACGTCCCGCACTGCAAAACGACGAACTTCAGACCGAGGAGATGACGATGCACGCCGTATTGGAACGACGAATTCAGATCCACATTCATTTCCACCATCGCCTCAGACCATCCTGAGAACCGGAACTGAAAACTCCCCCAGTCGATCAGCCCGGAAAAGAATTCCGCCAAACACCAACAGGAAATCCGATCATGCACGCGACAAAAAACGATCTGCCAGAATTGAAACGCATTCCGCTGGCAGTGCTTCTCAATCAAGCCCTGGCGGAACTGATCGACTTGCAGCTTCAAGCGAAGCAGGCACATTGGAATGTGAAGGGGCCGAACTTCATCGCTCTGCACGAGTTGTTCGACACCATCGCGGCGGACGCGGCTGCCTTCGCAGACACCGCGGCCGAGCGAATCGCGGCACTCGGCGGCCAGGTGGAAGGGACCATCAATGTGGTGGGCCGCCGCACCACACTGCCGGCCTACCCGGTGGAGATCGTCGCCGGACGCGATCACGTTGACGCACTGTCCACGTCGATGGCGAGCGTCGGAAAAACGATCCGTGTCTCAATCGACCGAGCCGTCGAACTTGATGACGCCGACACCGCCGACCTGTTCACCGAGGTCTCGCGCGAGCTGGATAAGAAACTCTGGTTTGTCGAGTCGCACCTGCACGGGAATCCGAAAAGAGAATCGGAATCTGGAAAGATTCTGAGTTAAGCCTTTGAAGTCTTTCCGGTCTGCTTGGTATGAACGATTTGCACGATTTGCTGAGTGATCGATCGAGAGTCGGTTGGCATCGGCAGGTCAAAAAACCCCAGCACGGAGAGAGTGTCATGTTGAATCGAAGGTTTTTCCTGAGTGTCGCGGCGATGGCCGCAATTGGTGTGGCCCAAGGATCGGTCACGACCGCGAATGCCGCCGAGAAGGACATCGTCACGACTGCGGTCGAGGCGGGTTCGTTCAAGACGTTGGCAGCGGCTTTGAAAGCCGGTGGATTGGTCGAAACTCTGCAAGGCAAGGGACCGTTTACGGTCTTCGCTCCGACGGACGAAGCGTTTGCCAAGTTGCCGCCCGGAACAGTGGAGACGTTGCTGAAGCCGGAGAATAAGGGTCAGCTCGTGTCGGTGCTGACGTATCACGTCGTGGCCGGCAAAGTGGCGGCGGCTCAGGTCGTGAAGTTGGATGCGGCCGCGACCGTGAATGGTCAGCGAGTGAACATCAAGGTCGAAGAGGGCAACGTGCGAGTCGATCAAGCGACCGTGGTGACGGCCGACATGCACTGCTCGAACGGGATCATTCATGTCATCGACCAAGTGATTCTGCCGTCAGCGGACAACATTCCGGCAACGGCTTCCAAAGCGGGGACGTTCAAGACGTTGCTCGCCGCTGCGAAGGCCGCCGGGTTGGTCGAAGTGCTGTCTGGTGACAAGCCCCTGACCGTGTTCGCTCCGACGGACGAAGCGTTTGCCAAGCTGCCGGCCGGTACGGTGGAGAGCCTGCTCAAGCCAGAGAACAAAGAGAAGCTGGCGGCGATCCTGACCTTCCACGTTGTGCCCGGTCGGGTGTTCTCCGGCGACGTGCTGAACAAGAAGGAACTCAAGACAGTGCAAGGCGGCATGTTGACCGCCGCGATGAAGAATGGTGCGGCGACCATCAACGGTGCCGGTCTGGTTGCAACCGACATCGACGCCTCGAACGGAGTCATCCATGTGATCGACAGTGTCATGCTGCCGCCAGCCGCGACGGCCAAGACATCTCATGTGACTCCGGCAAAGGCTCAGTACGTCGCTCACGTCTGCCCGACTTCTGGTCGCGTGACGTACACGATGGTTCAAACTGCCGGCCGCAAGTAAGGTTGATCGAGTGTGATGCCCTGTGCTGGGGCTTCTCGGAGTTCCCAGCCGTCTCCGCGAGGACACCTGAGCCGCCGTTCGGCTCAGGTGTCTTCGCGTTGAAGCGGCCCGTGTTTATTTCCTCTTTGAGATCAGGCCGATGCCTGCCGTTTCGACAGTTAGGGGACGGGCAACAGGTCCGGTCCGGGAACGATTGGTGGCGTAGGCTCTCCTGCCCTGCCTGGGAATCCGAAATCGGCGGCATCCAGCGCGAGTGCGGCGCGGTAGTCGGCCTGCGACTCGAAGTAGTGCAGCAGGGCTTCGATCTCGACCACGCGGGCGTCGAACGTGGCCGCCTCGCGCAGATTGAGCAGCAGCAGATCGCTGTCTCCCTTGTCGAGCTTCACGACTTCAAACTGCTGCATCTGTTCGTTGAGCTTCACGCTCTCGTGGGCCTTGGCGATCGAGCGATAGGCGGCGTCGATGGTGATCACCGCGTTCTGCACCTCGGTCGCGATCTTGTCTTCGGAAAACTTGCGCTTCGTCGCGATCTGGACCAGCTTCCCTTCGACCGCCGCGATCTTGCCGAGTGCCTTGCGACGTTGCAGCGGGACGGAGAAGTTCAACCCCGCCTCGGCTTGGTACGGAGTCTTGGTTCCCTTGGAGTCCGTCCAGCCGCCGACATCTTTCGCGTTCCACAGAGTCGCATCGAGTTCGGGAAGCGTTTGGTTTTGAGCATGCTGCCAATCGACCTGGGCCATGCGGTGCTGAAAGTCGAGTTCGGTCAGTTCGGGTCGGCGCGCGAGTGCCTCGGCCACATCGAACGGCAGCTTGTCCGTGGCCACGGCGGATGCCTGCGGGAATCCGGCCGGCAGTTGGTCCTCGGTGGGAATGACCGGCTGGCCGTCGGGCGTTCGTAGAAACAGTGACAGCTTGATCGCGGTGCTTTGCAGTTTGCGTTCGGCGTCAATCAGCTTGACCTCGCGCGAGACGATCAGGCGGTGGTTGTCGATGAGCAGCGATTCGGGGCGCGCTCCTGCTTTGACCTGCCCCTCGATCTGAGCGTCCCGCTGTTGTGCGAGGTCGAGCAACTGCCGCGAGATCCGCAGGTTGAGACCCGCCGCGACCCAGTCCCAGTAGGCGTACGAGCCGGCGCGGATGAACTCAATGATCTGCGCCTGGATGAACGGCTCGACGGCACCGACGCCGTAGGTCGCCTTCCAGAGCGTGGCCCGGCGTTCGTCGATGGCCCGGTTCTGCGCGAGGGGAACGCGGATGCCCGCGCCGAACTCACCGCCGTCGTTCGTTTCGCGGTTGCCATACCACGGCTCGAAGCTCCCCCGGCCGAGCTTGTAGCCGCCGAAGACCTCGCCGCCCCACATCGTCGGTTGCTCGAAGCCGACGCCGTGGCGATAGGTCTTGTAATAGCCGAGCGGCGCGTTGTTGGCGTCGGCCTTGAGCTTCAAGTCCCACGCCCCTTCCGCCGACAGTTGCTCGCCCGCCGCGATGTTGCGGCCATAGATCGCAATTTGCAGTAGCGGGTACGAGGCATGGATCGACTGAACGACGTTGTTCAGTTGCAGAGGCTCTATTTCGACGCGGCCTGCTTCGACGGGAGGCTTCCCCTCCAACTGGCCCTCGAACTCGGGGGGCAACTGCTCGACAGACTTCGTCTCTTCGCTCAGGGATACGGTGACGATGCCGCTCGATTCTGTGGTTGCTTCGTCAGTCGCTGCGACGGATGGCTCGCGCGGCGTGGCAGTTGTTGCCGATCCAGCGCGGGCTTCAATGCGACTGGTCGGACTGCGTCCGGCATCGTCCCGAGTGAGGAACGAGCGAGCGGACCGGCAGCCCGTCAGCAGCGCTGGCAACAGCAGCAGGGCGACGATGCGCCGGTCGATCATTTCTTGCCTCGCAACAGTTTCTCGCCGTCTTTTTTGGGCTCGTCCATCGCCACGACGGGAGGAAATCCGTTCAACTGTCGCCACACTTCCCAGCCGAGGGGAACTTCATCCAGCAGCACCCAACCGTTGGCCCGGACTCCCTGCCGCAGGATCATTTCGTTTGGCCAGGCCGGTTCGTCGGGGTCGGGCAGGATCAGGACTCGGAACTTCCCCTGCCCGTCGTCCGTCGAGTCAACAACCGACACGATGCCGCCGAACGTTCCGACCGCCGCCGACGGCCAGCCCGAGAACTGCACGGCGGGCCAGCCCTCGAACTGCAACCGGACCCTGCGGGGCCTGCCCTGTACATCCTTCGTCGAGACCAGCGGTGCATCGTTGCCATCGACCTTGATGGCGACCGCCCGATCCGGCGACGAGGGAACCAGTTCCAGCAGCGACGTTCCCTGCGAAACGATCTGTCCTCCCTGAGAGACCTTCAACTTGAAGATGTAACCGTCCTGCGGCGCGAGAACCGACTGCCTTTGCATCGTCAGCTTGGCCGCAATATCGGCAATTTCCTTTTCCGTGGCAGCAAAGTCACCCTTGGACTTTTCGTAAACGGCGGTCGAACTGTCAATCTTGGCCTGCGCCTCGCGCGTCTTCGCAACCAGTTCGGCCTTCTTTGCCGTCAGTTCGTTCACGGCGGCACTCACGTAGGCGCGAGACTGTGCCACCTTGGCGTTTGCCTCCTCGGCCTGACGCACCGCGCGTTCCCAGTCGAACTGCGAGCCGACCTTCTGATCGAGCAGCTCCTTTCTTCGCACGCGATCCTTCTCCGACTGCTCGGCCACCGCCCGTGCCGCCTTGAGTCCTTCTTCCTCGGCCAGCAATTTTTGTTCGGCCACCTTGATGAACTCTTCGGCCGCCAGCACAATCTGCTCCTTCACATCCCGGAAGGCTTGAACGTTCTCAAAGTAGGCGTTGACGATCGTCTTATCCGCCGCCAGCTTCCGCTCGGTCGCCGCCAGTTGCAACTCCATCTGTCTGCGGAGTTCGGTGTCGATGACTTCGATGTCGAACAACCGGTCCCCTTCCTTGACCATCGCCCCCTCGACGAGGCTCGGTTGCCAGTTGACGATGCGGCCCGATATGGGGGCGTCCACGTCCTGATGCCGCTGGTTGGCATCGAAGGCGACCACCTGTCCCCTGCCCGCCGCCGTCTGTTGCCAAGGCACGAACACCATCCCGACGATGGCGACCGTTAATGACAACAACAGAATGCGAGCCAGCCGCCGAGCGAACCGCGACGAATGCGTCAGCCGCAGCGCGGGGAAGGTGCGTTCGAGGACGATGTGCCTCAAATCGGGGGCGGTGGTTGTCAGCGTGCTTGTCATGGTGGTCATGGTGGTCATGCCCTTCAAGTCAGGTGGGCGGAATGGTGATGGGTGGAATGTGGGTCGGAGGAACCTTAATGCGCGATCAGCTTCACAGTTCGAGGCAGTCGCGTGGCCAGATCGTGCCGTCCGGTCAGCACGAGCAGCGTCCACGTCGCGCGAATGTTTTGCAGCCCGGAGAGCAGGGGATCGAGCAAATCGTCCGGAAGACCATCGAGCAGTCCGTCGATCACCAGTAGTTTTGGATGGCCCGCGATGGCACGGGCGATCATCAGACGAACCTGCTGTGAATCGGACAGCGGCCAGCCGGTGCTGGTTAACTCGGTGCGAAGCCCGTCGGGAAGCGTGGCCACTTCCTGCTGAAGGCCGACGGTCAGCAATGCTTCTCGAATCGCGGCGTCATCAACATCAGTGCGGCCCAGATGGACGTTCTCGTCCAGCGAACCAGCCAACACCTCCACATTGCGAACCAGCGCGACATGCCGCCTCAACGCGTCGGGAACCAGTTCGCGCACATTGCAGCCGCCAAGCAACATCAGGCCATCGGTGGACGATTCCAATCCGTACAGCAAGTCGGCCAGATGGCTCTTGCCGGAGCCGTTTTCTCCCAGCACGGCGCAGTGTTGACCAGCCGCGATGCTGAGTAAACCGGCCTCATTCGCAAACCCGCTCGCGTCGCGAGACTCCTCTGACAGTGGCCGAAACCGCGCGGAACGGACCTCCACCAACGGCGCGTCAGCCATGATGCGCAACGAATTCCCGAATCGCTCCAACGGCAGATCGGCCAGATGTCCGAGCTTGTCCATGGCTGCCATGAGATCGAAAAACCCCTCGATGTGCTTGGCCAGTTTGGCGAACGATCCGATGATCATCGTCACGATCAATTCGGCCGCGACCAACTGGCCGAGCGTCAGTTGCTCGTGCATGACCAGGTAGCCTCCCAAACCGAGCAGCGTCGTGATGGCAAGGGCTTGAATGACGAACAGACTCAGCATCTGACGGAGCAGCACGCGGAAGTGATTGCGCCGCGCGGCCAGGTAATCCGCCGTCAGCCGATCCGCGCGAGCCAGAGCGAAATCCGCTCCGCCCGCCTGTCGAAACGCGATCGGACAACGGGCGACCTCCTCCAGCCACGCGACAACGCGATACTTCTCGATCGATTCGCGGATGGCCGTTCTTGTTCCGCCGCGTCCCAACACCAGAACCCCGAACAGCAGCAGCGCCAGCAGCAGCAGGTCATACCCGAGGAGGAACGGGTGATAGAAGGCCAGCAGCGCCATGCCGATCACCGTCGTCAGCACGAGCGACAAACCATCGACCAAGAATCCGGCGACCACTTTCTGAACGGTGGCAATGTCGAGAAACTGGTTGATGAGTTCCGGCCCGTTCGCCTGCCTCAAGGCTCTGTAATCGGTGCGAGGCAGCCGCAGAGAAAGGTCTGCCACGGTGCGGGCGAACAACCGTTGCTGGATCAATTCCACGACGAACACGTTCAACGCCTGCAAGGCACCCATAAAGGCGAGGAACAACAACAGCATCAACGACAAGATGATCATCGGTTGATAGAGCGTTCCAAACGTGACCGTCCTCACCAACTGTTGGCCTGCAATCGGTACGGCCATCGCCAGAAGTCCGATCACCAGGCCGATCACCAGCAACACGCCGAGGTCGCTCATTTCGGGTTTCATCATCTGCCAGAAGCGAGCCAGCGGCGTCGGATGATGGCCGTGCGAGTGATCGTCATGGTGCAGATGATCTTCGTGTTGCAGACGGCCCGCGCCGACGGCAATCCAGCGAACCGCTTGGGCACGCTCGCCATTCGCGACCAGTTTCGCTAGGCGGCGCGGCGATGATCTCGATCCCGCCGCCATCGACTCGCTCCAGACATGCTGCACACGACCGCGACCCTCATGCGAGACGAGCAAGAAGCGTTGAGAGGGAACATGCCACGTCAGCAGACTCACCCCCGATCCCGCGAGATCGAACGCCCCTTCCGCCGGCGCAGTGAACTCGTCGAACTTCAAGCCCACCGCCCGACCGGCATCGAGAAACCAGCGCGACCAGTCGGAATCAATCTCGCCCGGCGTCGCAGCCACAGCCTCGCTGATCGCCCGACTCAGGGCGGTATGCTCAATCGCACTGCCACTCGACCGCACCAGACGCTCAAACGTTTCTGTCAGCCGCTTCTGGTCCATCTCAGTTAGTTCACCTGTCATATCGTCCCAATTCCTCAGTTCGATGATCCTCAACGAAGAGTCGTCCCGCCACTTGGTTGCCGCTGCGCCTTCTCCGGCTGTGTTTAAGCAGTTAAGGACAGACGGGTCGAGTCAAAACTTCGCACTGCGAATCACCTCGATGTCTGTCAGATAGGCGATCATCGCGAAGCGGGTGAAGAACTCTTGTTCCAATCGGCCCATCAATTTCAAAGCGGTCTCCGGCGGCAGCACGATCTCGATTTGGATGTTCGCGAACTCCTCGATGTCGGCCACGCGCGAGCCCTGGGCGCCGACGCCCTCGACCGAGAACAGCGTGTAGCCGTGGGCACCAACCTCATGCAGCAGTGCTGTCACGGGCGCACGTGCCAGAGCTTCGCAGACAATTGTCACCAGCTTCATGGAATGCAGTTTCATTGCGAGACTCCAAACAGCCATTTGGCGATTTCATAGTAGATTGGCAAACCGATGGTGATGTTGAACGGGAACGTGATCGCGAGTACCGACGTGAGGTACAGCGTCGGACTGGCGTCGGGCAACGACAAACGCACAGCAGCGGGTGCGGCGATGTACGAGGCACTTGCGGCCAGCACACCCAGCAGCGTCGCGCCGCCCAGGCTCAGGCCGACGAACTGCCCCAAGGCAACACCGATCGCTCCGTTAAGAATCGGCATCGTGATCCCGAAGACGACCAGAAAGGCTCCGACTTTTCGCAAATCGCCGAATCGCCGAGCGGCCACCATGCCCATCTCGAGCAAGAACAACGCGAGCACTCCTTGAAACGGAGCGACGAAGAACCCGGCGGTCGCCTCATAGCCGCGTTGGCCGGACAGGAATCCGATCAGCATCGACCCAACCAGCAGGATCACACTTCGACCGAGACACGCTTCGTGCAGAGCAGCCTTCAACGTCGGACCAAATGACTCGCCGGGCTTTTGATTCGCCAACTTGCCGAGCACGACACCGACGATGATCGCGGGAGACTCCATCACTGCCAGAAACGCGGACGCGAATTCCTCATACGGCTGATCGAGCGACTTGAGAAAGTTTGTCGCCGCGATGAACGTCACTGCGCTGGCTGAACCGTAATGCGCGGCGATCGCCGCCGAATCGACCGGCGACAAGCGACCAAGAAACCGCAGCACGGGATAACACCACAGCGGGATCAGCGTGCCGAGCACAATCGCTGCCAGCGCCGGCAACCACACGGCGGCCAGTCCAGCGTTGGAAATCGCGACGCCCCCTTTGAAGCCGATCGCCGTGAGGAGATAGATTGTCAGCCCCAGATACAAAGGTTCCGGAAATTTGAGGTCGCTCTTTGACAGCGTCGCGAACACGCCGAGCAGAAAAAACAGCACCGCTGGCGACAACAAGTTCGCTTGAATCGCTTGAAACAAATCCGATGTCACGACCGACTCCTATTTCAGTTTGGATAGATAAAAGTCTTTCATCAACATCAAATCTTTTCATCAATCCATACAGGATGCGTCTCTTGACCGCCCGCCGGACGGTCGCCCGGGCCGTATCGATTTCTGCACGATCGGCACTCGTCGAGCCATCGGCCTGTGTGTCTGAGTCCCGAGGTTTCGACTGTTGAGACAACCAGCGAATCAGCTCGTCGAGGACGTTCGGTGGAATGGGTGGTTTCGTCATTGTGATCCCCCTTCCCGGTTCGTGTCGTCCAGCTCGGCATCCGTCGCAAGGCTCTATCTATACCCGACCGGCTCCCGGAACGATCCCCGCTGGCGCTCCAACCCGCGACTGACAGTGTGACCGATACGCGTCGTCGCCCGATCGACTGTCACGGGCCAGTCGGTATCGACCACCTCGGCAATCACTTCACCCAGACCGCGCAGTCGAACAACAATCAAACACGACTTGTCGATGCCTCCCTTGGGGCCGTTATTGTCGGTCAGGTAAACAACCGTCTTCAAGACGCGCGAGCCGAACCGCGACAAGGCAAAGTTCAAACGCCGATCAATGTGCATCCTTAGCTCATTCTCGATCTCGACGCCGCTAGTGTGCAGATCCCACAACATGGTGTGTCTCCTGAAACGGATGACCGAACTCGGTCGGGGTCACTTTTTTGTCCGGTTCAATGCGATGAACCGGAATCGAAGCGTCAGCCTCAAACCCCAACCGTACGCGACCGCCGCCAAGGGCGACCACTGTCACCACGACCTCCTGATTCTCGCCAATCGCGATTCGCTCTCCGACCTTCCTGGTGAGGACCAACATCGCTCCGCCTCCCTTCCCCGAGTTCCCAGCCCATCGGTCGCGCCGGCGGTTGCCCGCGGGGAGTCGCCTCAACTCCATCGACCGTTCGTGTGACGCGAGATTTGTACACCTGAGCCGAATGACGTACAAATAGATTGTTTGACTGTGTTCCATCGGGATAACCGATGAAAGGAGATTTGCGCATGGAGTGGCTCAATTATCACCATCTGCTCTATTTCTGGGTCGTGGCCCGCGAGGGGAGCGTGGCCAAGGCGTGCCAGCAACTCCATCTGGCGCAGCCCACCATCAGCGGTCAGATTCGCGCGTTGGAGAAGTCGCTCAAGACGGCGCTGTTCAAGCGATCCGGCCGTAATCTCGTGCTGACCGAGACGGGACGCACGGTCTATCGTTACGCCGACGAGATCTTTTCGCTGGGCCGCGAGTTGCAGGACACGCTTAAAAGTCGGCCCACCGGACGCGCCGTGCGGGTCGTCGTGGGAGTGTCCGACGCGCTCCCCAAGTTGATCGTGCATCGACTGCTCGAACCGGCCTTGCGTCTCCCCGATGAGGTGCATGTCACCTGTCTCGACGGCGAACCGGATCGACTGCTGGCACAGCTCGCTCTGCACGAACTCGACCTCGTGCTGAGCGACAGTCCCGCCAACCCGCGACTCGGTTTTCGGGCGTTCAACCATCTACTGGGCGAATGCGGCGTGACGTTCTTCGGAACGGAGGAGCTGGCTCGCCAGTATCGCAAGGGGTTTCCCGAGTCCCTGAACGGTGCCCCGTTTCTGATGCCCTCGGGCAACGCCGCGCTGCGACGTTTGTTGGACCAGTGGTTCGACACGCTGGGCATTCGTCCGAGGATTCGCGGCGAGTTTGCCGACAGCGCGCTCCTCAAAGCCTTCGGCCAGTTCGGTGACGGATTGTTCGCGGCCCCCACTGCTGTCGAGGTCGATGTCAAACGGATGTACCACGTTGCCGTTGTCGGCCGCGAGGATACGTTGAGAGAACGTTTCTACGCCGTCTCTGTCGAGAAAAGACTGAAGCATCCGGCTGTTGTCGCCATCTCAGAAGCCGCTCGCACGACGCTGTTTCACGAGTGAACTCGTCATTGTTAATTCCCGTGCCGGTACGCGGTCATGTGGTTGAGGTGTTTTCGCGTTGAGCGAGTTTGGAAATCCAGTCCGTCGTTGAGATCAAACTGATGTCTACTGGCTCGCGAATTCTTGTTACTGGCGGCACGGGCTATGTCGGCGGACGGCTGATTCCGCTGCTCGAACAGCGCGGGCACAAGATTCGTTGCGTGGCTCGGCGACCGGAGTTCTTGCAGTCGCGAGTTGGCTCCGAAACGGAAGTCGTCGCCGGTGACGTGTTGCAGCCAGAGACGCTGCTGACTGCATTCGAAGGAGTCGTAACCGCGTTCTATCTCGTGCATTCGATGGGGACCGGCAAGGATTTCGAGGACGAGGATCGCCTCGCCGCTCGCAACTTTGCCGAAGCCGCAAAACGGACCGGTGTGCGGCGCATCATCTATCTCGGCGGCTTGGGGAACGAACAGCAGCAACTCTCAAAGCACCTGCGCAGTCGGCAAGAGGTCGGATCAATCCTGCGCGAGTCCGGTGCTCAAGTCATCGAGTTCCGCGCATCGATCGTGATCGGCTCCGGCAGCTTGTCGTTTGAACTGATTCGAACCCTGGTGCAAAAACTTCCGGTGATGATCTGCCCCAGATGGGTCTCCACGCCGGCGCAGCCGATTGCGATTGAAGATTTGCTGAGCTACTTGCTGGCCGCGATGGAATTGCCCGACGGCCCCAGCGACATCTTCGAGATCGGTGGTCCCGATCAGGTCTCCTACGGCGACATCATGCAAGAGTATGCCCGGCAGCGCAGGTTGAAACGCTGGATGATCTCGGTCCCGTTTCTCTCGCCCCGACTGTCGAGCTTGTGGCTGGGATTGGTGACTCCGGTTTATGCCCGCGTTGGCCGCAAGCTGGTCGACAGTCTGAAGAATCCGACCGTCGTCACAAACTCACACGCATCGGACGTATTCACGATTCGGCCACGCGGCGTTCGTGATGCCATCGCGCGGGCGCTCGTCAACGAAGACCACGAACTCACGGCCACACGCTGGTCCGACGCGCTCAGTTCTTCGGGCCGACCGAAGCGTTGGGGCGGAATCCGATTCGGAACGCGGCTGGTCGATTCTCGCGAACTTGAGGTCGGTGTTCCCGTCGAAGCCGCATTCGCTCCGATTCAACGGATCGGCGGCCAAACAGGCTGGTACTACGGCGACTGGATGTGGCGACTGCGCGGTTGGCTCGATTTACTCGTGGGCGGAGTTGGCTTGCGGCGCGGTCGGCGCGATTCGGTCGAGCTGCGAGTCGGCGATCCCGTCGATTGCTGGCGAGTCGAATCGTTGGAACCGAATCGCCGTCTGCGTTTGCTCGCCGAGATGAATCTTCCCGGCCGGGCGTGGCTCGAATTTGAAGTCGAGCCGACGAACAGCGGTTCGCGCATTCGACAGACGGCCGTCTTCGATCCAGTTGGCGTGACCGGTTTGGCCTATTGGTACACGATCTACCCGCTCCACGAATTTGTCTTTGGTGGCATGTTGAGCGGAATCGCCAACACGGCTCGCCGATCAATCGAACCTGCGACGACGTGGCGACCGACCGTGCTTCGACAAATGATGTTTTTGATTGCCTTCATCGCGGTCTGCTTCGCCTCGGCTGGATTGGGTGCAGCGGCGACATCGACTTCCGTCGGCGGCTGGTATCAAACGCTGACCAAGCCAAGTTGGAATCCGCCCGCCTGGCTCTTCGGCCCTGTTTGGACGGCGCTGTACTTGATGATGGCCGTCGCCGCGTGGCTCGTATGGCGCGGCCACGGAACGAGAGCCGCTCGACCGGCGTTGATGTGGTTTGGCATTCAGCTCGCGCTCAACGTGCTCTGGTCGTTTCTCTTCTTCGGAATGCAGCGCCCCGGACTCGCCTTCGCCGAGATCGTCGCGCTGTGGATTTCCATCGTTGCCACCTGCCTCGCATTTCAAGCCAAGTCCCGAACCGCTGCGTTGATGTTGGTTCCGTATCTGGCATGGACGTCATTCGCCGTCACCCTGAACTTTGCGATTTGGAGAATGAACTCCTGAACTCCGCGTCGGCAAACCTGGCAACTCCATCGCGCGGGCGAAGGCCCGATCAGAAACTCGAATTGTGAATTCGGTACAAGACTTCATCGATGAAGAAAGTTGTTATGTCCCAATCCTTTGACGCACTGTTGCTGGTGTCTTTTGGCGGCCCAGAATGCCGAGAAGACGTGATGCCGTTTTTGGAAAACGTCACTCGCGGCAAGAATGTCCCTCGCGAGCGGCTGGCAGAAGTGGCCGAACACTATTACCACTTCGGTGGTGCCAGTCCCATCAACCAGCAGAATCGCGAACTCATCGCCGCCCTGAGTGCGGAATTGTCGGAACATGGTTGCCGTCTGCCAATCTATTGGGGCAACCGCAATTGGCATCCGTTGCTGCCGGACGCGATCCGCCAAATGCGCGACGACGGCGTACAGCGAGCACTGGCTTTCGTCACCTCGGCGTTCAGTTCGTATTCCGGCTGCCGTCAGTATCGCGAGGACATCGAACGCGCGCGTGCGGAGGTTGGTCCCGCAGCTCCGCCGGTGGTGAAACTCCGACCATTTTTCAATCATCCGGGCTTCATTGAGGCCGTTGCCGATCGGGTCCATGAGGCGCTCGCAGATATTTCTCAGCATCATCTCGCCGAGACGCAGCTTGTCTTTACGGCACACAGCATCCCTGTTGCGATGGCGAACGGTTGCCAATACGCGGCGCAGTTGCACGAGGCATGTTCGTTGGTTGCCGATCGCGTTGGGGGATTGCCGTGGTCATTAGCATACCAGAGCCGCAGTGGAGCGCCGGGCCAGCCCTGGCTGGAACCGGACATCGGTGATTGGCTCCGTGAGTTCTCCCGACAGGACGAACGGACACACGTTGTCGTGATCCCGATCGGTTTCATTTCGGATCATGTGGAAGTCCTGTTTGACCTCGACCATGAAGCGAAAGCCATCGCCAACGCATGCGGCTTGCAGTTGATACGAGCCGGGACTGTCGGAACCCATCCGCGTTTCGTCCGTATGATTCGCGAATTGATGAGCGAGCGAATCGATGGATTACCGCCACAATTCCTCGGCTTGCTCGGTCCCAACCCGGACGTCTGCCCAGAAACATGCTGCCTTTCTGGACGTCCCGTGCGGCCCATCGCTTCGACGTGAATGTCAAAGGAATCAAAGATGCATCACTTGAAACTGTTCGCGATTGTGTTGCCCATTTTCCTGGTCATCGACTTGCTCTGGCTGGGCGTCGTCATGAAAGGGTTCTACAGCCAAGAGCTTGGTGAGTTGGCCCGTAGGCAAGGAGCGCTTCTCGCCCCTCGTTGGGGTGCAGCCATGCTGGTCTATCTGCTGATTCCCGGCGGCATCGTTCTGTTTGTGCGGCCACTCCTGGGAGAGAACGGTACCGCCTGGCAGGCGTTCGGCTGGGGCGCGTTATTCGGGCTGGTGCTGTATGGCGTGTACGACCTGACAAATCTCGCCGTCCTCGAAAAATGGACGGTGGGCATGACTCTGGCCGACATGACCTGGGGCTGCGTCCTGTGCGGCACGATCAGCGTCGTGATGAGGTTCGTGGATGGGTGGCTGACGAAATGACTCACCACGCCCCTTGATGATCGCCTTGCCAAGCACAGGACTTCTCAATTCATGGTGCCAACATCTCGTATCCGAATCTGTAATGCCGCTGCTGTCCGAGGCGACGGTGAGTTCGTCCTGTACTGGATGATCGCGTTTCGCCGGCTGTCGTCGAATTTCAGTCTGCAACGCGCGGTAGAGCTGGCCATTGAGTTGCGAAAACCACTGGTGATCTTCGAGCCGCTGCGAATCGGGTATCAATGGGCGAGCGATCGGATTCATCGATTCGTCATCGACGGCATGGCCGAGAACGCCGCTCGCATCGCCGCGTTGAAGAATCCCGGCGTGATTTACTTTCCGTATGTCGAACCGCAGCCCGATGCGGACAAAGGACTGCTCGCCGCGCTGGCTCAGCGAGCCTGCGTTGTCGTGACCGACGACTTCCCGTCGTTCTTTCTGCCACGCATGGTTTCGGCAGCCGCTTCACGATTGCCAGTGAGGTTGGAGTCCATCGACTCCAACGGGCTGCTGCCGTTGCGTGCAACCGACCGAGTCTTCACAACCGCATTCTCGTTCCGAGCGTTTCTTCAGAAGCAGTTGCCGGCGCACTTGGAGGAATTCCCGAAGGCTAACTCATTGAAGGGCGTACGTCTTCCGCCACTCAAGTCGCTGCCGCCAGAAATCACGATTCGCTGGCCCGCTGTATCGGCAAAGCTCTTGTCAGGCGACGCGACAGAAATCGCAGCGTTGCCAATCGACCACTCGGTGGGCGTCGTCGAAGCACGCGGCGGATCATCGGTGGCTCGACAGCGATTGACGACTTTTCTCAACCAGCATGTGCCACATTACGCGGCGGGAGCCAACGATCCCGACGCCGACAATCGCAGCGGACTGTCGCCGTACTTGCATTTCGGCCACATCTCATCTCACGAGTTGTTTCACGAATTGATGACGCGCGAAGCATGGTCTCCCGCGTCGCTCGGCGAGAAAACCGGCGGCAGGCGAGAAGGCTGGTGGGGCGTGAGTCCCGGTGCCGAATCGTGGCTCGACGAGTTCATCACCTGGCGCGAACTGGGCTACAACATGACCTCGCACCGTGACGACTACGACCAGTACGAATCACTCCCCGATTGGGCGCAAGCCACGCTGGCGAAGCACGAACGCGATCCTCGCCAGTTCGTTTACTCGCTCGACCAATTCGCTGCCGCTGCGACGCACGACCCATTGTGGAACGCCGCGCAAACACAACTCGTTCGCGAGGGCCGCATCCACAATTATCTGCGAATGCTCTGGGGCAAGAAGATCCTAGAATGGTCCGCGACGCCGCGCGATGCGCTCGCTGTGATGATCGAACTCAACAACAAATACGCCGTGGATGGTCGCAACCCGAACTCCTATTCCGGCATCTTCTGGGTGCTCGGTCGCTATGACCGCCCGTGGGGGCCAGAGCGACCAATTTTCGGCAACATCCGCTACATGAGCTCAGATAACACCCGCAAGAAGGTCCAAGTCCGCGAGTACCTGAGCACCTACTCATAAACGGTGAGTACCTGCTCAGACAAGCAACGTATCAAAACCAACTCAATGATGGACAAAAGACGTTATCCGGCGCTATGGATGGAATGCCGAAGAACTCACCGGATGTGTGATTCAGGCGGTGTCCTGCTGGATGAATCGGTTGCTTGGCAGGGCAAGCAGCGGCAGGGCACGACGGTCGATTGGTGGCTCCGCCATTGGTTGATGAGCCGGGCCGAGCAGATTCCCGGTTTGGCCAGCGGATGCTGGACGAGACTCACGGAGGCGAATGGAACAGCGATGGTTGCCGGTGACGGCTTCGCCCAAGGGTTTGGCGGAACAGGAAACGGCGGCGATGCCGTCGTTGGTGTCGCAGGCCGGAGATGCGGCTCGCTTCGCGTTCGAGGAGTTCTTTCACGGACAGATTCGCAACCCCCACACGCGGAAGGCGTATTTGCATGCGCTGCGCGTCTTCTCGGATTGGTGTCAGGCGCGAGCCATCGAACTCGTGAAAGTCACTCCGGGGCATGTCGGACGGTATCTCGATGCGCTCGACGTGGCCGTGCCGACACGCAAGGTGCATCTGGCGGCCTTGCGGCGGTTCTTCGATGAACTCGTCATGCGGCACGTCATCATTCTCAATCCGGCGTTGTCGGTGCGCTCCGAACGGTATCAAGCCGTCGAAGGGAAGACGCCCGAAATCGCGATTGAGCACGCGAGGCTGTTATTGAAGGGCCTGGAGGCGAAGCACTCCGTCGGACTGCGGGACCGGGCCATCATCGGCATTCTGATCTACACGGCGGCGCGCGTGGGAGCCGTGTCCAAGCTCCGGCGGTCGGACTTTTACGACGTGGCCGATCAGCACTGCCTGCGGTTTCACGAAAAGGGGGGCAAGGTTCGCGAGATTCCGGTGCGCCACGATCTGCTGGAGTTTCTGAATGGCTACTTGGAGGTCAGCGGGTTGCGTGACTCCGAACCGTCGTCTCCCCTCTTTCGGACGACCGTCCGGCGAACCAAGCGACTCACGCAGAATCGCATGACGGCGGACGACATGGCCCGGATGGTGAAGCGGCGATTGCGCGAGGCGGGATTGTCAGAGCGCCTGTCGCCGCATTCGTTTCGCGTGACGACGATCGCACGACGAAATGTGCGACTTGGCAGTGAAAGTTTTTGAACTTTCGCAATCGCTTCACCAGAAATGGCTTACCGCCGATTACGCCACAAAACGTCGAATCCTCGAAATCGTGTTTTTGAACTGCTGACTCGACGACACAACTCTTGTTCCCACAATGAGAAAGCCCTTCGACGTGCTCGTCGAAGGGCTTCTCGTCTCATCAAGTCGGGATGACAGGATTTGAACCTGCGACTTCCTGGTCCCAAACCAGGCGCTCTAGCCAAGCTGAGCTACATCCCGAAGAGGGCGACAGTCTAGGAGCGACACAGCGCAGCGTCAACAAGGTCTGGCAATCCTGTCTTCACAACGACGTTGCTGCATTCGAAGGGGTTTTCTCCCCTCGTCCCGGGCACCGCCGCTGCGGAGGTCGAGAGTGAGGAGCGAGTCCGTCTCCGCCGAGACCATGCACAGGGATCACGCCGCGCGATGCAGCTTTCCCACGAGGCGTTCGAAGTCGTCGCTCGATTGGAAGTCGATGATGATCTTGCCGCGATCCTTGGCCGACAGCTTGATCTCCACCGCCGCGCCGAGCCAGTCGCGAAGCTGGTCTCGCAGGCTGAGGACGTGCGGCGTGAGTTCGACCACGGTGGTCTCGGACTTCGGTTTCTTTCCCTTTATCGGGACGACGCCGTCGTCCAAACTGGCGTTCAGTTCGCGAACGGCTTCCTCAATCTTGCGGACCGACAGGCCTTCCTTCTGAATCCGATCACACAGCGTCACGCGATCGGATTCGTTCTTGAGCGACAGCAGCGCGCGGGCGTGACCCGCGGTGATCTTGTCCGCCCGCAGATCGGCCTTCACCGCTTCGGGGAGTTCGAGCAGCCGAACCATGTTGCTGACCGTGGACCGGTCGAGGCTCAGCCGGCGCGACAGCTCTTCGATCGAGCAGCCGTACCGCTCGAGATAACCCTGAAACGCGCCGGCCTTTTCCAGCACATTCAGGTCTTGCCGCTTGAGGTTCTCTTCCAGCGCGACTTCGCTGACCTGCTGATCGGTCAGCGCGAGGACCCGGCACGGAATCTGTTGCAGACCGGCCTTCTTCGCCGCGATCAGGCGTCGCTCACCGGCGATCAACTGGTAGCCGCCGCCCGCCGAACGGACGAGCAGCGGTTGCAACACGCCGTGCTGGCGGATGCTGTCCGCCAACTCGTTGATCGCCGCCTGATCGAAGTCGTGCCGCGGCTGGAACGGATTGCGTTCGATCAGATCGACATGAATGTCCGACGAGCTGTTTTCGCCCTCGTCGTCCTGCCCGCCCATCGCGGCCGTTCCGAGCAAAGCGTTCAATCCGCGTCCGAGTCGGCGTCGCGACGGTTCCTGCGTTCCCAGGTCGTCCATGGCTATCTTCCTTGGTAAATGAGACGGCTCGCCCCCGGAGCGTCCGGGTCACGAGGCACTTGGAATCGTCGGTGGGAAAAGGAGGCGGGTTATATCTGTGAAGCGGCGAACGGGACAAGACGAAGTTGTCCGCACAGCGGAACGTCGCGGCGGTCGGTTGGATCGAGGCGGCGCGCCGTCTATCATGCGACCGCTGCCGGCGTCACGCGTTCGCGAAGCGTTCGCGAATTTGTGATCCGACGACTGTTTCACCAGAAAGACCGACCGATGCCGACGCCCGACGAACTCTACGACGACGCCATCCGCTCCAAGGATCAGGGAGACTTTGAAACGGCCGCGACCAAGCTGCTCGCAATTGTGGCCGCAGCGCCGACGCACGCACTGTCGCACTCAGCCCTCGCCGTGGTGCTGCAGAAGCTGGGGAAGTCCGACGAGGCGATTGCTCACGCGAAGAAGGTGGTCGAGCTGGAGCCGAACGATCCGTTCTCGTATGCCCAGCTTTCGGTGATCTGCCAGCGCTGCGGACGGATCGCCGACGCCGAAGACGCCCTCGCCCGCAACCGCATGATGAGCGGCGGGCACTGAACTCACCGCAATTGCGGGATCGTCTCTTCGGTCCAGTTGGTCGAATCGCGCAGCGGCCGCGGCCCCGTTTTCTTTTGAGCGTCCGCGTTCGGTTCGGCCCACTCGGGCAACTCCGCGGGTTCGGCTTTGAGCGGAGCGGGCGGAGGGTCGTTGATGTCGTCCAATTCCCGGGGCGCCTTGTCCAGGACGGCGCGACGGCTACTGGCCGTCAACGTGTTCGAGGGGGTGACGCGCACGATCTGGTTTGCATCGAACGACCTCCCGTCGGCGGTCGTGAGCCTGGCGTGAAGAACCAGGCTGTCATGTTCCGGTGACTCGGCCAGCGGCATCGTGAACTGATAGCCCGCCCCGGTGAAGCCGCGCGTCCAGTGACTGCGGCACTCTTCGGCAGTGTAATTCCACTGCCCCACCTGCCGCTGGTCCTCGGGCAACGCCGGGTCGATCAGCGTGAGTTCGATTTTCCCGGGCAGCTTCACGACTTCGCCATCGTCATCGACGGGAGCCAATTGCGCCACAAACGCATCGTCACCGGGTTGTTCGTCTTTGTTCACGCCTCCGGACAGCAGCGAGTGAATCTGCAGCTTCGTCACTCGCACGAGCGCTTCGGTCTGTTCGGCGTTCAACACGCCGTTCCCGCTGCGTGCGAGCTCGGCTCGCAGGTTGTCCGCCTCGCGCCGCGTGCGCTGCAGTTCTGTTTGAGCCTGCGCGATCTGTCGTTCGGTCTCGGCAATGTGAGTCTGCTGCTCGCGAATGCGCGCGTGCAACAGATCGGTGCCGCCCCGGCTGAGGCAACCACAGATCAGAACCGCCGACATCCCTGTCAGCATGAGTCGCATGAACGCCGTCTCCTTGGCGAACGAACCGGGGCGAAAAAAAATCCCCGGCTCGTGAGGCCGGGGAAGATACTCGCAGTCGGCTCAATGAGGCAATCTCAGATTGCCCGCTTCTGGCGGAGTCCGCCGAATCAGACGACTGGCGGCGGCATCGGCAGCTTTTCCAGAACCGTGTCAATCAGCCCGTACGACCGGGCCTCTTCGGGCGACATGAAATTGTCGCGGTCGGTATCGGCTTCGATCTTGTCCAGCGTCTGTCCGGTGTGCTTGAACATCAGTTCGTTCATGCGCTTCTTGGTTCGCAGCACTTCCTTGGCGTGGATTTCGAGATCGACGGCCGTCCCCTGCATTCCGGCCAGCGGTTGGTGAATCATGATGCGGCTGTTGGGCAGCGCGAACCGCTTTCCCTTCGCTCCGGCCGTGAGCAACATCGCGCCCATGCTGGCACACTGACCCATGCAGTAGGTGGCCACGTCGCAGGTCACGAATTGCATCGTGTCGTAGATCGCCATCCCCGACGTGATCGAACCGCCGGGACTGTTGATGTACAGGGAGATGTCGGTCTTGCCGTCCTCGAACTGCAGGTAGAGGAGCTGTGCCACAATGCTGTTGGCCACATCGTCGTTGATGGCGCTGCCCAGCAGGATGATGCGATCGCGCAGCAGCCGGCTGTAGATATCCATGGCCCGCTCTTCGCGGCCATTCTTTTCGATCACGAACGGGACGAGAGAAGTCATCGCTGGCTCGCTAACGTGTTACTGAGGGTCAAAAGAAACTGGGTGGTTGATGGCAACCAATTGAGCGGTTTACACAGGGGGCTTTCGGCCGCAACATCCACGGGCCGTTCACCTGGTGAAGATCAACTCGTCGCAGCCGTCTTCACCTTCGACGCATTCGCCAGAACCTCGTCGACCAGACCATATTCCTTGGCCTGCATCGCGTTCAGATAGCGATCGCGTCCGGTATCCCTGGCGATGACGTCGATCGGCTGACCCGTGTGGTCGGACAGAATCTTGTTGAGGATGTCTCGCGTTTCGAGAATCTCCTTCGCCTGAATCTCGATGTCCGACACCTGGCCTCCGACCTCGCCATAGGGCTGGTGAATCATCATCTTTGCGTGAGGCAGAATGAACCGCTTGCCCTTGGCTCCGCCCGCGACCAGCACCGCGCCGCCGCTGGCCGCCAGACCGACGCAGTACGTCGCCACGTTGCATTGGATGAACTGCATCGTGTCGTAAATCGCCATCGTGGCGGAGACCGATCCGCCGGGTGAGTTGATGTAGAAGTGAATGTCCTGGTGCTTGTTCTCGGATTGAAGGTAGAGCAGCTTCATCACGATGACGTTGGCGCTGGCGTCGTGGATCGGGCCGTCGAGGAAGACGATCCGATTTTCAAGCAGCAAATCTCCGATCCCCATCTGGCGTTGTCGCGAGTAATCGCGAGCGGCATTGGCCTGGGGGCCAAACGAACGAGACATCGCATCCAACATTCGGAAACCCTCGAGACGATTGAGCGGAACGAATCACTCCGGTCTCACCATCCGAGTGAGGCCAACGGGGGAGCACGTTCGCGGGGGAAGAGTACGTGCTGGGACAGTTCCCGACAAGCCCGACGAACCGTTCAAAAACATTCGACCGGCCGATGACAGCCGGTCGAATGGTGACCGATGAGAGACGAAGGATCAGAGATGAATGATGAGGCGGAAACGCTGCCGCTTCCGATCTTTCATCGTTCGTCCCTCGTCGTCCTCGATCAGGACTTTTTGTTGTCATCGTCGTCGTTGGGATCGACCACGACTGATGACATTCCGCAGACCGAAAGCGACAACGCCTGAACGTCGTCGCTATCCGAACCCTTTGGCACGGCGACATCTTCAAATTGAGCCGTTCGCAGAATGAGATCGACCGCCTTGCGTTCGCGAATCTGTGCTTCGAGGTTCTCGATCATGCCGCTCTTCTGCATTCGGGCACGCACCTTGCGCGGGCTTTCACCCCGCTGCACCGCCATCATGTTGATCTCGGATTCGATGTCGATCGGCGTGACTTCGATCTTCTCCTTCGTGGCAATGCGGTCCAGCACGAAGTGCTCCTTCAACGCCTGACGCGTCGAACTGATCGACTTCTGACGAAGTTCGTTCTCGCGAGCGAGGATCTGCTGCGAGGTGAATCCGGCCTGCTGCATTTCCAAGACTTCCCGTCGGAGAGCGTTCTCTGTTTGCTTGCTCACCAAACTCTCGGGCAAGTCCCAGGTCGCCGATTCGGTGATCTTGTCCAAAACCTGGCTACGGCACTCCTGACGTTGTTCATACGTCACCTGTCGTCGCAGCATCCCCTCGACTTCGTCTCGCAGTTCGCCCTCGTCGGCGTATCCGATCCGCTCGTAGAAGGCGTGGTTTTGCTCGGGAAGCTGCTGGCGTTTGACCTGGCCGACGGTGATCGTGGCGGTGAGTTTCTCACCCCGCATCTCGATCTGTTCGGCTTCATGTGAGACCACGACTTCGACCGTCTTGACGGTCCCCGCCGTGCTGCCCGCCATCAGCTTGTCAAAGTCGGCGATCTCGGCATCTCGGAACCGGACCTTCGGCTTGAGCTGCAACTCGACGGACGAGATCCCCCGATAAGGCTGGCCGTTTCGGGCGAAGTCGATGCTCGAGACCACAAAGTCGTCCGGTTCCGCCGGACCATCGTGATCGACCAGCGTGGCGTATTGCGAGACGAATCGCTTGAGATAGGCCGACACGTCGTCGCTCGTCACTTCGCGAAGGGGACGCTGAATCTTCAACCCGTCATAACTCGGAATTTCAAAGTCCGGGCGAACCTCCACGTCGAATTCGTACTCGAAATCCCCCTCTTCGGGAATCTTCAGGCTCTCGACATCGAAGTCCGGTTCGTTGATCGGATCGAGCGAGTTCTCTTCGGCGAGTTGCTCCAAGCTCTCCATGAGCACCCGCTGGCGCACCGAATCGGCGATTTCCGTCTCGAACCGCCGCCGGGCCAGTTTTGCCGGAACCTTGCCTTTGCGAAAACCGGGGACGGTGGCCGTCTCCACGATTTCGTCGGTGGCCTCGCCCTCGAAGTGCTCGATGTCGGTTCGGGGAACCTTGACTCGAACATGCTTTCGACAGGGGCCGACGTTTTGAATTTCGACCTCCAGCGTCAGACGGTACTTCTTGTCTTCGGTGTCTTCTTCGGTCACTTCCGCCACCGCAGCATCGGCCTGTGTCACAGTCACTTCCTCGCAAAAAAACGGTCAGCCAGAAGCCCGCCAAACGACACACCCGTGAGACCAACAGGGGTCAGGGATTGCCGCCCACCAGAGAATCGCGGCACGCGATCATCAACCGGCCAGCGCGACCGGGAAATCAACCAGTCCTCGCATCGAGGGGGAAGAGCGGGTGATGGGGTTCGAACCCACGACAACCACGTTGGCAACGTGGTACTCTACCACTGAGTTACACCCGCATGTCGCCACTGCGACGCGGGCGAATTATGCCAGTTCAACGACGGGCGTCAAGCGAGTGGTCCCACTCCGCCATTGAGATGCATCGGTTTTGCCCGCCGTCTCCGCCCAACCCCAGCATTTGCCCCAGGCAATTCTCTCGGAGAGCCACCGGGCGCTTGAGCTTTCCTTCCCGAAGCGTCTTGCCATCGGTGTCAGCGGCCATCGGCGGTTTCCTCGGGAGGCATGAACCGAACCTCACGTCGCATTTCGTCAACATCAGCCACATTCTGGCGAGCGCGCTCTGAACCAGAGGCTGCGGCAGGACTTGTTGACTGTCGTCACGAAAGACCTCTCGATGTATGAGGCGTTCCGGCAACGTGAGGCATTCGGCCGACGTCATGGTTCTGGCACTGAGCGTCAAGAATTCTGAACGGCATAACTCGCTGCAATTTCAGCGACTTGCAGCAAACAGCCGGCGCGAGGCGTCAAGATTTCTGAACGAATTGTTCGAGTGGCATTCAACCTGCTTTACATCCATTCATCCTGCAAGACACACAACAACACGAGACGACTCGCAGGTGACAGTCGCTCAAAACCGTTTGACTCGCGTTCCTCAGAAAGGACCACTGCCATGACGAATCTCTTCACCAAGCTGATCCATGACGAAGCCGGTTTCATCATTTCGGCCGAACTCGTACTGGTTGCCACCGTCGGTGTGCTGGCCATGATCGTCGGACTGTCCGAAGTGGCCCTCAACGTGAACAACGAACTGGAAGACGTCGGCTCGGCGTTCGGTTCGATCAACCAGACGTATGTGCAGAAGGGTGTCCTCGGCCACCAGGGCTACAGTGGCGGGACCGAGTTCAAAGACAACGTCGATCACTGCGACAACACCTGCGACGTCCAGCCGCTCGCTCCGCACGGCGAGTTCTAATCCGCCCCGCACGTCATCGCTTCTCTCGCACCCATCACGACCCCGACCGCAGGTCTCTCGCACCACCCGAGACCTGCGGTCGGCTCGTTCTTTGAGGCACTGAAATGACAACCGGCCGGGATTGCTCCCGGCCGCTGCCAATTCGGTGAGTGGTCGCCATCGAAGCGGAACGACGACGGATTACTCCGCCTTCACTCGCACGCCGATCTTGGTGAGTTCCGCGACCTGAGCCTTGCCGGCATCAGTCAGCGGATTGCCCGCGACGTAGAGATTCCAATACGGCGCGAAGCGCTTCTCGCCGGCGGCGTCTTTCTTCGCCATCTCGACCAGCGGGGCGAGGTCTGTCAGTTGGTTCCGTTCGAGGAACGTGTACCGCAGTTCGGTCATGCCACTCAGCGGTGAAACGTCTTTCAACTGATTGTCCTTCAGGTCGAGCCGTTCCAACCAGCGCTGCGACTTCAGCGGCGAGATGTCCGAAATCTTGTTCTTCTCCAGATACAAAGCATGCAGTTTGGGGAGATCGGCGACCGGGGCAACGGCCTCAATTTGATTGCGGCTCAAATACAGCGAGCCAAGTGCCTTCAGGCTGGCTACGGCATCAATCTTCTGAATCTGGTTGTCTTCGAGTTGCAGGTACTGCAACTTGACGAGCTTCGCCAGCGGCGTGATGTCGGCGATCTGATTCTTCGCCAGATCGAGCGACTGCACGTTGACACATTCTTCCAGCGGCTTGACGTCCTTGATCTTGTTGCCGGTCAGCTTGACGAGGGCCAGGTTGCGGCACTTCTCCAGCCCGGTCAGGTTCTCGATGTCGCGTTTCGGTGCTTCGAGAAAGAAGATCGTGGCGACATCCTCGTCGGTGATCTTCTTCGCCTTGTCGGTCTTGTCGATCTGTTTCTTCTTCAGGATTTCACGGATCACCGTGTCGAGGTTCGCATCGGGGAACTCGACATCGCCCGCCCAGCTCGGCGAGACACAGCACACAACAGCCATCAGCGTGAGGCAAGACATCCAACGCAACATTCGTCTGTCTCCAGCAAGCAACTCAGGTGGGAGAATGCGGCCCGGCCGTCTTCGGAAATCGGATTTCGGAAAACGGACCGGGAGGGCGGGTCAACGGCGTGCCACTGTACCCGGCGCGAGGAACCGTTCTCAAGCCTGTCGCCCATCACGCGCGAACGAGCAGCGCCTGATAGCCGCCATCGGTCGGCTGGCCGGGGAGGAAGAGCTCTTCCTCAACCAGCGTCATGTCCGCGCGATGAGACAGCACACGCCGCACGAGCTCACCGTTCTCTTCCGGTTCGATGCTGCAGGTCGAATAGACGAGTCGACCATTCGGGCCGAGTCGCTCAATCGCCGCGATCAGCAACCGTTCTTGAACGCGCTTCAGTTCGAGGATGCCTGTCGGAGTGATGCGCCAGCGTGCCTCGGGCCGTTTCCCCAGCACGCCCGTGTTGGAGCAGGGGACATCGACGAGGATCGCAGCGAACGGGCCGTCCGGCAGGTGCGAGCCGTCTTCGCCGATCAACCGCGTCTGAACGATCTCCGCGCCCATTCGCCGACGGTTCTCTTCGATGATGGCCAGCCGATCGGGGCGAATGTCGGTCGCGATGACCTGGCCCTCGTTCCGCATCAGTTCCGCGAGGTGACACGACTTTCCTCCCGGCGCCGCGCACACGTCCCACACGCGCTGACCGGGCTGCGGTGCGAGCCGTTCCGCCGCGCGGCTGGCTGACAGGTCCTGTACGGCGAACCAGCCCTCTTCGTAACCCGGCAGTTTCTCAACCGCGCGCGATTCGTCCAACAGCAGCGAGTCGGTCCCTTCGACGGCCTGAGTCGCGATCCCTGCCTGAGTCAGTTCCTTCAGTAGCGCATCGCTGGTCGTGCGCAGCCGGTTCACCCGCAGACACAACCGTCCCGCCGAGTTGAACCACGCTCCGAGCCGAATCAACTCGGGCGGCGACATGCGCGAGGCCCAGCGCTCGGCGAGCCAGTCGGGGAAACTGAACGCATCCGCAAAGTAGGCGGTGGGGTTGGACCTGGGATCGGCGAACGCGGGCTCAACGAGTCGACGGTACCGATCCGCCCCCATCGGCACTCCGCGTGAGGACGGCTTCGTGTCGAAGTCCTGCGTGATGAACCGCGTTCCGCCGCGCAGGACTCCGTTGACGAAGCCGCTCCATTGGTGACGGCCGAGACGTTTGGTCAACTCGACCGTCTCATGGACCGCAGCGTGAGGCGGTACCGCGTCGAGCAGCGCGAGTTGGTAGATGCCCAATCGCAGGATCGTGAGCAGCGGCAGTTCCACCTTCTCCAACGGCCGCGCGACGAGCTGCGACAGGATCGAATCGAGCGTGGCCAGTCGTCGCACGACGCCGCACGCCAGTTCCGTCGCCAGCCCACGCTCGATCGGCGGAAGACTGGCCGTCCGAAAGATGCGATCGAGCACCTCGCTCACCCACGTCCCCGCCTGGAGGTACTCCTCAACCGCGACAAACGCCGCTTCCCGAGCGGTTCGGACCGAAAGCAAGGGAAGATCGAGGTCATTCTCGACGAATGAGTCATCACGGTGGAGTGGCACGCTGGCAGCCTGTCAAAATGGAGGATGGGCACTCTTGCCCGTCCGGCCTTCACGTTCCGCGTCGGAGGAAGAAAGAGGGACGGGCAAGAGTGCCCATCCTACGGGTTGTTCAACGGGCCGCTAGTTCCCGCTCAACGATTCCGCGACATCGGTGCGGTAGGCGGTCATCCCTGGCAGGATGCCGACCAACGCGGCGAGCAACAGGAGTGCGGGGAACAGCACCAGTTCTTTCATGTCGAACGCGAACGGGTTCACGATCAATCCCGACTGCTGTTCGACGAACGGTGCCGCCGCGAAGACCAGCCCGTGACCAAGGATCAGTCCCAGCAGGCCGCCTCCCACGCAGAGGATGATCGACTCGGCGAGGATGATGGCGAACACGGTTCCCCGCTGCGCCCCCAAGGCCCGCATGATGGCGATCTCGCGCCGACGAGCCGCCATCGAGTTGTAGATGCTGACGAAGATGCCGATCCCCGAGACGACGACGATCAACACGGTCAGCACCAGCAGCAGTTCCATCGCCGGCCGCAGGAACTGATCCAGCAGCTTCTGCATCGGGAAGATCGGGTTCACTCCCTGAGCCTGATAACCCTTCTTCAACTCGCCCGCGATGAGCGGCCCCACCATCGGACCGCGGCAGCGAAACAGCAGCGCGGTGACCTGCTTCTGCACCGGTGGAATCTCGTGAACGTGGTCGTGCCCCGCGTGATCTTTCCCATGATCGTGAGCGTGGTCGTGCTTGCCATACTTCGCTTCCAGCCGCTTGATTTCGGCGGCCATCTCGGCGTCGCTGAGCGGCGTCTCACGATAGAACTCGCGTTCGCGCCGGATCCCCTCTTCGATCGGTTTGTCGTGCCCCTCGATCTGGTAAAAACCTTCGAGGTTCACGTAGACGGTCTTGTCGTGGGGAGTCCCCGTCGGCGCGAGCAGTCCCACCACGGTGAACTCTTCGTCGTGTACGTGCCCCGCATCCGCACCGCCATGCACCAGCTTGAGCTTCGTCCCCACGCTCCACCCGTTCTCGACGGCCACCCGCGAGCCGATGTACGCATCGAACGGCCGTCGAAACGCGGAGCCCTTGATGAGGAACTCCCGGCCCGGCGCATAGTCAATATCAAAGAATTCGGGAATCGTGCCGACGATGGGGAACGAGCCCTTTTCCGTGACATCGCCCATGGCCAGGGGAATGACGGTCTCCAGGCGACGGTCCTTTTTCCAATCGAGGTAATACCGGTACGGCAGGTTCTCGATGGGCGGGCTGATGTGGTAGACGGTACTCAGCACCAGTTGCAGCGGATCGCCCTTGGCGCCGACGATCAGGTCGTAGTTGATCGACCGCTGGTTGAACGTGCTTTGCAGGATGCCGAAGATGACCAGCACCGCCACCATCAGCATCACACCGAGCGCCACGCTGAGCGCGGTCAGAGACGAGGCCAGCCCACGCTGGCGGATGCTCTTCCAGGCAATCGTCGCAAGATTCACGAGAGGGCTTCCGTTGGAGAAATCTCAAATGGCAAGTTCCAAACACCAAACGAATCTCAAATCTCAAGCACGAAAGTCCAAACCAACCAATCCCAAGCAGCGTGGACATCGGACTGTTTCTGTCATTGAAGTTTGAATCTTGGGATTCGTTTGTTTCTTGGTTCTTGAGGTTTGGAACTTTATTCCGCGTTCGGTCGGTTGAAGTCCGCCAGCTTTTCGACCCGGTCGAACTGGCTCGCGACTTCCGGCGCGTGCGTGACGAGCAGCAGCGAAACATTGTTCTCGCGGCACGAGTCGCGGAGCAGATCCAGAATCGTCTGCTGGTTGGCGGCATCGACGTTGGCGGTCGGTTCGTCGGCGAGGAGCAGCCGTGGCGTATTGACCAGCGCACGGGCGACCGATGTCCGCTGTTGCTCACCGACCGACATCTGATTCGGTTTGTGGTGCAGCCGGTGTCCGAGGCCGACTCGTTCCAGCAGCTTGATCGCCCGGGAACGGTCGGCCCGTTTGCCGCCGAAGCTCATCCCCAGCAAAACATTTTCGAGGGCCGTGAAGGCGGGGAGCAGATTGAACGTCTGAAAGACATAGCCGATCCGCTCGGCGCGAAAGCGGTCTCGCGCGGCTTCGGACAGCTTGACGAGATCGGTGCCGCCGACCAGCACTTCTCCGCCGTCGGCCGCGGTGATTCCGGCAATGATGTTCAGCAGCGTCGTCTTGCCGCCGCCGCTCGACCCGACCAGCACGGCCTGTTCACCCGCCGCCAGTTTGAATTCTTTGACGTTGAGAACCGGCAATCGGCCGCCGCCCGGTTCGCGATAACTTTTCGTGACGTTCCGCAGTTCGAGAGACATCGTGGTTCCTTCCGCCCGCATCTTGACGGCCACCTCCCAACGGGACAAGTGACCCGGCGATGTACGACAGCGGCGATGAGATCGTTGGATGCGAAACGCCCGAGAGCGTGATCGGCCCCACCATCGTCCGCCAGGAGGAGCGGCGATGATACCGATTGACGGAACGATTGGCTCGGGAGGGCTGCTTCGACTTCAGCCCCAGAGATACTTTTCCTCGTAGTCGATCTCGTGCCGACGGAGCAGCTCCACGAATTCATCCTGAAAGGTCTTTGTCGCGTGGTGTTCACGTTGTTTTTGAATGTAGCCGCTCACGCTGGGGATGTTCGATTTGCTGACCGTGAACGCGCCATAGCCGTCTTGCCAGGCGAACGTTTGAAGATCCGGAAACGTGTCGTGAATCCATTTGGAGGAGCCGCCCTTGAGGAGCTGCGCGGCCTTGGCCGGCGGGATGGTCGGAGGTGCCCCGAGCAGCAGGTGGACGTGGTCTTCAATTCCGCCAATGCACAGCGCCTTCATGTCGTTGTCGCGTGCGATCCCACCGAGGTAGGACCAGATGCGCGTCTCGATGTCAGGTGTGATCCAGCGCTCGCGACGTTTCGTGCTGAAGACGAGATGGTAGTGCAGAGCGGTATACGTGTTGGCCATCCGAGCGTCCCCCAAACGATTGGTCACAGAATCAAGTGGCATCGACCACCAAGATCGGATCCGTTGCAGGACATTTTGTCGCAGATCGACATTTGACGGTAGGAGTTGCGTGTCGTTTTTGTCGCGGAGCGACATCCGATGGTAGCCGTGGGTTTCAACCCACGGATTCGGATGCCACGCGAAGGATTCGTCGCGGAGCGACGATTGAGCGTGCGTGGGTTCGGCACAAATGAAATGGATCGTCGGTGACGCGATGACGGTTCAATCGTCGCTCCGCGACGAAATCGGATTGCGGATTCACCAGCCGTGGGTTGAAACCCACGGCTACCATCGACGGTCGCTCCGCGACCAAGGCCAGCGACAGACGCTTGATCTGTTTCAGTTCAGTCAGGTTCTTGGCCAACGTTTCGCTGAGCGACGGACAGTCAAGTGACAAGTCGATCAACTCGGGTTGTGCCGTCAACGGTTAGTGGCCGGGAACGGCACCGGCTAGTTGTCGCTGATTTTCGGCTCGATCACGCCGCCGTCCCATTCGATCCGGCACTGCGGCTCGGAATTAGAGAACTTCGATACACCGGCTGCCGTTGCCTTGGTTTGGTGGACACGGAGTTCGACGAGATTGTGATGTGTTGCGAGCAAGTCGAGTCCGCGGTCACTCACTTGGGTAGCGTGAACATTGAGGTGCCGCAGGTCGGGGCTATCGCGAAGATACGAGATTCCTGTATCACTGACCTGGGTTCCTGCAAGGTAGACTTCATAGAGTTTTTTGTATTCCTTGAAGTACGCCAGACCGGCATCGCTCACCTGTGTGCCGCCGAGGTTCAATAGAACGATGCTCTTGCAATCCTTGAAATGGGCCAGTCCCGCATCAGTCACCCGCTTGCAGTACATGAGTTGCAGTGCGATCAGCTTTGGGCAGTCCGTGAAGTGGGCCAGCCCTGCGTCAGTAATCATTCCATCGCCAAGAACCAGTCTGGTGAGATTCGTGCATCCGCCAAAATGCTCGAGTCCCGTATCGTCAGCCTGCAGCAGACTCAGGGACAGAGTCGTGATCAACTTGCATTCGCGAAAATTGGCTAGCCCGGAATTTGTTGTCTGCGGGCCGCTGAGATAGAGCTGTCCAATGTTTCGGCAGTGCTTGAAATGAACTAGCCCCGCCTCGGTCACATTCGTTCCGTCTAGGCGGAGTTCCGTCAGCGCGACGCAATCCTTGAAGCAAATCAGCTCGGCATCACGTACCTCCTGATTTCCTTGAAGATCGACACCAACGAGTGCGATCTTCGCCTGCGGCAAGTGGGCGAGTATCTTGATTTCACGTTGCTCTCCACTGTCCTTGATCTTGATCGTCCCTCCGATCGACAGCACATACTCGGCGGCACGGCGGTCGGTGTCGGTGGAGCCGATCGACTCGGCCGGTGCGAGGGAACTTGACGACGAGTTCGGACTCGCCCAGGTGGCCCCGACGATCTTTCCGTGATGGCCGTGGCCGGAGGAATCGTTCAGGACATCGCCGTCGGCTTCGTCGAAGTTGTAGAGGGCCAGCGTCGAATCATCCGAGGTCAGCTTCGACGCCACCGTGAAGTTGTTGTGGTAGCGGGCGATCTTCGACAGGCGCAGTTGGTCGATCTGGCCTCGAAAGAATTGGGTTTGGTTCGCCATGCAGCCGAGGTGGAGCTCACGCATCTCCCACATCAGACCCTTGCGGGCGGTGCAGTAGCGTTTGCCCTGCCAGATGCCGTTGACGAAGTAGTGCATCACCTGGCCGTCCACGACCAGCGCGCGGTGTTCGCGAGTGCCACTCGGCAGCGGCGCGTTGACGCTCTGGTAAGGCCGTTGCCCGACGATCCCGGCACCGCTTTTTCGCTCCTTTCCTGGATAACCGTCGTACAGATAGATCAGCTCCGGTTCCTTCTCGACGTTCTTCAGCAGGGCGATCACGCCGTTGTCGCCATCGCCGGACGAAGTGACAAACGCCTCCAACGTGTATTGCGGCGAGGACAGGTCGATCGGGCCGATCTTCACATAGTCGTCCTTGCCATCGAACCGCAGGCCCGTGGCGACTTCGGTTTCGGCCAGTTTCGGGATGGGTGGCCAGAGCCACTTCTGGACGTAGGGGTTCACGATCCGCCCCAATTGTGTGCCGGCGAGAATGACCATCAATCCGGCTAATCCGGCGATCAGAAAATGGCTGACACGGAAGCGGCGTTTCGGTTGAGGTGGGGTCGGAGTTGCGTTGGCGGGTCGCACTTCCCCCATGCGGAACTGCGAGTCTTCCTTCGCCTGCGATTCGTCGCGAAGAGGAGACCTGCGGTCGAGCGTTTCGGCGGGGTCGGGAGACCCGCGCCGAGCGTCATCGGCAGCCTCCCGCCCAACACTGACTTCGTTGACGCACGTCACATTGCCGGTCAGTTGCAACTCCGACTGACATCGAGCTAACAGGTCGGCGACTTCTTTGGCCGATTGAAAACGGTCTTCGGGCTGCTTCGCGTGGAGCTTCGTCACGATCGTGACGAGCCAGTCGGGGATCTCGGGAATGATTTCCTGCATCGGACGCGGAGTGTCTTCGGTGACGCGACGCAGCACGGCGATCGTGTTCGCCGCGCGAAACGGCGGGCGGCCGGTGGCCAGTTCGTAGAGCACACTTCCGAGACTGAACAGGTCGGCGCGATGATCGAGCGCCTGACCCAACACCTGCTCAGGAGCCATGTACATCGGTGTGCCCGAGATCGTGCCCGAGCGGGTCAGGCTGGCGTCGTCGGCCGCGCGGGCCAGACCGAAGTCGGTGATCTTGACGCGGAGGGACGAGGGGTGAGGGGCGAGAGGCGAGTTGGTGGAAAGCTGAGCGTCTTCGCCGATCAGATCTCGCCCCTCGCCCCTAATCCCTCGCCCCTCAGGCTCTTCCACCAAGACATTGCCCGGCTTGATGTCTCGATGAATCAGCCCCATCGCCTGCGCAGCCGCCAGACCGCTGGCGACCTGACGACCGATGTGCAGCAGCTCGGCCACTTCCAGCGGTCCGTGGTCCTTCTGCTTCTGCTGCAATGTCTGGCCGTCGATGAACTCCATCACCAGATACGGCAGCGGCTGTTCTTCGACACTGTAAACCTGCACGACGTTCTCGTGACGAATCGCGGCGGCGGCGCGGGCTTCCCGCAAGAACCGTTTGCGCGGCGGAGACGTCGCGGCCAACTGCGGGTTCATCACCTTGACGGCGACCAGACGGTGCAGCTTCTCATCAAACGCCTTGAGCACGATGCCGAAGCCGCCCTGACCGAGCACCTGCAAGATTTCGTAATGTCCGAGCAGTCCGATCGAACCCGGCTTGCTCGACGGTTGCAGGAAGCTCAGATCGGGCTGAGACTCGTCGTCCGGGTCGTCATCACCGGGCGTCTGCGATGGGAAGTACCGCGTCTTGTCGAAGACTTCGCCTGGCTTGCCGGACCCTGCCGAGCCGATCTTGTTCGCCGGATCGGGTTGCATCTGCTCGGCGACCGGGAGATTCAAGAACGATCCTGCCGCGTCGTGCGATTTCAACAGCGCTTCGACCGCCGCCAACATCGCCGGCTTCCCGGCGCACGCCTTCTCGATAAAGGAGCGTCGAGCCTGCGGGTCGTCAATCTCCGTAGCGGCATCGAAAATCACTCGCTCATTCATGGCCTTCGGCCTCCTGGAATTCCTGACCCAACCGGATGGCAGATGTTTGCCGCAGAGCGGCACTTGATGGTAGCCGTAGGCTTCAGCCTACGGTCTCGAAACCCGGATTCCGCAACTGTCGCGGAGCGACAATTGATGGGATGGCGTGTCACGGTCAAGTGTCGCTCCGCGACACCGGGCATTCATCGCACGCCATCCGTGGGCTAAAGCCCACGGCTACCATCAAGTGCCGCTCTGCGGCAAAAGCTGAAGTCAAAAGATACCTGAAGTCAAAAGACACCTGTGGGCTGACGCCCAACGCTCGCCGGGAGTTGCTGACATGCCTCTCAACAGACAATGCGACGTGGCACAGAAAGTACGCCAAAGTTTTTTCAGAATCATTCCTGCGGGTCGGTCTGCTGAACTTCCCGGTGCAGCCACGCCCGGGCATAGGCCCAGATGCGATCCGCCGTGCGCGGGGAAATGTCGAGGATCTCGGCCGCCTCGGCCTGCGTCAGTCCGGCGAAGTACCTGAGTTGCACAAGTTCACTCGCAGTTCCATCGACGAGCTTCAGCTTGTCGAGCGCCGCGTCGAGAGCCAGCAAATCCTCACGCGGTTCCGGCGCTTCGATGTTAAGTTCGTCCAGCTCCACGCGAGCCAAGTCGCCCCCATGTCGCAGGCGCTGCTTGCGCCGGGCGCTCTCCACCAGGATGCGCCTCATCGCCTCAGCCGCCGCTGCGAAGAAGTGGCCGCGGCCGTCCCAATGGCTCGGCTCACCCTCGCCCGCGACCAGACGGAGGAACGCCTCGTGAACCAGCGCCGTGGGCTGCAACGTCTGGCCGGGCCGCTCGTGCGTCAGCTTCGACTTGGCGAGCTTTCGCAATTCGTCATAGACCATCGGCAAGAGCAGCCCCGCCGCATTGGGATCTCCCGATTCGATCCGCGACAGGATGCGAGTGACCTCGGTCATGGGAGATGTTGGTCCGTGGTGGAGACTTATGAGATGGCGTTCCCTCTCACTGTAGCCCTGTCGCTCCGCGACAGGAAAGCCGAATGTCTCACCAGCGTCGTTTGGTTGAGGGACTTGTGACTGCAGGGCCGCGTTGTTGCGTAATCGGCTCTCCCGTCGCGGAGCGACAGGGCTACGGCGGGTCGAAGTGACATGGGCCTATTTTGTTTGGCGATGTTGTTGACTGGCGGTATTGGGCCTCAGTACGATCCCACATCGTTTTTCCCGATAGTGCCACCCCGGTGGTATCTGCCACTCAAATACATGGCGTCCGATGAACCTCCGCGATCTCGAACTGTTTTGCGCCGTCGCGCACTTGGGGAGTTTTTCCAAGGCGGCGAAGGCTCACGGCATGTCGCAACCGGCGGCCAGTGAGATCGTGAAGTCGATCGAGGAGCATTTGGGGTGTGAACTGCTGAATCGGGCGGTGCGGCCGCTGGAACTGACTCCCGAAGGGGTCATCTACTACGACGGCTGCCGTCAGCTTTTGGATGAGTATCGCCGGCTGGAAGACCGCGTCCTGCAACGGCGGGACAAAGTGGTCGGACCGGTGCGGGTCGGGGCGATCTACTCCGTCGGCCTCTTGCAGATGGACTCGTATGTCCGCGAGTTCGAGCGGCTCTACCCCGACGCCGCACTCGACTTGCAGTACCTGCACCCGGAAGCGGTGCTGGCGCGCGTGACCAACGAAGAGGTGGATCTGGGACTGATGTCGTTCCCGCCGAAGCGGAGCGATCTGAACTGCATCCCGTGGCAGGACCAGGCGATCGTGGTGGTCGTCCCGCCGGAGCACTCGTTCGCCACGCGGGACTGGCTGCGCGTCGAGGATCTCGAAGGCGAGGCACTCGTCGGGTTCACGTCCGAGTTGCAGATGCGGATCGAGACCGACAAATGGCTGCGACAGGCCAAGGTTCACGTCAACGTCGTTCACGCCTTCGACAACATCGAGAACATCAAGCGGGCGGTGGAAGTCGGCTCGGGGATTGCCCTCCTGCCGGTCCAGACGGTTCGACGCGAGGTCGAACTCGGTTCACTCGTGGTCATCCCGCTGGAAAATGTCCAGTGGTTTCGCCGTCTGGCGATCATTCACAAGAAGACGAAACCGTTCGCGACGGCGATCACTCGCTTTCTGGAACTTCTCGCAAAAGACCCGGAGACGTTCTCCGGTCCCGGCCAATCGCACGACGCGGCCGGAACCCGTACCCGTTCGGCCACGGATGCCGCGTCGCCCGCTTCGTCGATTGCCCGCTGAGTCTTGTTGCTTCTTCGCTTTGTCCCCTCGCCGCGGCCTAGCGGGGAGCGAGCCCGAGTGAAGCATCGACTCGTCAGCATCGCGCGGGTTGCCAAATCGAAGACGAAGACAACCAGAATTTGAACCACGGATGACACAGAGAACACGGATAAGAGAAGGAATTGAAGAGAGAGAATAGGGTGAACCGTATCGCCGACTCCACCTCTTATCTGTGACATCTGTGTCATCAGTGGTCGCCTTCAATCAGAAACCAAAGCGGCGATGAATCGCCGCAGTCCAAATGAATGAGATGGCTGACATGACTGAATCTCGACCGATCGAACCGCTGTTCACCCGCAATCCAGAACTGTTTCATTCCGACGGCACGCCGAAGGCTCAGGGTTTGTACGACCCGGCCAACGAGCATGACTCGTGCGGTGTGGGGTTTGTCGCGCACATCAAGGGGCAGAAGTCTCGGCAGATCGTCGATGATGCGCTGCGGATGCTGAAGCACATGGCACATCGCGGGGCCTGCGGGTGCGAGACCAACACCGGCGACGGGGCCGGGATTTTGACGGCCATTCCGCACGACTTCCTCGCCAAAATCGTGCAGCGCGATTTGAACGTCACGCTCCCCGCGCCGGGGCAGTACGGCGTGGGACTCGTCTTCCTGCCGACCGATCCCGAACAGAGGGAGATCGTCCGGAAGACCGTCGGCAAGTTGATCGTCGAGCAGGGACAGACGCTGCTCGGATGGCGGCACGTGCCGACCGATCCCGATGGTGCTGACATCGGCCCCTCTGCGCGAGCCGCCTCGCCCACGTTCGAGCAGCTCTTCGTCGGGGCGAAGCCGGGACTCGATCAGGCCGCGTTCGAGCGGCAACTGTTCGTGATCCGCAAGCGGGCCAGCCATGCCATCCGCGAGGGGAAGCTGCCACAGGCGCTGCAGTTCTACGCCTGTTCGCTTTCGTCGAAGATCCTGATTTACAAGGGCATGCTCACGTCCGAGCAGGTGCAGCCGTTTTTCCTCGATCTGCAAGACCCCGACTACACGTCGCACCTGGCGATGGTTCACAGCCGCTTCTCGACGAACACGTTCCCGAGCTGGGATCGGGCTCACCCACAACGCTACATCGCCCACAACGGCGAGATCAACACGGTCCGCGGCAACGCCAACTGGATGGTCGCGCGGCAGGGGATGATGCAGAGCGAGTTGTTCGGCGACGACCTTCAGAAACTATTCCCGATCGTCGAGCCGCACTGTTCCGACTCGGGCAACTTCGACAACGCGCTCGAACTGCTCGTCGCGGCCGGCCGCAGCCTGCCCGAAGCCGTGATGATGATGGTCCCCGAAGCGTGGCAGAACCACGAATCGATGCCCGAGGACAAGCGCGCCTTCTACGAATATCACTCGGCCCTGCAAGAACCGTGGGACGGCCCGGCGTCGATCTCGTTCACCGATGGCGATGTCATCGGCGCGACGCTCGACCGGAACGGCCTGCGACCCAGCCGCTATTACGTCACGCACGACGATCGCGTCATCATGGCCAGCGAAGTCGGAGTGCTCGACATCGACCCGGCCAATGTGAAACTCAAGGGCCGCCTGCAACCGGGCAAGATGTTCCTCGTCGACTTCAAGCAGGGTCGCATGATCCCCGATGAGGAACTCAAGAAGGACTTCTCCAATCGTCGGCCATACAGGCAGTGGTTGCAGAACCAGCGGTTGCTGCTCAGCGAACTTCCCGCCGTCGGTGCGCCCGAGCGGATGGTGGGCGACGAACTGCTCCAGCACATGCAGTCGTTCGGTTACACGACCGAGACCCTGCAATTCATGCTCGTGCCGATGATCACGACGAAGAAAGACCCGATCGGCTCGATGGGCGACGACACGGCGCTGGCCTGCCTGAGCGATCAGCCGCGCCTGCTGTACGACTACTTCAAGCAACTCTTCGCACAGGTGACAAACCCCGCGATCGACAGCACTCGCGAAGAGGTCATCATGTCGCTGGAGTGCTACATCGGTCCCGAGGGCAACTTGCTCGATTCGTCCGAGGCGCAGTGCCATCGCCTGGCCGTGCCGCATCCGATTCTGACCAACGAAGAACTGGCCACGATCAAGCATCTCGATTATCGCGGCTGGAAGGCGAAGACGATCGACATCACGTATCCGAAGACGCAGGGGGCGGCGGGGCTGAAGTGGGCGCTCGACCGCATCTGCGGTGAGGCGCGTCAGGCGATCGAGTCGGGCTACAGTCTGGTCATCCTGTCGGACCGGCTCGCCAGCGCGAGTCGTCTGCCGGTCAGCACGCTCCTCGCGACGGGAGCCGTGCATCATCACCTCGTTCACAACGAAGAGCGGACTCGCATCGGCATCGTCGTCGAAACGGGTGAGGCTCGTGAAGTTCATCACTTCTGTTTGTTGAGTGGCTACGGTGCGGATGCCGTCAATCCGTACATGGCGTTTGAATCGCTGTGGCAACTCAAGGACGACGGCGAACTCGGCGGCGATTGGACTCACGACCAGATCACGGCCGCGTACCGCAAAGCCACGAAGCAGGGCATCCTCAAGGTGATGGCCAAGATGGGGATCTCGACGCTGCAAAGCTACAAGGGGGCTCAAATCTTCGAGGCCGTCGGTCTGAGCGACGAGGTCATCAACAAGTGCTTTCGCGGAACGTCCAGCCGTATCAGCGGCGTCGGGTTTGAAATCCTCGGTGAGGAGGCGATCCGTCGTCACGAGTTGGGCTATCCGACGCGAGACAGCAACCAGCTTCCGGTCCTGCCGAACATGGGTCTCTTCGCGTGGCGCTCCAGCGGCGAAAAGCACGCCTGGGATCCGCACAACATCGCCAACATCCAAAAGGCCGCGCGGCAGGGTGACAAGCAGGCGTATCGCGACTTCGCCAAGATCGTCAACCAACAGACGGTGCGCGAATGCCACCTGCGCGGAATGCTCCAGTTCAAGTCCGATCTCACGCCCGTGCCGATCGAAGAGGTCGATTCGGTGGAGGCAATCGTCAAGCGCTTCTGCACCGGCGCGATGAGTTACGGTTCGATCTCGGCCGAGGCTCACGAGACGCTGGCCATCGCCATGAACCGCATCGGCGGCAAGAGCAACACCGGCGAAGGGGGCGAGGACTACAAGCGCTTCAAGCCCGAATCGAACGGCGACTCGAAGCGATCCGCCATCAAACAGGTCGCGTCGGGACGCTTCGGCGTGACGAGTTGGTACCTGACCAACGCCGATGAGTTGCAGATCAAGATCTCGCAGGGAGCCAAGCCCGGTGAGGGTGGCGAACTCCCCGGCCACAAGGTCGACAAGATCATCGCCGCAACGCGCCATTCAACTCCCGGCGTGGGCCTCATCAGCCCGCCACCGCATCACGACATCTATTCCATCGAAGACCTGTCGCAACTGATCTTCGACCTGAAGAACTCGAACCCCTCCGCGCGCGTCAGCGTGAAGCTGGTCTCCGAGGTCGGAGTCGGTACGGTCGCCGCCGGTGTGGCTAAGGGTCACGCGGACAAAATCCTCATCTCGGGAGATTCGGGCGGAACCGGGGCCTCACCGCTGACGAGCATCAAGCACGCCGGAATGCCGTGGGAATTGGGGATCGCCGAGACACATCAGACGCTCGTCCTGAACGACCTGCGCAGTCGTGTCCGCCTGGAAACCGACGGGCAGCTCAAGACGGGCCGCGACGTGGTGATCGCCTGCCTGCTGGGAGCCGAGGAATTCGGCTTCGCGACCGCGCCGCTGATCGCGCTCGGCTGCATCATGATGCGGAAGTGTCACCTGAACACCTGCCCGGTCGGCATTGCCACGCAAGATCCGGCCCTGCGGAAGCTGTTCAACGGACAGCCGGAACACGTCATCAACTACCTGTTCCTGGTGGCCGAAGAGGCGCGCGAGATCATGGCGTCGCTCGGCTTCCGGACCGTCAACGAGATGGTCGGACGCAGTGACGTTTTGGAACGGGACACCAGCATCTCTCACTGGAAGATGAAGCACCTGGATCTCTCGAAGATTCTGACGCCAGCCACCAAGCCGCACGCGAACGTGCAGACGTACTGCACCATCGCGCAGCAGCACGGCATCGAGTACCAGCTCGACAATGAACTGATCCGCGAGGCGCATGACGCGATTCAAACCGGCAAGCCCGTTCGTCTCAACATCGAAGTCCAGAACATCGACCGCGCGCTGGGCACGATCCTCAGCCATGAGGTCTCGAAGAAGTGGGGCGAGCACGGCCTGGCCGATGACACGATCCACATCCGCTGCAAGGGTTCGGCGGGGCAGAGCCTCGGCGCATGGCTCGCTTCCGGTGTCACCATCGAAGTCGAAGGGGATGCCAACGACTACGTCGGCAAGGGCCTGTCGGGAGGTCGCGTCATCGTCTATCCGCCCGTCGCCTCGACCTTCAAACCCGAGGACAACATCCTGATCGGCAACGTCGCGCTGTACGGAGCAACCGAGGGCGAAGCCTTCTTCCGCGGTCGCGCGGCCGAACGCTTCTGCGTCCGCAACTCGGGCGCGTCGTGCGTCGTCGAGGGCGTCGGCGACCACGGCCTCGAATACATGACGGGCGGCTGCGCCGTGATCCTCGGCCCCACCGGCCGCAACTTCGCCGCCGGCATGTCCGGCGGCGCGGCCTATGTTTACGACAGGCACGACGCGCTGCTCGGCAACTGCAATCTGGAAATGGTCGAACTGGAGAAGGTCACCGCCGCCGAAGACATCGCCACCCTGAAAGACCTGCTCACCAAACACCACAAGTACACCGGCTCAACCGTCGCCTCAGCACTTCTCGCAGATTGGGACGTCCGCCTTGCCCAATTCGTGAAGGTCATGCCGATCGATTACAAGCGAGCCTTGGCCGAACAGAAGAAGGAGTTGGCAAAAGCGTAAGAGATTGAACCACGAAACACACGAAAGACGCGAAAGGAAAATGATGGCCGACATCATCTATCCCCAGGAGTCGTATGAGATCATGGGTGCGTGTTTCGAGGTTTACAAAGAGATCGGATGTGGATTTTTGGAGGATGTGTATCAGGAGTGCTTGGAAATCGAGCTTCAGTTGCGTGAGATTCCATTTCGGCCGCAGGTGGAACTCCCTTTGGCTTACAAGGGACGCCGGTTGGAATCGAAGTATAAGCCAGACTTCATCTGCTTTGACAAGATCATCTTGGAGATCAAAGCGGTCACTGATCTTGCAAACATCCATCGAGCACAAGTTCAGAATTATTTCAAAGGGACGGGTTATCGTCTCGGGTTGCTGGTCAACTTCAACCATCACCCCAAGGTCGAGTACGAACGAATCGTCCTCTGATTCCCTTGTCCATTTTTCGTGTTTTTAGTGTGTTTCGTGGTTCAAACCTTCTTGGTAACGACATGGGCAAGCCAACCGGTTTCAAAGAGTTTCAGCGTCAGACTCCGAACGAGCGGGATGCGAAGCTGCGCATTCTCGACTGGAACGAGTTTCACGAGCACATGCCCGAGAAGGAACTGCGCACCCAGGGCGCGCGGTGCATGGATTGCGGCGTGCCGTTCTGTCATACCGGCTCGCTGATGGCGGGCATGGCGGCGGGATGCCCCGTCAACAACCTGATTCCCGAGTGGAATGATCTCGTCTATCGCGGCCACTGGCGCGAGGCGCTCGATCGTCTGCACAAGACGAACAATTTTCCCGAGTTCACCGGGCGGGTCTGCCCCGCGCCGTGTGAAGGTTCGTGCGTGCTGGGCATCACCAGTCCGGCCGTCACGATCAAGAACATCGAATGCTCGATCATTGACCACGGCTTCGAGCAGGGCTGGGTGCAGCCCAATCCGCCGAAGAGCCGGACCGGCAAGCGCGTCGCCATCGTGGGGAGCGGTCCCGCCGGACTGGCCGCCGCCGCACAACTCAACAGCGTCGGGCACGAGGTCACCGTCTTCGAGCGGGCCGACCGCGTGGGCGGGTTGCTGATGTACGGCATCCCCAACATGAAACTCGAAAAGCATGTCGTCCAGCGGCGAGTCGACCTGCTCGCCACCGAGGGTGTCATCTTCAGGACCAACACGGAAATCGGACGCGAAATCAGCCCGATGGACCTGCGCGAGCAGTTCGATTCGATCGTCCTCTGCACCGGTGCGACCAAGCCGCGCGATCTGCCGATCCCCGGACGGCAACTCAAGGGAATCCACATGGCAATGGAGTTCCTGCACGGAAACACCAAGAGCCTGCTCGATTCGCAGTTGTCGGACGGCAAGTACATCAATGCGAAGGACAAGCACGTCGTGGTCATCGGCGGCGGCGACACCGGCAACGACTGCATCGGTACGTCGATGCGTCACGGCTGCAAGGGGCTCATCAACCTGGAGATCGTTCCCGAACCTCCCGCCGAACGCGCCGGCAACAACCCGTGGCCGCAGTGGCCGCGCATCTTCCGCGTCGATTACGGACATGCCGAGGTTGCGGCCGTCTTCGGTGAGGATCCGCGCCTGTTCAGCACGACCACGGTTGAGTTCCTCGGCAACGACAAGGGCGAGGTCCGCGCCCTGAAGATCGCCAAAGCCGAACCCGCGCCGCCGTTCAAGGTGGCCCCAGGAACCGAAAGAGAAATCCCCGCCGATCTCGTCTTCCTCGCCCTCGGTTTCCTCGGCCCCGAATCCCCGGTGGCCGAACAACTCGGCGTGAAGCTCGATGCGCGATCCAACTATGAAGCGGCCCACGGCTCCTTCAACACGAACGTCCGCGGAGTCTTCTCCGCCGGCGACTGCCGCCGAGGCCAAAGCCTGATCGTCTGGGCCATCAACGAAGGCCGCGGCGCCGCCCGCGAATGCGACAAGTACTTGATGGGGAAAAGCGACCTGCCATAATCGCGTCGAAGGAGACAACCCATGACCACTGAAACCGCGATCTCGACGAAAGAACTCCTGACAGAGTTCGTTCGCGACCTACCCGAAAAAGTCACGCTGGCTGAGGCCATCGAGGAGTTGCAGATACTCGCTGCAATCGAACGGGGACAGCAGGCGGCTGCGGAAGGTCGTGTCATTACTCAGGCCGAAGTTCGCCAAAGGTTTGCCGAATGGCGTTCCAAGTAGTGATGATCTAACCAGAGGTGGATGAAATGTACTTGATCGGCACCAGATCGCGGGAGGCAATCCGCCTTCAAAGTTGAACGTCGGCAACGGTTGCAACCACAATTTGAATTGGAAGACGACCTTGTCGTGCCCAAGGACAACTTCACATGGACTGGGTGGCCGCCAATTGGGGAAACGTTGCCAGTGTGGTTGGGCTGGTACTCGCTGTTCCAAGCCTTTGGATTTCGTTGGTTGCGTGGCGGCAATCGGCTACAGCGCAAGCTCTGGTTGACAAATCACAACGGCGACAGCACCTATTCCATCTGAGTTTCGGAGTTGAACGTTGCTTGCATCAAATCGAAGGAATTCTGGCTTCAAAGGCGAAAACATGGCCTCAACGGAAGTGCGATGATTTGAGAGAGTTACTCTCCGAACTGATTGACGAAGCGATTCTCGAGGGCGACGATAAAGACCAAGTGCGTATTTGGGTCTCTGATCTTTGCGAGCCTGTTGAGCGAACGGATCAGGCGTGTTCACGTATCCGTCAATTGAGTAGCCGCCTGATTTTGATGCGATCACGCGTGTCAGCAATGCTGCGGAGGATGGAATGATGGAATCAAACGACAAATTCATCGGGTTGCTCGAACAAGTTTGTGCGCTTACGGACGCGGGTAGCATCGAATGGCGAGAAACATCGGACGTAAATCGCTTCACCGCGCTTCTCAAGTCAGGCGGAATTCAGATCGAGAAACTGTATGAAGACATTGGTGATCCCCAAGATTCCGAGTACTTCGAGGCAACTCTCTTGAATGCCAAGTCCCGCCCCATTCAATCCCTCAGCTCTCACGATCATGCGCCTTTGTTGCGAGGACTCTTCGAGAAAGCGATGTTCAACGCCCGCAAAGGACGAGATGTGTTGGATGGTTTGCTAAGCGAAGTTAGTGGACTTGGTTCACATTAGAGTGTCTCACCACTGCAAAGAAGCTGGTCACGCATGCGTATCGCCCTTGGATGTGATCACGGCGGGTTTCCGCTCAAGCAGCGAATCGTTTCGGTCGTGCAGGCGGCGGGGCACGAGGTCGTGGATTGCGGGACCGACTCGAATTGTTCCGTCGATTACCCGGACTTCGCGCGGAAGGTGGGGGAGACGATCCTCGCCGGGCAGGCCGAGCGGGGGATCCTGCTGTGCGGCAGCGGTGTCGGGATCAGCGTGGCGGCGAACAAGATTCCGGGGATCCGCGCGGGGGTCTGCCACGACATCTATTCGGCTCATCAGGGAGTCGAGCACGACGACATGAACGTCCTCTGCCTGGGAGCGCGCATTGTCGGTGATGAGGTGGCCGTGGAACTGGTTCGCGCGTTTGTGGCGGCTCAGTTCACGAACGAAGAGCGGCACGTTCGCCGACTCAACAAGCTGCTCGACATCGAACGCGACGCCCTCGCCGGGAAGTTTGATCGGTCGCAGCCTGGGAGCCTTTTCAAGCACAACATCGAGCTTTGAACAGACGCTCCCGTCGGCGGAGCGACGGGACTACTGTAGTCTCGTCGCTCCGCCGACGAGACGAATCACGTCGCAATTCTTGGACAGGTGCTTGCTCGCTGGTCACGAGACGCGCGGCGGCGAAATCGCCTCGCCGAGTTGGTCGGCCAGTTCGATGAGCAGACTCCAGAGGGGATGCTCCGGATGGACGATGGCGGCGGTTGAGACGGCGAGGACTCCGACGACTTCGTTGGTCTTCGCGAGGCGGATCGGGACGGCGAGCGACGTCTGGGCTTGGAACCGCGCGATCCAGGTGGCCGATCCGTTGAGGCTGTTGTCGGCGGGATCGCGTCGGCCGATGGCGGGCTGTCCCGTGACGGCCGCCTTGACGATGCCGAGGCCGAGTTGATCGAGGGGGACCCGCCGCGTGGCGTCGCGAAAGCCGCGATCGATCTCCTCGTCCATGTCGGCCGCCGCGCCGAAGCCGAGCAGTTCGAGATGCTCGTCGCGAAGCCTCCAGCATCCGGCGGCACGAGCCTCTGTTTCGACGACGAGTTCCCGCAGCGGGACATCGAGCGATTGGTCGCTACGGAGCGCGGCGATCAGTTGTTCGGAGAAAGAATTCATGGGACGGCTTGTGATGCGGATCAGCCGATTTCGGCGAAATCGGCCTGCGAAATCGGCCTGCGTTGTGTGCCTCAACAACAGCCGGTCGGGCCGCAGCAGTTCGACTCGGTGGCGAGTGGCAGCGCATGTGAGGAACCAGCGCCGGTGGAAGTCTCGCAGCACGACGCGGCTTCGCTGACGAAGAGCATCTGATTGGTGTATGGCGGCTGGCGCAGCGTGTCGGCGGTCGGTTGGCAGACCGCGACGCGCTGGGCTCGCGCGAAGGTGTTACCGCTGTCGTCCTGCACCGATTTCCACGGGCCTCGATAGACAACGTCGGTCGCGTTCGAGCCATCCCAATCGGCGCAGCAGTTCAATGGCAACTTGAGAGCGCGCACGGTCAGGCTGCGGAACTCGACCCCCTCGATGACCTGCCACGGCGCGGACTGGCGTTCGAGGATTTCGAGTCCGCCGAATCCGGCCGCCTCGAACGCGGCGAGGAACCGATCTTCGCGAAAGGCTCCGCTCAGGCAGCCGCTCCACAGTTCGGGGTTGTTCTGCAACTCGGCGGGAACGTCGGCACTTGACACGATATCGCTGATGACGGCGCGGCCGCCCGGCTTGAGCACGCGATGAATCTCTCCGAACAGTTGCCGCCGATCCTCAGACCGCACGAGATTCAAGACGCAGTTCGAGACGACCACATTGACCGACTCGTCAGCCACGAGCGGCGAGGTCCGTCGCAGTTCTTCGACCCGCTCGTGAGCCTGCAGCCAGTCGGCAGTCGAGGCGATTGGCTGCTCGCGCAATCGCGCTTCGAGGCGGTCCAGATCGAGCTTCAAATCCTGAATCTGCCCCTTGCGGAACTGCACGTTGTCGAAGCCGATTCGCCGCGCGACCTCGGGCTGAGACCGACGGGCCAGCGACAGCATGTCGTCGTTGCAGTCAATCCCGATGACTCGACCGGTTTGTCCAACCACCTGGGCGGCGATGAAACAGATCTTGCCTCCCCCCGAACCGAGATCGAGGACGACATCGCCCGGCTGCACGTACTTCGACGGATCGCCGCAGCCGTAATCGCGCTCGATCACTTCGCGCGGGATCGCGTCGAGGAAACGCGGATCGTACGAGACCGGGCAGCAGAGGGCGGCCACCCGCGTTTGCGAGGCTTCCGAATACCGGTCCTGCACGGCGGCGGAGACGTTGAGCGTCACGAGGTCAGTCACGTGGAGTTCCCTTTCGAGCGAGGAGTCAGCGGCCAGATTGTAGCCGCCTTGTCGTGCCGAGTAACTCGTCCTGCGATGGCCCGGCGCCCGGCCGACCACTGCGGTTCGAGGGAATTTATTTTCGCCCATTGGACAGAATGGAGTTGATTGATCCTCGACCTTGGCGTTTTTCAGCGTGGATTCAGGTTGCGCTGCTAAAACATCGCCTCACTCCGGCTACAATCTCTCGATCCTTGGCGAAACTCGGATCGCCCTGCGGGGGTAAATGTGGTCGCCACCGGAATTGCCGGTGGTTCGCGTCTCTGAAACAGTTCACTTGTTCGGGAAGACCTTCATGTTGACAACCCGTCTCGAATTTCAGCCCGTTCGTCGCCTGCTGCGGTGCGTCCTGACGACCGCACTGGTGTGGAGTTGCCTCGCCACCGGATGGTCCTCGTCCGCACGGGCACAGGGCGACGATTCCAATGAGATCGACTATCCGCTGGTGTTGATCAACTCGGCCAGCGTGCAGCGGCTGCGCGACAATGCGGGCTTCATGTTTCAGGCGGCTCAACAGCAGAAGAAGGTCGACGGCCTCGACCCCTGGATGGAATCGACCCTCAAGGATCTGAAGGGGATCGACCGCGAACGACCGTTCGGCATGATGCTGTATCTGGCACCCGGCCTGATCGGCGCACCGGTGGGCATCTCGTACATTCCGGTCACCAATCTGGACGATGCTCTGACCACGCTGGCTTATGGCACGGGAACCATCACTCCGGTGGACGGCAAGTCGGGGCGACACGAGATCAGTTACGGTGAGCGATTCAAAATCCGGACGCTGCACCGCGGTGACTATGTGTTCCTCGTCGGGCCCGACGGAAGTGAAGATGCCCTCGATCGCAACTTCCCCGATCCGATCAAGCTCACGGCGCGGCTGACGAGTCAGTACGACATCGCGATCTCGCTGCTCATCAAGAGCATCCCGCCGGGCATCAAGCTGCTGTTCGTGGAGTTCCTGAAGAATCAGTCGCAGGCCGAGTTCCAACAGAAGGACGACGAACCCGAATCGGCCTACCGCCTGCGCCGCGCGAACGGTGAAAGCTGGCTCGAATTGATCGACAAGGTCGTCAATCAGGGCGAAGAACTGACAATCGGTGGCCGCATGGACCCCGAGAAGCGTCGCGCGTACATCGACTTCGAAATCGCCGGCACCTCCGACAGCAAGCTCGCCAAGTTCTTCCAGGACATGGCGGGCAAGCGGACCTATTTTGGCAACCTGCTCCAGAATCCGGCCACGTTGACGATGTCGGTCTCGTGGCTGCTCGACGCCAAGCAGCGCGGAATGTTCGCGCAGTTCTTTGAAGTCGCGAAGAAGGAGATCGCCGAACGGGCCGACAAGGAGGGTGTGGCGAACGTCGCGCCCGTGCTCGACCCGATCTTCAAGGCGCTGCTCGCCTCGGCCGAGGCCGGACACATCGACGGCTTTGTGCAGATCGTCGGCAACGAGCCGGGACGCTACGCGATGATCGGCGGCACCAAACTGATTGCCACCCGCAGCCTGCCAACGCACGTCAACGACCTGCTGCAATTCGTCAAGGACAACCCGAACGGCAACGAAACGATTCCGAAACTGGAGTTGGCCGCCGCAGAGATCGACTCGCATCCGGTTCACCGCATTCAGCTCACGCCCCCCGACAAGCCCGGCCAGAAGATGTTCGGCGAATCGTCGTACCTCTACCTGTACGCGACTCCGCAGGCGGTCTGGTTCGCGTTCGGAGGGGACGCCGCGATGGACGCCCTCAAGGAGGCGGTCGCTCAAACCGCGCTGCCGCAAGACCCGATGCAGAACCGCAACCGGGTCCCCTTCCAATTCGTCACGCATGCCAAGAACTGGCTGACGGTGGCGAATGAAGAGACGCCGCGCCAGGCCTCGTTCAACGAAACGGCCCGCGCCTCGTTCGAATCCGAGAACGACGCCATGCGACTCGACGTGAAACCGACCGACACCGGCATCCGCCTGCGGATCGAGTTCGAAGAGGGTTTCATCGCCCTGATGGGCCGCGGCATCTCGAAGGGGATCGACGAGGGTGTCTTCAACGGTCCGCCCCGCGGACAACAACGTCCCGGTCGCGGCCCCGGCCAGGGTCGCCCCGGCCGGGCGAATCCGCCGCGCACGGCGATCGATTGACAGCAGACGCGGTTCGCTGCGATGCCCGTCTTGAACGCGACCAATAAACTTTGAATCGAAAGGCTTCGCTCCCGACGAGTGCGAGCTACACTATCCAGCCCCCGGTTGTCACCTTTCGGCAGCCGGGGGCTTTCCTGTTTGAAGAGCCAGTCCATCCAATGCTTACCGCCACGCCAACCGCCACCGACCCGCAGGCCGATTTGAGCCAGCCAACGACGACCGTGTATCTCGTCCGCTACGGCGTCGTGCCCGAGGTTGCCCGGTTTCGGGATGCCTCGCAAGCGTCCCCCTCGCGCGGCGAGATGGTTGTCGTGGAGACGCATCGCGGCCTGCAAGTCGGCTCGGTCCTCGAACGCCTCAAGCCGTCGCTGGTCGCGGCCGACATGGAGATCGACTTCGAGATCGTTCGCGTGGCGACGCCCGCCGATCTGGAGGCGGCTCGCGCACGAACGCGCGAGTGCGAGGACGAGTTCGCGGGCTGGTGTGCCCGGATTCTGCAATGGGAACTGCAACTCGAACTGGTCGATCTCGAATGGACGCTCGACCGGCAGAAGCTGATTCTGTACGTCCTCTGCGAGCGCGGCCCCGACAGCACGAAGCTGGCCCTGCAAGCCGCCGCGACCGGATTCGGCGTGATCGAAGTCCAACCGGTCGCCGCCACGGGACTCGTCTCGCTGCCGAAGGAATCGGGCGGCTGCGGCACGGGAGGCGGCGGCTGCGGTTGTTCGCACTGACACAACGTAGCCGTCACGCTCCGCGTGACGAGCCGCATGTTGGTAGGCAACATGACCAGCGAAGAGGCCCCGCAGTACCGTTGGAAACAGCGAGGAATCATCTCGCTCTGGCGGTACACCGAAAATAGCCGTAACCACTCAGGCTGGCATCTCAGCGCAGACGCTGCCGGATGCGCGTCACTGCTTGAACTCCTTCAAGCACTCCATGCCAGTCCGGAATCAACGTATCGCACCGTTCGTATCACCCCACCATCGCTCACAACGTTGAAAGTCCCCAACTATCGATCCAAGTGGGCGGCACCGACCAGGTGGCGGATTACTTTCGAGCCAAACCAGGAAGCGACAAGTCTGTGGAGCATCGAGACCCAGGAGGATTCAGTGCATCTCACACTGGGTGGAGCCATGCTTCAAGAACTCGCCCGTGGCGTCATGGACATCAGCCGTGGCGAAGGTGACTACTCAATCGGAGGCTCGGATGAGCAACCTCGCCTGTGGTTCTGGTGGTGGATCGAGAATGCCTCGTGACAATCGGTTCCAGCCGACGTTGCCGGGTTCTACGCGACGCCGTTCCACTCGGCGAAGAACTGCGCCAGGAACGTCTCCATGAACTGATGCCGCTCGGCGGCGAGGCGGCGCCCCGTCTCGGTCTGCATCCGGTTCTTGAGCAACAGCAGCTTCTCGTAGAAGTGATTGATCGTCGGCCCCCCCTTCTGCTTGTACGCGACGAACGACTGATGGAGTTCGTGAGGGACTTCAGGATCGTACATCGCGCGGCCGAAGTGGCCTCCGAACGCGAAGGCCCGCGCGATGCCAACGGCTCCGATCGCGTCGAGCCGATCGCCGTCCTGTACGCAGCGTCCTTCGAGCGTCGTCATCTCGGTGGCGACACCGGCCCCCTTGAACGACAGCGTGGCGACGATCTCGCAAACGTGGTCGATGAGCGCCGGATCGGCCTCGCAGCGGACGAGCCAGTCGCGCGCGGCACGCGGGCCGGCCGTGTCGTCTCCACCGTGAAACTTCCAGTCGGCAATGTCGTGCAGCAGCGCCGCCAGATCGGTGATGAAGAGATCCGCTCCCTCATCGCGGGCGATCATCAAAGAATTCCGCCGGACGCGGTCGATGTGCCACCAATCGTGTCCCGAACTGTCGCCCCTCAGTGTTTCGCGGACGTGAGCGGCGGTGGCCGTGAGCATGTCGGTCGGGGTCAAAGTGTTCTCCTTGCGTTCAATCGTCCGGGTCGACAGTCCAAGAGTATAGACCGCTCAAGGCCGGGACGCTTGCGGCCGAACGACGTGACGCCGCGTTGGGCGGTTACTCGGCGTACTCATTGAGCCACCGCGCCAGAATCGGGAAGGCGAGCTTCCCTTCGCTCGTGATGAGGCCGCGCCGCATATCCGTCATTGGTATTGCGCCACGACTCCGCTCAACTCAGCAACTCCGCAACCAGCGCCTCCACGTCCTGACCGGCCTCGCTCTCGGCGATGAACCTGCGGATGTCTCGCCGGACAGCGGAAAAAAACCGCGTAGGATCGAGTTCGAGCGCGCCGATCGCTGCTTCCAATTCGGCTCCTCGCTCGGAGAGGCGGCGGTGGAGATCGTCGTTTGGGTCGAAAAGCGGAACCGGCAGTTGCCAGATGTGTTTGGAGAAGTGCCGCTCGTCCTTCCCGTAGCTCATGAATGGCCGAACGAGTTCGGTGAATGTCGCCGAGTTCAGGATGGCACAAAGATAAAGAGCCTCGACCGAAGACGCTGCCGTCGCCCACCAGAGCGTGTTCTCTACCACTACTCGATGATCGTTGATCCGTGAGGCCACGAGATGCATTCCGGAATTATTGTACACGATGCGTTCCGGCTGGATCGGGAACTGCTGTTCCAAACAGTGTTGGTAATCAAGCCGGTCGATGAGAGTCAGCCGATCGCTGGAGCGATGTTCCTCCCAGATCGCCTCCGCCCTACGCCACCAATTAGCTAAGCCCTCATGAGCATCGAGCCGGTCCGATTGGCCGTCCATCAGCCCCTCCCGGTCGCGGGGAATCACCGCCTCAAACGTTTCCGCGATACGAAACGGAAATACGCATTCGCCGAGTAGCACGGGCCGGATGAACTCGGTCTCGACGACTCCTTCTAGGGCGGGCAGATCTTTCCACGGTTTCTTGTCATTGGATCGCTGGAGGGAGCGCACGCTGGCCTTGCCCGCGGGCATCCCTAGCGGAGGTGGCCTGACGCGTCACGAAGAAGAGGAGTCTCGGGAAGATCGTCGCTCCATTCCGAAAACGATTCGCCCAGGGCGAAGTCGGGTCATCGCTCGCTGGTTGAGTCTTCCCCGCTGCTTGAATGAGCCAACTCTTCACCGTTTCCCAGTTCGCGTTCTGTTCGGGCACACGACCCGACCAGACTGTGATCTCGGTGGGGAGCGGCTTCGGCTCATTCGACCGTGTGCCGAACAGCACGGCCGAGCCGCGGGGGAAGAAGTGCGGCCGAATCCGGCGGAGATCCCACGCCGGATCAAACGCGATGGCCACGGGATTCTGTGCAGCCGGTCGCTTGTAATGTCCGGTGCGGAGCCCCTTGTACTGTCCCCTGTCGACCGCCGCGTTGGGCATCACAAAGGCAAACCGGCCGCCGATCCTCAGGTAGCGCTCGACTGCACGGACCACGAACAGCCCGGACAGATCCTGATGCGTGGCCACTTGCGCCCCGTGCCACAGTCCCCGTTCGTCGCTGTATTCGCGGAACGCCTCCTGCATCGCCTCGGTCATGAACCGGAAGGCCAACCAAGGCGGATTACCCACCAGCACATCGACGCGATTTTGCGGCAGGGCCAGCCACCACGGTCGGGCCAGGTTGCGGACGTAATAGCTCCAGATGTGGTCCCGGCCTTGATCGTGGAGGTCACAGAGAGTGCGAAATGTCACGTCCAGCGTCGTCCGCGCAGCGGGAGACACTGCATATCTCTGGTAGAGTCCAGACAGCTTTGGCAGCGCGCTTCCTGGCTTCCGGCTGCCCGCGAGCTTCGTCATCGACTCGACGATCTGATTGAACCGTCCCGGGTCTTCGAGCAGCTCTTCCGGAAAGCGAAGCTCCGACTCGAACAGTTGCTTTTGGTCATCGGTCTCAACAACCAGGTTGCCATCGGAGAACAGGTCGTGTGCCTCCCGTTTCCACTGGACCGCATCGCCCAGATAGACAGGCACCTCGATCCGGCCGCGTTCCGGGTGCGTGAGGCGATCCCGACCGATGGCCAGCAGATACGTTACGCGGGCCAGGGTCACAGCCACAGGGTGCAGGTCCATGCCGAGTACATGCCGCGTCAGGCCGGACAGTGCTGACTCCAGTGAGTGACCTGCATTCTCCGCCGCGGCGAGGTATCGACGGGCCGCATGAAAGAGAAAGGTCCCGGAGCCGCACGACGGATCGAGAACCCGACTCTCTAGCGGCCGCTCAATCGTGGTCGAGACGATCCGCTCGGCCAGCCAGTCGGGCGTGTAATACTCGCCGAGACGCTTCCGGGTCGGCGCCGTGATGACCGACTCGTATAGCACCTTGAGGACGTCGCCGCCAACCTCCTGCCAACGAAATCGACCCACGCGGCGGGCCAGCGAGCGGACGAACGGTTCGCCACCCGGAACGTGAACGACCCAGTCGAAGAAGTCCGCTTCCACAACGCCGGCAATGCCGCTCTCCTCGAACTTGCTGCCGCTCAGCAGCGACGCCGGCGAAATCGACCCGAGATCGAAGCCGACCAGCGCATGGGCGATGATCTCAGCCGTATTCACCAAGTACGTGTGTTCGACGAATAGTTCGTCGCTATCCTCGAACTGGGTGCCAAGGGCGGTCTTCATCAACCGGGCCCAGAGACGCCGCTTCATCAGCACGGCGGAATGGTCGCGGTGCCGCGTGAAGAGTGCGAGCAGCGTGTCGCGATCCAGGTCGTGAGCCGAGCTTCCCGCCCCCAGCCGCCGCTGGATCTCCAACGACGTTGCTGGAATGTCGCGGGCCGTGGCCAGCACGCCCTCCAACCAGATCAGAAACGACTCAGAGTCTGGCTTGGTCGGCGAGAGCTTGTAGACCGAAACCTCACGCGGAGGAACTGTGTCCGCTTCGCCGGGGAGGCAGAAGCATCGCCAGTCGGCACCGTCGGTGAGGATGCCGACGTATCGGCAGCCGGTCTCATTCTGTCGCGCCGCCAGATAGTCAGCCAGCTGCTCGATTGCTTCAGGCAGGACGCTTCCTGCCGAGAGATCGCGTTTGACCTCGATCAGACAACTGCCAACCTCGATATCGATACGCCGGCGAACACCGACCGGCGTCTCCAAGTCTGCGGTAACGACGTCCTCGGCCGAGAGCGACAGCGGGGCTCTTAGGACCAGTTGCCGGATATCTGCCTGTAGCGTCGCTTCAGACCGCGTGTTATCACGCCGAGCGATCTGTGCGAGGAGTTCGACGACCGTCATCGAAAGACCACCTTTATTTGCAGCATAGCGAAATGCACCGCCCACCCATCTTGATGCGTTCAACTTGCTGTGGGCAAAGCCCACCCTACTCACTGTGCGACAGAAACACATCCCACTCGAATGGCGTGCTCACCTGATGGCCCTTTGCAAAGTGAGGAACTCGCCCGATGCCACGGACGAGCGGTTCGCAATCTGGCACGTCATCGGGCGAATTACAACTCGGGTTGGTTCTGGGGTCGGGTGGGCGTGTTGGATGCGGGTGTTTGCAATTGGTGGTCTTTGCATTTCCGGCCCAACGGGCCATTCGTTCGTCCAGCCCGGGCCAACGGCCCGGGGATCGGCATGCCCGGGAGGATGCAGGCCCAACGGGCCGACCGTTCACCTCTGCTCGGCGCGAACCCAGAGCGAAGAACGGCCGGCCCGTTGGGCCTCACGCTGTTGATGTGGCCCAGCTCCAGGGCCGTTGGCCCTGGCTGGGTGAACGCATGGCCCGTTGGGCCGCAAGAATTGATCATCACCCGGTTTCGGCGAGCCGGCTCATCACCCGGTTTCGGTGAGTCGGCTCATCACCCGGTTTCGGTGAGTCGGCTCACCGCCCGGTTTCGGCGAGCTTGGAGTAGACGGCTCGGGCGGATTCGAGTTGGGTTTGGATGTGTTGCCGCATCGCGTCGTTGGGGACTCGGTCGCGCAGGCGCAGGGCGAGCGACAGGCGGTCGATCCACTTCAGGAAGTAGGCGGCATCCTCGCGCGTGCCGGAAGGGCTGCCGGTGAGTTGCACGTAAATCGGACTCGTGTGCGCGTCGAGCGACCCGACCGGGTGATCGGCGTGGCCGGGGCCACTGGCTCGCAGCGACAGCCAGCCGCTTTTGTCGAGACGGACGGGGCCGTCGAACTTGGCGGTGCGCTTGTCGTCGGAGAGAGGCAGTTCCTTCACGACCGAGCCGTTGTACACCAGCTCGACCTTTGCCAGCGGGAAGTGGGATTCGGCCTGTGCGGTCACGGTGACCTCGCGCGGCGTGTCGAGCTTGAGCGTGTCGCCGAGCTGATGTTGTCCGATCGAGAATTCCAGCATCGGGCCGTTGGTCACGAACGAGCGTCCCGCGCGCAGGCCCTCGATCCATGTCGAGTACGACAGCGGGCCGTCGAGTTTCACGTAGACTCGGTCGGCGCCGGGCAGGCGGCTGGTGACTCGATTCAGGAAGCAGTCGGTCCCCGCCGACGCCGGCAAGTGGAAGCCGCAGTTGAGCAGTCGATGCCACAGCACGGTCGTGCCGGCGTAACTCGCGTTCAAGTCGAGCGTGTCGATCTTGCCCAAGGCGACGTCGACCGGGATCCCCTTGCCGGTATAGGGGTTCTCGTAGGGATCGGCCGGGTTCTGCGCGACGTGCGTGTAATTGACGAGGCCCCCCTGCCAGTGAGTCCGGTCGGCGATGTCGCTGTTGGTCGGGATGTCCCACGGGTTCGTCGTGTCTTTGAAGCCGGTCATCACCGGTTCGACGACCTGCTTCAGATTGACCAGCGTCATGTGGCCCCAGATCGTGCTGCGAAACTCTTGGTTCCAGTAGAGGAGAGTCTGATCCGTCGAGACGGGATCGAGTCGGCCTCGGAAGAACTCGCGGTCGAAGATGCCGTCGGTGTCGGAGTTGGCCACGACGAAGTTGCAGACGTGCAGATCCTCACCGGCACACTGGGCGAGCATCGTGGCGGGCGTGTTGTACCACTGGCCGTAGCCGTAGTTCGCGTGAATGTGATTCTCGCCCGAGTGCCAGCCGCGCGAGGCCGGGTCGGTCCAGCGTTCGAGCGACAGGTTCAGGTCGGTCACCCGATTCGCGGCGACATCGATTTCGCGCACGAGCGGCCGAAACTCCGGTCCGTGATAGACGCGGACGCGGTACTTGCCGGCGGGGAGAGTCCATTCGGCCGTTCGCTCGCAATAGAAGTGCCCGACGTCGCCGAGTACCCGATAGAGCGCACCGGGCGGCGCGGCGAGCTTGCCGTCCGTCTGCACGACCGACAACCGCGCGGTGACCGGTTTGCCATTCGAGGCGTCGGTCAGCGCGACCTTCAGCCGACCCGTCGGCTGACCGAAGTCGAGCCGCTCGACGCGGACGACATGATCCGTTTCGTCGGTCAGGTCGCGCGCGACCAGCGATGTCGCGCCGCGTTGATTGTCCGTGAAGAGCAACCACCGGCCATCGCGCGAGACCGACGGTCGGTCTTCGTCCGCCTGGCCGAACGTCAGCTTGCGCATCCGCGCGAGCGGCTCCGACTGCGGCACAAACCAGACATCGTTGTGAGCCTGACCGCCACCGAGTTCACTGACAATGAACCAACCCGCTCCGTCAGCCGCCCAGCAGAGGTCGTGAATCCGCGACGGGAACCGGAAGAGTTTCTCCGGCTCACCGCCGTTGAGGGAGACTCGCCAGACATCGACCGATGTGCCGTCGTTGCCACCCTGCTGGCCAGGTTGGTCCTGCGTCGTGGTGTAGACGAGCCACTGTCCATCGGATGACGCGGCGAAGCGGCCCCAGGTGGTCGTCTGTGCGAGTGTCTTCGTCTCACCGGTGCTGAGATTGATCCAGCCGAATCCCAACGATTGACCATCCACGCGCAACACGCCAACCAACCGGTCATCGGCCAGCCATTCGAGCTTCTGATACAGCACCGTGCCGAGCACTTCGACGCGCTTCTTGAGCGGCACGTTCTTCCCGTCTGCCGAGACGATCTGTAACTCGCCATTTCCGAAGCGGGGCGAGTTGACGTAGGCGATCCGGCCGCCGTTCGGAGACCACACCGGCTCGATGTCGAACCCCGCGCCGTGAGTCAGCCGCGTCATCACGCCCCCCACGCGAGGGACCGTCCACACGGCTCCCAGATACGACACGGCGACCGACTTCCCGTCGGGCGACAACCGCGGATGGACGCTTCCCAGCCAGACGCCATCGGCCAGCATCGGCTTCTCCGGCAAGGCCGCAAACTTCGCCGCCGCCATCAAACCGACCAGGGCACCGACCGTGAGCACAGACAACAGCAAGCGTCGCATGATGTGGCCTCCAACTGTTTGATGGAATGCGCGATCACCGGCGGATGATGATGACGAATTGCAAAGACAACGCCAGCCAGACGCTCACAGTGGGGCGCCGTCGCCAATTTCCGGTCCCCTCGCCCCCGTCTTCGGGGGAGAGGGTTAGGGTGAGGGGGCCGAGTACTCAAACGCCGTGAAGTTCTTGAACGCAATACAACCGAGTTCTTCACCGTTTTCCCGGTGGACGCTCCCCTGACGCGAATCCCCCCTCACCCTCCCTCTCCCCCCGAAGACGGGCGGGAGAGGGGACCAGAAGTGCCGACCACCAATTGATCGACTGCACCCCACCATCACAGCTTGGGTTGCCTGTCGTTCCACGGTTGAATCTGCTCCCACGCTCGGGAGGCTTGCAGGACGAGCAGGTCGGTGTGGCGATTGCCGATGATTTGCAGACCGACCGGCAGGCCGGATTTCGTCCAGCCGGCGGGGACGCTCGCGGCGGGTTGGCCGGTGAGATTGAACGGGTAGGTGAACCGAGTCCATTGCAGCGGGCCGAGCTGCTCTCCGTCGATCGGGTTCGCATCGTCTTGACCGACGGCGAAGGGAGGGACCGGCAGAGTCGGGCAGAGGAGCAGATCGAAGCGTTCGTAGACTCGACGGACTCGTTCCCAGAAGTCGTGCCGCGCCGCGAGGGCGTTGGCAAAGTCGACGCCACGCAGTTTGAGGCCCGACTCGGCCACTCGACGCAGTCCCGGATCGAGCGAGTCACCCTGCGTGGCCAGTTTCTTTTCGAGCGACGCGGCGGCGGTGCCGAAGAAGAAGACGCTCCAGGTGTCGTAGGGGTCGCGCCAGTCGAGTGGCACCTGTTCGACGACGGCTCCCGCTTCGGCGAATCGCTCGGCGGCGCGCTGGCAGATCGCGGCGACTTCGGGATCGACCCGGGCATAGCCAAGGTTCGGACTGTAGGCGATGCGCTGGCCTCGAATCCCCTTGTCGAGGTTGGCCAGATAGCGCTCGCCTGTGGCGGGGAGCGACAGCAGATCGCGCGGGTCGGGACCGGCCATCGCGTCGAGAGCCACCGCCATGTCGGCGACCGTGCGCGTGATGGTGCCGATGTGCCTCAGCATCGCACCGCCGCTGCCGGGCCAGTTGGGGACCCGACCGAAGCTCGGTTTGAGGCCGAAGACGCCGCAGAACGACGCGGGAATTCGGAGTGAGCCGCCGCCGTCGGTCCCCAGTCCGATCGGTCCCATGCCGGCCGCGACCGCCGCCGAGGCTCCACCGCTGGAACCGCCCGGCGTCAGTGCGACGTTCCACGGATTGCGGGTGATTCCGAAGACGCGATTGTCGGTGACTCCCTTCCAACCCTGCTCGGGTGTGTTGGTCCGGCCGATCAGAATCATTCCCGCCTTGCGCAGCCGCTCGACCGCCGGGCAATCGTCCGCCGTGACGTTCGTCTCCGTCAACTTGGAACCGAACGTGGTGCGCGAACCGGCCACGAACAGGTTGTCTTTCACGTGCAGCGGCACGCCGTGCAGAGGGCCGACTGGGTGGCCGCTCATCAACGCCTCTTCGGCTTTGGCTGCGGAGCACAACGCCTCTTCGGTATGCATCGTGACGAAGGCATTCAAGGCCGGATTCCGCTTCTCAATGCGAGCGAGGACTCCCTGGGTGACTTCGACAGCAGAGACCTTCCGCGTCCGGATCATCGCGGCCAGCTCGATCGCCGAAAGATTCGCGAGTTCGTCGGGTGACATGAGAGAACTCCTGCGTGAGGGATGGATCGATGGAGTAACCAGCCCGACGCGCAAGCGAGGGCTTCCGGTGGATCGAAGGCTCAGCCCTCGCTCGCGCGTCGGGCTAGTAAAGCAGGCAACCGCGATCCCTTCCATCCCGTCACCGTCTCTGCCAGAGGCCGCGCCAGATGGGGCCGCCGGCCAGTCGGCCTCGGCGGTGGAAGTTGGTGAGATAGTCGAGGTCGTGACCTCCCGCCGGTTCGGGGGGCGGTGTCTGCGGAGTGAACTCGGGGTGGTGGTTCATCAGGGCGCTGATGACGTCAAAGTAGTCGCCGACATCGGTCCACGAGTGAACGTGGCCGCCATGCTTCACGACGCGGGCCAGCAGGTCGGCGAACTCGTCGGTAAACAGGCGCCGCTTGTGGTGCTTGCGCTTCCACCACGGATCGGGAAAGTACACGTGAGCCGCCGCCACGGACTGCGGCTCGACTCGCTGGCGCAGCATTTCGTGAGCGTCGCCACCGAGAACCCGTCCGTTGGGAAGCTGTCGCTTGGCCAGTCGCGTCGCGCCCCGCCGGCCTTCCGAGTAATTGAGTTCCACGCCGAGCCAGTTCGTTTCGGGATCAGCCATTGCCGAATCACACAGAAACTTGCCGCGCCCGCACCCGATATCGAGTTCCACCGGATAGTCATTCCCGAACAGGATCCTCCAGTCGAGCATCCCTTCGATCTCGACGAGGGGAGTGAAGTAGGGGCGGAGGTCGATGGTGGGCAGGGGCATGCGTGGTTCGTTGGGGGAGGAGGGAGTGGGGGACAAGGAGAGGGGGAGACAAGGAGACACGGAGAGGGGGAGACAAGGAGAAAGCACTCAGAAAGTTGAGGCATCGCAGAAACAAGGATTCCCATCTCCTTGTCCCCCCATCCCCTTGTCCCCCCATCCCCTTGTCCCCGCGTCCCCTTGTCCCTCCATCCGACTTCATCGCGGCCGCAATCACTCAGCCGGCCGCTCGGTGTGAATCGGCACGCCGATCATCTGGCCGCTGTAGACCATCTTGCCGTTGACGAAGCCTTGAAAGTTGAATTCGGCCCGCTGGTTGACCCGCATGCGGTGCAGCTTGGCCATGATGATCAACCGGTCGCCGACGAAGACCGGTCCGCGAAAGCGCACCTCTTCCATGCCGCCGAAACCGAGGAAGTCGCCGCCGAGCAGCTTGAACTTGCGGGCGTAGAAGCCGGCCAGTTGTGCGGCACACTCGCACAGGATGACCCCCGGCATGAGCGGGAAGTTGGGCATGTGGCCGCGCACCCAGAATTCGTTCGGCGTGATGTCCTTGTACCCGATGATCCCGTGTTCGACATTGTCGACGTGCAGGATGCCCGACAGTTGCTCCATCTCGAACCGCTGCGGATTGATCTCGCGGATTTCGTCGAGGTTGAAGACGGGCCGGTTCTCGTCGAACGAGCCAAATTCGTAGAGCGTCTGCGGGGGCATGGGGAACTCCTGAACAACCGAATCCGGACCGGACGCGAAGGATGAATGAAGCCCGGCGAAACTTCAAGCCGCCTCGCGCCGTGAATCGTGAGCCGGCGATGCGTCTTTCCGCGCGGGCCTATCTTCCGACGAGGTCGCGCACCTGGGCCAGGTCGGTCACCAGTCGGTCGGGCTTCATGTCGGGGTCTTTCATGTCTTCGGAAGTGGCTTTCAGGGAGAGTTTCTCGGCGGCGTAGAGGGCGGTTCTCATGCCGAGCGATTTGGCCACGGCCAGGTCGTCACGGACACGCGTGCTGACGTAGAGCACCTGTGACGGTTCCAGTCCCACTTTGTTGGAGTGGGCTCCCAGTTTGTTGAAGCGGTCCATCGCGCGCAGGAACAGCGTGCGGGAGGGCTTTCTCAGCCCTTCGAGGTACGAGAACGTGTGCAGGGAAGAATCGAACAGATCGTCGGGTGCGGGGACCGATCCCTGCTCGCGCAACGCCCGGATCAGTTGGGTGAGTGTGAAGGGCTGCGCGTCGGCGAACAACCCCTGACGGATGCCGCTCGACGACAGTGTCACCAGCGTGGCGAGGGCCTGCGGTGCCGCCTCGACTCCCTGCAGGGAGCTGTGAAAGAAGTACGCGACCTTCCCGGCCAGTTCCTCCAGATCGCCGTAGAGCGCGGTGTCGTACTGATAGTCCTTCTTGTCGAGCATCCCCAGCAGCTTGAGCCACAGTTTCGTCGAGTTCACTTCGACCGGGTCTCCCTTGTGTCCGGACGAGGCCATCTGCTGCTCATCCAGCGCGTGCAGGTACTTTTGCTGCATGTACTCCCACGGCTTGCCCGGTTTGCGGGTCATGCTGTTCCACATGTTGAACTCGTGGATCGTCTTGTCGAGAGCGATCTCCATGCGGATCGCCTGCGGGTGCTGAAAGAGCAGTTCCCCGTCGGCGATCCGCAACAGCGTGCCATACACGTTCCACGCCACCGCCTCGATGTCCTTCAGCGGCTTGAGATAGGGCGTGGCTTTGGCGGGTTCGGGGGCGGGTGCGACCGGCCAGCGCAGTTTTCGTTCGGCCAGCCAGTCGGCGTATTCGAGCAGCGTCTTTGCCATGGAATGATTCAACCGCGAGAGCGAACGGGAATTGTGACGGAGTCCGGATGATATCGAGCCGCCTCGCGCGGGGCACTCGTGCAAGGCGGGATCGGCCGGGTCCGGGTGCAGTCGTTATTTGGTGGTCGCCTTTTCTGGTCTCCTCTCCCGCCCGTCTTCGGGGAGAGGGTGGCCTGATGAAACGGTCTTTCAACCACCGAATCCTGTCTTGCGCCGTTGGTCAGGACTCATCCGTGCTCTAGCTCTGCCATCCGTGCGTTTTTTCCCTTTCGAACGGCTTCGCACGGATGGCAGGGCCGGGGCACGGATGGCCGAGGAAACCGCAACACGTTCGCGATCTCCCCAACCGACCAATTCACTCGGATCGGAAGCCTTTTCATCAGGCCACCCGGCCCCTCTCCCCGAAGACGGAGAAGAGGAGACCGGAAGAGGACCACCAATTGGCGACTGCACCCGTCGGGTCCGGACGGTCTTGTCCGGTCCGGCACCTTCTGCAAGAATCCCGCCCCACGGTTGGGCGAGCCGGGCGGGAACAGCCTGTCGCGCGCCGATCCTTCGCGAACGCACGAACAAGGATGTTCACCTCATGCGCCGACTTTCGGCTTTGCTGTTCGGGATCGCCATCGGAGGCGGTCTGGTCGATGGCGGATTCAACGACCCTCTGGTGCGGGCCGATGACGGCTGGCGGATGGTGCCGCGCACCACGATTGCCCCGGATGACGCCGGCGTCGACATCCGCCAGTGGACCCGCCGCGCCGCCGACGAATCGGCTCGCTGAGTTTGAGAGGCGAATCGACGCGAGACGTCGTTCGCTGCGTCCTGCGAACCTGCTCAATTCTCTCCGCGAACCGACGGGGTCTCGCCACCAACTTCTGGTTTCCTCGGACACGATTTCGATGCTGACCGGCTCACACCGTGACACCGCCGCCGCCAGAAACCCCACGATGGCAGCCGGTCGTTGCGGGAAGCCGTCGCGCGCAACGCGGACCGTCGTGTGTTGCGGCCTGATCGTGATGCTGGGCGCGGGGGGCTGTCACGTGATCTCGCGTCCGTCGCCCGTCGGCCTCCCCACGCGCCGCGCAATGGAGAATGAACATCTGCTCGTTCGCAGCGACGTCAAACTCGCCCGGGATCACAGACTGCTGCGCGATCTGGACCGCCTGCGCGACGAGATCGCCGACACCCTGAACCTGCCCGTGCAGAAGCAACCGGTGACCGTCTACCTGTTCTCGGATGAAGTCCGTTACGCGCAGTATCTGCAGGCGCGGTATCCGTTGCTGCCGCCGCGGCGGGCCTACTTCGTCGGGACGTCGAAGGAACTGGCGGTCTACACGTTCTGGGGCGAAAAGATCCAGGAAGACCTGCGTCACGAATACACGCACGGCGTGCTGCACGCCTCACTGCAGGACGTGCCGCTGTGGCTCGACGAGGGATTGGCCGAGTACTTCGAGGTCGCTAGCCGTCCGGCGGGGCTGAACCGCGAGTACGCGACCCGATTGGCGGGCGACTTCGCACGGGGCTGGCGTCCGAATCTGGAACGACTCGAATCGCTGGAAGCGGTGAACGACATGCAGAAGGCCGACTATCAGGAAGCCTGGGCCTGGATTCATTTCCTGTTGCACCACAGCGACGATTCGCGCGACGTGCTGTTGGGTTATCTGCGCGAACTGCAATCGGACGGGAAGCCCGGCCCCTTGTCGAGCCGATTGCGAACCGCAATCCCCCAGGCCGACGAACGCTTCGCCGCGCATGCCGCCTCGCTCTCGAGCGGCCTCGTCACGGTGAGCGGCGAGACCTCGCCCGGCCGCTCGACGCCCCGTTCGCCCACGAACTGACAAATTCGTGTCTGTCAAATGCAACATGTTGCCGTTCGGCAACATTTCGGCGATTGAGCCGGATAATTTGCGGCGTGACGAGAAAATCATTTGCTCTCGCGCAGATTCAAACTAGGTTCCAACGCAGGATCGGGGATCGTTAACAAGTTCGCGCCGGAAGTGCGCGGGCTGTCGGTCCGCCACATTTCGCGTCTGGCTCAAGAGGGATTCCCACATGAGAAGCATTCGTCGTTTGAAGGGGCCGAACCGCGATCGTCGAGGAGGCATTCTGGTTCTCGCGGCGGTGGTGATGATCGTCGTCCTGGCACTCCTGGCGCTCGCCCTCGACGTCAGTTACCTGTCGCTGACCAAGACGCAACTTCAGGGGGCCGCCGACGCGGCCGCGCTGGCGGGTGCGATGGAGCTCAGCGCCACGGACGATCCGGCCGTCGTTCGGGCCAATGCCCTGGCGGCGATTCAGGAGGTGTCGTCGCACCAACACAACGGCGACAAGTCTTCGCTGGCCGTCGATGCGTCCGACGTGACGTTCGGCAAGATGTCCTGGAACAGTGCCACGAACAGTTATACGACGGCTTGGGGCAATGCCCAGACTCCGTACAACGTCGTCAAGGTGCGCGCGGAACGCGATGCGGGTGGTGGTGGATCTCCGGATAGTCGGCTGCCTTTGTTCTTCGCCCCCGTCATCGGACACAGCAAGGCGACGATCGGTGCCGTGGCCACCGCGTCGTTCCAGCCGCGCGACATCATGGTCGTGCTCGACTTCTCGGGTTCGATGAACGACGACAGCAGCTTCGACGGGATCGCCACGCTCGGCCGAACGTTCGTCGAGTCGAATATGCAAACGATGTGGACCGAACTCGGTTCGCCGGTCTACGGCAACCTGACGTTCACACCGAAGCCCGCGACGCTCAAGGGGGTCGCCGCCTCGGGAACCATTCCCCATATCGACGTGACCTACAAGCGGACATCCGTCACGGTGCAATCGAGCCTGCTGCTGTCGCAGGTTCGGCTGCAGTTCTCGAATGGGGCGACGCAAAGCGTCACCGTCAGCGGGGGGCTGCTGACGGGGACCTACGCTGGTTCCGGCAGCAATGCCGGCAAGGAAATCACCAAATGCTGGGTGAAATCTGGTACGAACGGCCTGCTGTCTACAGGCAACTATGGCGAACTGTTCGACTTTACGGCGGCCAACATCAAAACGGCTCTTGGTTTGAACATTTCCTATCCGTACGCCAGCGGCAGTTGGGCCGATTACATTTCCAAGGTGCAGGCGTCGAGTGGCGACATCAAGGACGCCGGCTATCGAGACATGTACGGCTACATGACCTGGATCGAATACCTCCAAACGCAGAAGGAAAGTGCCGCCGAAACGGCGGACCTGTGGAAGACCAGCGAACAGCCGGTGGGTGTGCTGAAGGACGGCGTCGATGAGTTCATCGACTACCTCACCACAATCGAAGCCGAAGACCACGTCGGCCTGTCCGTCTACACCCATTCCAGTTCGACCGGTGCGATCCTCGAACATGGTTTGAGTACGAACCTCACTCAGGTCAAGACCACGACCCGGCATCGTCAGGCCGGACACTACACATCGATGACCAACATCTCGGCCGGGATGCAGGTCGCCCGCACAGAATTGGTGGCGAATGCCCGACCCCGATCCTTCCGCATGATGATTGTGATGACGGACGGTCAGGCCAACGAACCGACGAGCACCGCCGTCGCCAAGGCCGCCGTTCTGACCGAGGCCAACTCGGCCGCCGCCGCCAGGATCAAGATCCTGACAATCAGCCTCGGAGCCGGCGCGGACACCTCGTTGATGCAGCAGGTCGCCGACATCACGGGAGGAGTTCACTTCAATGTGCCCGGTGGTTCCAACATCGCCACCGTGCGAGCCCAGCTTCAGGAAGTCTTCCGTCAGATCGCCAGCAGCCGCCCGTTGAGGTTGGTCGACGGTGATTGATCGTCGAGCGACTCGCACAATGACGAATCGCGGGGCGGGTACTTCGGTATCCGCCCCGTTCGTTTTGAAGCGGCCTCCGGGGTAACGACCTGACTCGAAGAGGCTCGGCGGCCCGAATCAATGCACCAGCAAAAAGTCGCGGCTGTTGAAGAGGCTCCACATCAGGTCTTGAGCCGCATCGAGGCGCTGCGGTTCGCCGTAGGCTTGGAAGTGACGCTGAGCCACTTCGACTTCTTTGGCCGTCGGCCGACGGGACAGTGACCACAGATAGACGTCCTCGATCAGCGGATCGTTCGTCGGGTGCTGCTTGATCAGTTGCGCGACTCGGCCGTTGGCGTCGGTCACCCGCCGCAGGATCGAGTTGCCGTTGAGCAGGTGCAGCGCCTGGAGCATGTTCGATTCGCCATCGCGTTCGCACTCGCAGGCCTCGGCCCGCTGAGGCTTGCCGAACAGCGACAGGAACTCGCTCGTGACTTCGGCATCGGGAAGCTGCGCGGCGGTGAAATTCGCGGGAGCACCGCCGAAGTTCTCCCGCACGCCGGTCGCCTGGACGAGCGAATCGAGCAGCGCCTCGGCGGAGACTCGGCGCGGGATCGCGTGCGAAAAGTTCATCGTGTCGTGGCGGTTGCTGTCGTTCGACAGGCTGCTCCGCTGGTAGGTCTGCGAATTGACGATCCGCCGCATCAGGTGCCGCGCGTCGAACCGGTGCTCGACGAAGTCCTTCGTCAGCGCGTCAAGCAACTCGGGATTGATCGGCGGATTCGTCGTGCGCAGGTCGTCCACCGGGTCGGTGATGCCCCGATGGAAGAAGTAGCTCCAGTAGCGGTTGGTCAGGCTGCGGGCGAATCGCGGGTTGTCGGCCGCCGTCAGCCATTTCGCGAACACGACGCGACGATCGGTCCCGGCCGCAATCTCGGGCTCGCCACCACCGAGGTAGCGCGGCGGCTGCAGCTTGCCGGAGCGGGGATTCGTCGAAGGACCGGCGGCCAGTTGCAGCGTGACCGACCGCGCGTTGGGGACTCCCGGCAGGCGCGGGTCCGCCTTGGCCGTGACCTGGTTGAAGAAGCTGCTCAGGCCGTAATAGTCCTCCTGCGTCCAGTTCTCCATCGGGTGCGTGTGGCACCGGGCACACAGCATGCGCACGCCGACGAAGACCTGCGCGACTCGTTCGAGCGTCTCGTTCGTGTCCTTGCTGATCAGGTAATACGCGCCGGCCGGGTCGTCCGCCGACCCCCCCCGACCGACCAGCAGTTGCCGGGTCATTTCGTCCAGCGGCACGTTGGCCGCGATCGCGTTGCGAATCCATTCACGGAAGGCGTACATCGCCGGCTCGCTCAACCGCACGCGCGAGTTCTGCAACAGATCGCCCCACTTCAGCGACCAGTGATCGACGAACTCGGGCCGCGCGAACAGGGCCTCAACGGCCTTGGCCCGCTTGCCGGGATCGGCGTCGGCGACAAACTTGCGGACCTCGTCCGGAGTCGGCTGCAAACCGATCAGGTCGAGTGACACGCGGCGCAGGAACTCCTCGTCACTCGCCAGCGCGGACGGCGTGATTTTGAGATCGTTCAACTTTGTGAGGACGTGCTGATCGACGAAATTGTCTGTTGGCACCGGCGTCGGTTGGAATTGCGGTTGCCGCTTGAGAACGATCAGGCGCGCGGCCGCAAACTTTCGCTCGAATCTTGCCACGACCGCCGACTCGCCCAACTCGCGCGCCGTCACGAGGCCGGTCTCCGTGACATCGGCCACCCCCTCGGTGTTGACGTTGAAGATCGCCAGTTTGGTGACGTCGCGCGTCGAACCGTCCGTGTACTGCGCGATCAGTTGCAGTCGGTGCTTCATACCGGGCTCGACGACCAGCCGCTCGGGAAAGATGCGGACGGACTCAACCTCGTTCTTATCGTCGAGGTCCGATTTCGCCCCCTGCTCGATCCACTGCCGCAGAATCGTTTCCGAAAGACCGCCGCGCGCGATGCGGATGCCGCCCCGATGAGGCACGTCACCGACCGGCTTGGTCAGCAGCAGGCTCTCTTTCGGCTGCAAGCGGTTGATGCGACGGCCCTGCGCGTCGATGACCACCGCCAGAAAATCCTGCTGCGCCTCGCCACCGCGCAGCGACAGTTTGAAGCCGTTCTTGCCGAGCGAGTACCCGTGACAGGCTCCCGCGTTGCAGCCCCCCTTCGACAGGACGGGCATCACCTCGTGGTGAAAGCTGTACGGCAACTCGGCCGTGGGCAATTCAATCTTGAGTGGGACTTCCACAGTCTGCCCCGCCGCCTGCACGACAATCTTCGTCTCACCCGACTTCAGCGGCGCGACCCAACCCTGCTTCACGACCGCGATCGATTCGTCCGAGCTGCGAATGACCGCGCCGTCCGTCAGATCAATGGCCAGCCCTTCGGCGGTGCGCCCACTCACGATCAGCGACTGCTCGTAACGATGGTGCTTCAGCGTCAGCGAGGCGGGCGTGACCTGGATCGCGCCGGTGATCGGCATGTCTTCCGCAATCGCGGGGGTCGTCAACAAACACAGCGATGCCAAATAACAACCGGCATGCGACAAACGCAGTCGAAACAACATGGAGAATCCTTGTCACGTCAGGGCGATTCTACAGCGGCAAGTACACGATTTGGTTCTGCCATTCTTCAAACTCAGATGCGGACCACATCATCAGAACACTTTCGGCGACTTCCCGGGTGGGACGGTCCTGAGGAATCAGGAATAGTCCGTGCATGCCGATTTGCTTTTCAATTCGCCCTTCCGCGAGAGCTTTCATCGTGTTGACGTCATGCGACAGGAGCAGCCAATGGTTTTGGAAACAGAAATCGAGCACGAAGGAATCGACGGCACCCGTGAGACCCGCCTCTTGGATGGTCGTCAATTCAATCAATGGTTCCAGGCGACGAATCGCTCGAACGATTGCACTCCTCAGGTCTTCATCCGCCAGGAATCGCAATTGACTCATTGGCATCCGGGCCTCGTCGCGAATCCTCGATGCGAGCGAACTCGATTGAGCAGCGAGCCGAGGCGCGATTCGTTCAAATCTCGCAGTTGCTGCCAGCGAACGGCCTGCTGATCAAAATACCGATCAATTTCGAGTTGATGGCCGAGATACCAGGCAATGGCTCCGTAAACCTGCTCGGCGGTGAGTGACGGGAACTCCTCCACGATGGCTTCGGGACTGAAACCCTCCCAATAACATTGGACCACCGAATCCAGCGACACCCGCGATGTGCCGATGCGCCAACCGCCGTCGGGCATCGCACAAACGTATGCTGTTTGGGATTCGGATTGAGTCGGGGTCATGGTCGTCCTCCGAGTAACTATGGTGTATGACAACATCCTAACTTTTGCACACCTGCCGGAGGAACTACGAACTTGGTGACAGCTTCACAATGACCTCCAACTCCGTACGGATCGGCTGATTCCCCGAGAGCGGATCGGGCGGGCCGGTGGCGGTCAGTTTGATTCCTTTGACTTCCCCGGCGACAAAGTTGGCGGGGAACTTCAGTTCGAGTTGGAAGTCGGTCTGGTCGGCCTTCACCGCGGCGTTCGTAATCGCCACTCCGGCAGGCTGACCAGTGATCGTCAGATTGACGTCCCCCTTGAAGTCGGCCAACCGATTGACCTTGCCGACCAACTTCACAACCGCGCCGGTCTTCGGATCGATCGGCGATTCAAACGTGGCAGGAGCAACGACCGCATTGGTCATCGCGATCCCCATCGGATTGAGCACCGCGAGCCGCCGCACGGGCGAGTAGGCCGTCCGCAGCACGACGTTGCGTTCGGGGTTGAGCAACTCGGCACGCACGACGATGTCGCAGGAGGACTCCGGGAACACCGACGGGACGATCAGAGCCAACTCACTTTTCAAGGTCGCCTTCGATTCGGCGTCACGCGCGGCGGCTTCGGCGGCAGTCTTCTTCGGGATGATCTCCTGAACCTTCGCGTCGGCCGCGACCTTCGCATCGCCCTGCGCCGCTTCGGCGAGTTTCGTCGCGTCAACGAGTTGCTTGTCGAGCGCGGCGAGTGCGTCGATGGCGGCCTTCACCGGCGGATCGACGGGCACCTCGACGACTCGCTCGGCGCGAACCGTCAGTGCCGCGTTCGGTTGGTTGTTGACCTTCGGCTCCAACTGCGACGTCACGAGCGACAACCGCACCGGGCCGAGCGATCCCGCCGGGCGAACGAACGTCACCGGAATCGTCGTCTTTGACGCCAGCACCCAGTTCGTGGGTGGCTGGGCATCCGCCCAGGCCACTCCAAACGGCAGCACGTTCTTCGGAGCGGCCGCGATCGCGAACTGCTCGCGCAACCAGATGGGCGAGCGGTCATCGGGTGTCGTGTCGAGTCTCACCGCGCGAGTGAGCGCTCCATCAGGCGACTTCGCGACGAGAGAAGTTACCAGCGGTGTCACGGCATCGCCGGTGTTGGTCAATGTCAGCAACGTGCCACTCGCGCCGGAGGGGATTTCCGTCCCTTGAGCCACAATTCCGGGAGGCAACTGACCGAGAACCAATTGCAGCGGGCCGTCGTAACCTCGACGGATCGCGTTGACTTCGAGAATCCGCATCTCGCCCGCCGCGACATTCAACACGTCCGACTTCGCCGAGACATCGACATCGTTACGCGGAGCATCGGCGGCCATCACAACCAGACGATAGATCGCCTGATCATTCGCGATGTCCAACGCATCCCGCAACACGATGTCCAGCGCATCGACTCCCGCTGGAACGGTGAATTCGAGCCTCGGGTCGATCATGCCGGGACCGTCGTCATTGCTGGCGAGGACTGCGCCTGGCAGATTGCGAAGTTCGAGTGCCGCATCGATCCGCGAACCGATTCGTTCGGCGAAAACCTCGAACAGGAGCTTCGTTGCGGGAGTCACAGTCAACCGGAAACGATCCTGCTGCGACGGTCCGTCCAGTCGGCCGCTGACGGCGAACGGGGCCGCGGGGAGCGGCATCGGCGGGTCGGTGACGGGCGCTTCGATCAACTCGGGCAGCGCACTGATTGTGACAGACGGCGGAGGTCCGCTTGCCGCTGCGAGCGCTGGCCAAAGGACGGGCACAACCTGGCCGTCAGCCGGTGCGCGAAACGGCACGGTCAGGCCGGGCGCTCCCCCAAGCAGTGCGAGCGTGACCTGCTGCCCCTTCGTGACGGCGGGGGGAAACGCCAGGTCCGCGCACTGCCACTGACCGATCTTCAAGCGGAAGAAGCTCGGCCCCGGCGGCGCATACTGAAGGTCGTGAACTTCCACCGTGTACTGCCCGTCGCGCGGCAGCTTGATCGCCAGGCGGGCATCTCCCCCCAGAGTCAGCGACGGCATCGCCCACGCCACTTGCAGCCGCTGCGCGTCGAAGACCTGCACCACCGGACGCAGCTTGCTGCCGAGTCGCTTCGCCTCGACCTCGATCAGCAAATCCTCGCCCGCCTTGCCGCTGAACGACGTCTTGGAACTGCCGCTTCCCGGGACGGAGCCATGCAGACTGACAGGCAGCGCCGCGATCGTTTCCGCGAACACGGTCTGAGGCAACCGATCGACGGCAACCGTCACGCTGTTGGAGACTCCGTCCGCCGTGGCCAGTCGCAGTTGAGCCAGTCCCGGCGAAGTCTCATTCGGCAACGTGGCGGTCAGCACGACTCGATTCGCGTTGCTTTGCTTGTCATCGACCACCACTTCCACCGCGTTCGCATTCAGCCACAGCTTCGGAGCCGGCGCCAGATCGACTCCGTCAATCGTCACGACCGTCGGCTGCCCAATCTGAAACCCGCGCACGTTGACGCTGCGAATCTCCGGCGGGCGGGCGTGGGACGATTGCGAGTCGAACAACACGATCGCCGACAACACAAGATGACGGGAAAGGATCGAAGCGTTTTTGAGCCACATGGCGGATTGCATAGATCACCACTGCGTCCGGCCTCACCACGAACAAGATTCGGTGTGACTTCTTTCGTCCAAGGCCGTACAGCATTTCGCGGAGCGGATAGGGAAACGTCTCGTCTTCAACTGCCAACGGAAAACGATCCGGGTTTTTATTGAGCCGCCGCATGGAGTCCCGCAGACCGACATACCAACGCTCGGCGACGGACGGCGTCTGTTTGCGATACCAAACGTAAGCCGCATCAAAATCGTTCCTGGCACGAGTCGTGAGCAGTACCCGGTATTTCATGGATCATTTCGGGAGGTTGTATTTCTCAGTCATTTCAGCAAATACGTCCTCGGCATCGTGAAGTCGTCCGGCGGCTTCATCCGCAGCACTTTCTTCAAGATCGGCCATCAACTCTTCGTGGTAGGCAAGCTGGCGTAACGCGCTCGCGAGAACCTCCTCCCGCGAGTGGTATCGTCCGGTCGCAAGACGTTCGTCGATGAGTTTGTCGATTGCTGGCGGAAGTAAGACAGTGCTCATCATTGGCCCCTGAAATTTTTGCGTGACGGGTGCATGTCAGAATTCTACCCGAACAACTGATCGATCGGCTCGGCCTCGACCAGCCGGATCGGGCGGTTGCCGGGGCCGGGCATCATCGTGGTTTCGAGGTCGATCCCCATCGCGTGGTAGATCGAGGCGAGCACCTGCGGCGGCTCGATCGGATTGTTCTGCGGGACCGATCCCGTCTTGTCGGTCGAACCGATCGCCTGACCTCCCTTGATGCTGCCGCCACACAGGAAGTTGGTCCAGGCCGTCGTGTGATGGTCGCGGCCGCCGCGAGGATTGATGGTCGGTGTGCGACCCATCTCGCTCAGGACGCAGACGACGGTGTCCTTCAACAGGCCGCGATATTCGAGGTCTTCGATCAGCGCCGTGAATGCCCAGTCGAATTGCGGGCAGAGCAGCCGTTCGTAGTCGGCATACGTGTTGTTCAGCCCGCCGCCATCGGCGTGCATGTCCCAGCAGGAGAGATTGAAGACCGTGTCGAAGTGGTTGATCGTCACGTAACGGCAGCCCCGCTCGACGAGCCGCCGGGCCATGAGGCAGCTCTGGCCGAGCGTGTTGCGGCCGTAACGGTCCTGTTGCTTTGGTGTCTCCTGCGTGAGGTCGAACGCCTGCTTGGCCTCGGGCGACGTGAGCAGGTTGAACGCACGGGCATACGCCGTGTCGCGACCCGCTTCCGGCTCGGTCTCGGCCTTGCGCTGCACCTCGTCGATCTGGCCCAACAGTTGTCGGCGGGCATTCAACCGGAATTCGGTCTGTCCGGCGGGAGGGGCGAGATCCACCACCTTGAAGTCCGACTTGGCCGGATCGGCCCCGAGGAAGAACGGTTCGTGAGCACTGCCGAGATGAGCGGCGGTCTGGCCATGCAGCGGTCCGGCTCCCGTGTTGCCGATCTTGCCGGGCAGCACGATCGATGCCGGCAGCGTCCCGCGACTGCCGAAGACTTTTGAAATCACCGATCCGCTGTGAGGCTTCATGCTGTCGGCGTTGAACTCGTGGCCGGTCATCATCCACCGCTGGCCGTTCTCATGGCTGGCCCCGGTCTTGTGATGCAGGCTGCGAATCAGCGCGACCTTGTCCATCATGCGAGCCATCAACGGAAAGTGCTCGCAGATTTGAATGCCCGGCACGTTGGTGTCGATCGGCGTGAACTTGCCCCGAATCTGCGCGGGAGCTTCCGGCTTCATGTCCCACGTATCAACCTGCCCCGGCGACCCGACGAGGAAGATCGTGATGCAGTTCCGAATCTTCTGCTCGGCCGGATTCACGGCCCCTTGAGATTCGAGCGACATCCACGTCGGCAGCGACAACGCCGCCAACCCGGCCGAACCCGCCTGCAGGAAGCTGCGCCGAGTCGGTCCATGACCAGAGCACATCGGGACTCGTTCGTGGCCGATATGAAACATGGCGATCTCCAGTTTGGGAAGAAATACTCTTCACTCACAACGCTGCGTCAGTTGTTTTTGATTCAAGAATGTTTGCCACCTGCCAGCCCTTGATACATCCCAACGATTTGGGTGACGTCACTCCACGAGTACCCATGATTCTTTTTCCTTCTCGTTGCGACGAATTTTCGGATGGCGGGCACAGAGAGCTGCAACACGGTCTTCGGGAAGCTTTGTGTGTGATGCGATGGCATGTGTACTCCGAAACTCAAAGCCCGTATTCGACTTTGAAGTGAGCAAGAACTTGTAGACAGAATCGCTGTCTTTGCGATTGCGCGACGAGTTCCAAACCCAACCAATGGCCGCAAGAATCGCGGCCCCAATTAGTGTAGAGACGAGCGCGTTGTTGCTAAGGAAATCGAGCATAGCGGTCTTACCACCTAACAATAATGCTGCATCTCAACCATCGAAGTTCTTCATGTGTGGACACCCTCACCCGACCGTGTAACTGACCTTGTTCGACACCTCGATCATCTTGCTCTTGGTGAAGTTGCCGGCGGGATCTTTGGCGTAGCCTTCGTACTTGAACATTTGCAGGACGACTTCGTACTGGCCGGGAGTCGTGTCGGCGTGTTCGTAGCTGTTGTTAGCCCGGGCCAGCACGCTCGCGACGACTTTGGCTTTGACACCGACTCAACTCGCCGCTTTCTTCCCGGCTTGGTTCGACACCTGCTTCGATGAACCTTGCCAAATGACACGCCCCGACGCTTCTTGTCGCTTCCAAGCGTCTTCCAAAATTGCCGCGATGTCACCGCCGAACTTCTCAGCCATCTGCTGACGGGTTCGATGAATCTCGTCGAGGATCGGGTCGCTAAGCGTTGTTTTCGGAACCATCATCCACCATCTCTTCCGGTGTGCAAATGAGCGGAATCCAGCATCCCATGTCTGTCAGCACCTCGTGAATCCGAGGCAAAATCTTCGCGTTGGCAATGTGCTTGCAGTTCCACGTCAACAAGTAGTCTATCCCGTGATGGGCCACCATCGCGATATGCAACGCATCCACAGTGGCTTTCGGTGGAAGAATCGCTCGGGACATGATTTCGCGAGCGATCACGCCGATCTGAGCATCTCGCTGGAGCAGCGGAATTCCCTCCAGAGCTTGCAGCCGCTCCGCTGCCAGTACCGAATCGCCGGCCGCCGCTTCGTCGAGCACAAACTGCGAAGTGACCAGTTCATAGTTGCCACGTTCCTCATTCCACCATTGGTGCGTCAGAAGCTGCCGAGCTGCCATGACAACCTGCGAGCTGGGACGTTGTCGCAGGTAACTGACGATCGAAGTTTCGATGTACACGGTCGCCATGAATTGGAGTCTCTGCGTCAGACCGTGTAACCGACCTTGTTCGAGACCTCAATGAGCTTGCTCTTGGTGAAGTTGCCGGCGGGGTCTTTGGCGTAGCCTTCGTACTTGAACATTTGCAGGACGACTTCGTACTGTCCGGGAGTCGTGTCGGTGTGTTCGTAGCTGTTGTTCGCGCGAGCCGGCACGCTCGCGACGACTTCGCCATTACGGCGAATCTCCCACAGCAACTGCGAACCCCAGTCGTTCGTCACGTCGCCCCGCACCAGCCTCCGCCCTTCCAGGCGAATCTCCGCCTGCGGCGTCCCTTCAAAAACTTGTTCCATGGGAGAAACCCTCCACAAATTGTCGAACCTCAAAACCCGAGGCCGCCAACATATCAGAGGCGACTGGTGCGACCAAGGGAGTTTCTCGGTAAAAGTACCGGCCACGGGAACTTGATTGGAGTCCAGCGCACAGTGGAATCGATCGCACCGGAAATCGTGAGGTGATGTTTTTGCAGGTTAGGTTAGGTGGCACGCCCTGAGTCCTCTATGGGCGTGGAATCGGTGGCCGTGTGACGCCCACGCCCTTCGTGGACTCTGGGCGTGCCACACTTGGTCCTTCGTCAAACTGAGCCAATCGGCCTGGGAGAGTCGTCATGCAACGCAGCGTTTTCGGGAGTTTGTTGGTTCTGGTCGCGGCGACTTTGTTGATCAGTCGGGCCTCGCGGGCCGACGAACCGGCCGACTTGGTGCTGCTCGGTGGAAAGATCGTCACGGTTGATCGGCAGGAGCGGGTCGTCTCGGCGGTTGCGGTGCGAGCGGGTCGAATTGTGGCCGTCGGCTCGGACGCGGAGATCACCAAGCTGATCGGCCTCGGCAAGACCGAAGTCATTCGGCTGGAAGGACGGACGGTGCTGCCCGGCTTCATCGAGTCGCACTGTCATGCGTTCGGTGTGGCGCGAGGCTCACTCGAACAGGACTATGTCGAAATCAGCAGCATCGCCGAGCTGCAGGCCTGGATTCGGAAAGCGGCGGCGGACGTTCCGGCGGGACGCTGGATCGAAGTCCCGCGCAATGAGATCACCCGCTTCAAAGAACGCCGGTTCCCGACCCCCGCCGAACTCGACGCCGCCTGCACGACGCATCCGGTGCTGTACAACTCGGTGTCGAACAAATGGGTGCTCAACACGCGCGGGTTTGAAGAACTCAAACTGCTCGATCCCAACAACAAGCTGTCCGATGGCGAGGTGCTGCGCGACTCCGACGGCCGGCCGCTGTTGATTCGCGGAGGCACGGGAACGATCCGCAAACTCACGCCGCCTCGCCCGACACATACCCGTGACGAGGAACTCGTTGCGTTGGAGAAAGTGCTGCGACGTTACAACGAGGTCGGCATCACCAGCATCTTCGAGCGGGCGACCGATCCGCAGAGTCTCGGTCTGTTTCGCGAACTGCGCGACAAGAACCGGCTGACGACGCGCGTCACCGGAACGTTTCGCTTCTCCGCGAAGACCGCCGAGGGTGTCGAGAAATACGTCGCCGGCCTGGGCCTGAAGCCGGGCGAAGGGGACGAGTGGATCAAGGCGGGACCGCTCAAGATCACGGTCGATGGCGGCATTCACTGGGGAACGACGCGGTTGTCCGAGCGATACGGCGAGAAGCGAACCGCCTTCTACCGGCTGGCCGATCCCGAGTATTGGGGCGAGCAATTCTTCACGGTCGCCGAAATGAAGACTGTCTTCGAGGCGGCTCACAAACTCGGCTGGCAGATGAGTTGTCACGTGACCGGCGACGAGGGGACGCTGCGAGTTCTCGAAGCCCTCGGCCAGGTGGCGTCCGAACATCCCGAGATTCGTCAGCGGCGCTTCACGCTCATCCACGCCTACTTTCCGTCGTCGGAGATCGTTCGCCAGTGCGCGGACCTCGGAGTCTGCGTCGATACACAGGGCTACCTCTACTTCAAAGATGCCGACACGCTGGCCGAAGTGTATGGCCCGGCGTGGGCCTCGCGGTTCATCGGCCTCGGCGACTGGGTGCGAGGCGGCGTGCCGGTCGCGGTCAATGCCGATCACATGATCGGCCTTGATCCCGATCACGCGATGAACTCGTTCAACCCGTTACTCATGCTGTCGATCGCCGTCACGCGGAAGACGCTCGACGGGCACGTGCATGGCCCGCAACAAGCCCTGTCGCGGCTGGATGCCTTGCGGACCGTCACGCAATGGCCGGCCCATCTCAGTTTCGATGAGCAAAAGCTGGGCTCGATCGAAGTCGGCAAGCTGGCGGATCTGGTCGTACTCGATGGCGACTATCTCACGTGCCCCGAAGCAAAGATTGGCAGCCTGAAGGTGGCGCGGACGATCGTGGGCGGAAAGACGGTCTACCAGCTTGGACAGGGTGATCGGCTGTCGATAAGACTGTCGCCGACAGAAAAGTCCGCCGTTGCTGAATAGCCATGCGTAAGGAATCGAGATGAGACATCGTTGCCTGTGGCTGCTCATCGTGCTGCTGATGCCGACACTCACGTCCGCGCAGGACGATGACGACGAATTGCCGTCCGGCTTGCTGGCGACGTACTCGTCGAACGGCCACACGGTGCAGCGCGTCGATCCCGACATCTCCTTCGCGTGGGACAAGGCCGCGCCCGACGAACGGCTTGCCGCCGGGCCGTTCACCGCCAGGTGGACCGGGCGCATCCTGCTGCGCGGCGAAGGTCGCACGCGCTGGCACGCCTTCGTGCAGGGCAAGTTTGAAGTGCGCATCGACGACAAGGTGGTCGTACGTGGTGAATCGGAGAAGCCCGCGTGGGTGAGCGGCGATGAATTCGATCTGGGCTTCGGCGAGAAGCCGTTCGCGGTGACGTTTGCTCGCACGCAAGACGCCGCCCAACTCAAGTTGTTCTGGTCGTCGAACGAGTTCCCGCTCGAACCGCTGCCGTACCACATTCTCTTTCACGAACCGCCTGCGCCGGAGATCGCTCTCGCCGCGCGGGGCCGCGTGCTGTTCGAGGCCCATCGGTGCGCGAACTGCCATGAGGAGGACAAGACTCCCCGCAATCTCGGTGTGACAAAAGACGAAGAAAGGCGACTCAGCGGGAGACTCGACCTTCCCGCTCCGTCGCTCAAGCACGTTGGCCAGGGGACGAACCGTGAATGGCTGGTGGCCAAGCTGACGGACGCGGCGCATCGAGAAGCGGCCTCACCGGCCGGCAAACCCGGTTTCACAAATGCCCAGTTCACCGATTCAAAGATGCCCGCGTTTGGCTTCACGCGCGAGGAGGCCGAAGCGATCGTCGCCGCTCTGATCGAACAGGCCCGGCCGGTCCAACTCGATGCGCCGTCGAAACTCAAAGACACGGAACGTGAGAAGGATTTGCAGACCGGTCGGACGTTGATCCGGTCCGTCGGGTGCCTGGCCTGTCACACCTACGACAAGCTCGGCGAAGCGACACCGTTTGGTGGAGGCTCACTCAGCGAGATCGGTCAGCGACGGCGAGCCGACTGGCTGGCGACGTGGCTGGCCAAGCCGACGCAACTCAATGAGCACGCGCGGATGCCGGTTGTCTCGCTGAACGACAAAGAGCGGGCGCAGGTTGTTCTCGCACTTCTGGTCCCCTCCCCCCCGTCTTGGGGGGAGTGGGCCAGGGTGCGGGGGCCGCACGGCGATGATGGCAATGATTTGCAGAACAAGACCAAAGAGACCCCTCACCCTAGCCCTCTCCCCTCCAAGGCGAGGGGCGAGGGGACCGGAAAGGAAGACCCGGCACAGGTCGCTCGCGGGCAGAAATTGATCGAGTCCTCGCGCTGCGCGGCGTGCCACGAGTTCACCCAATCGCATCTGCAACCCGCCCTTCGACCGTTGCTGGTCCGGGCCGAGATCGATTGGACGAAGAGCTGTTTGACAGCCGCCGACAAGGCGTCGAGTCGTCCCCACGTTCCGACTGTGGATGCCAAGGCGATCCAAGCCTACGTTGCCTCGTGGGGAGGTCGTGTTCCGTCTTCTTCCGCCCTCAACCCTCGACCCTCAACCCTCGACCCTCTTCATGGCCGCCGCCTTCTCGAACAGAAGAACTGCCTCGCGTGCCATGACCGGGACGAATCGAAGGGCCTCTCGCGAATGGCCGCCACGATTGCGAAGGCCGACGAAACGCTGGCCGGTCTGCACCTGACGCTGATTCCGCCGCGATTGCACGCCGTCGGAGACCGCCTGCATGACATGGCGCTGGCCGAGGCGATTCAAGGTGGTCCCAAGAATCCCCGGCTCAGTTGGCTGCGAGTCAGGATGCCTCGGTACCAGCATTCGCCCGTCGAGCAGGCCGCCTTGCTGGCTCATCTGGTGGGACATGACCGCATTCCCGACCACGCACCGGCCCGCCGCGAGTACCCGCTCGCCGCTGACAAGCCCGATCCGCAGCGGCTGCTTGCGGGGCGAGAGTTGCTCGGAGGCAAAGGTTTCAGTTGCGTGGCGTGTCACGCGGTGAAGGACTACACGCCGAAGGTGACGGCCCTCGGCACGCGCGGCTCGAACCTGCATCTGCTCGGCCAGCGAATGCGGACGGACTACTACTTCCGCTGGACCCGCGCCCCGCTGCGCATCATGCCGGGGGTCGAGATGCCCAACTATCAGCGACCGCACGAGTTCATCCTGCCGGGCCAACTCGACCAGCAACTGACCGCGATCTGGGAGGCACTCAACGACCCGAACCTGACGTCACCGACCAACCCGGCGGTGGTCGAACAGTTGCTGACGGTCAACAAAGGGGAACGGCCCCGCATTGTGAGGGACGTCTTCACCGTTGCGGGATCGGCCGATGAGACGGTGGCCCGCGCGTTCGCCATCGGACTCGACAACGGTCACAGCGTGTTGTTTGACCTCGACACGGGCAGCGTCCGCGCGTGGACGCTCGGCGACTTCGCCCGCCAGCGGTGCGAGGGCAAACGCTGGTATTGGGACTTGGCGGGAACCGCCCTTGGTACTCGCTTCGACAAACGGCCCGACATTCTGTTTCTGGACTCGAAGACCAGTGAGGTCGTGTCACCCGAGACCGGTTGGCAGTACGAACTGAAATTGCTTTCGCACGACGACAACGGGTTGCACTACCAACTGAAGGTGTCGAAGGGTGACGCGACGCACGAAGCCAAAGTTTCGGAGTCATTCCTGGCCATTGAAGGTTCCCCCGGTTGGGAACGTCATGTCACCGTGTTCAATCCCCAGGAAAGTCCGCTCGTCCCGTGGCATCGCGGTGCGAAGCCCGAGATGTTGCACGAGACCTGCCGCATCACCTGGTCAGTCATTCCGAAGGTCCGCCCCGACTCGCTCCCCGCGAATGCCCGTCCGTTTTCCGTACAAGACAAGAGCGGCAATCACCCGATCTACAAACGATTCGCGATGACGATTCATTACAGGAGTTCACTGCAGCGCGTCGAGGCAGCCAGCCCGAATCCGCCCGCGCCGCCACTCGTCAGTTCGACGGATCGTGTCACGTCGGTTCCCGGCTTTCGTGGCGAGCGGCTTCCGCTGCCGAGGTCGATCATGCCGACTGCCATCACGTTTGATGACCGGTCTCGGCTGATCTTCACGTCGCTCAAGGGACACGTTTATCGGGTTGATTCGGCTAAGGCTGAACCGTTATCGAAGGCTGAATCTAGTGACAGAGGCGAGGGGATAAAGCCGAAGTCACATGAACCGGCCGTCAAACTGACCTCACTGACGGAAGGACTGGCTGCGCCATTCGGAGTGCTGTGGAAAGGGGCGGAGGAATCCGGTCCTCACAAGGGGGAACAGAGCCTCATTGTCGCGCACAAGCCTGAATTGTTGAGGCTGTATTTGTCACCCCCGCAAACGGCCGCGCAACGGGACATTCTCTTGCATGGTATCCTCCATCCGCACAAGGCTGAATTGTTGGCACCATATCTGAAGCCCTTGGACATGGTCACACAACGGAGCGTTCTGGCGACCGGCTGGGGGATCACCGACGACTATCACGACTGGACCTGCGGCATCGCGCAAGACTCGCAGGGCAACCTCCTGATCGGTCTCGCCAGCGACTACACCTTCAAGAATCGGCCCAAGGAGAAGTCTCGCTGGCGAGGCGACATCCTGCGGATCAACCCCAAGGGAGAGATCGAGTCCATCGCGCGCGGCCTGCGCTATCCGACGGGCCTCGCGATCGACGATCGGGACCGCCTGTTCGTCACCGACCAGCAGGGGGTGCAGAACACGTTCAACGAGTTGAACCTGATCCAGGCCGGACATCGTTACGGCGTCCCGAGTCGTCACGAACCGGAACCGGACGCGCCGGCTGATCCGCCTGCCGTGCAGATCCCGCATCCGTGGACGAGGAGCGTGAACGGCTTGGTGTTCGTGAAAAGACGAGAGCGGAGAGTTGAGAGTCAAGAGCCAGACAAGAGTCGTGGCTCTTCGCTTTCTTCTCTGGCTCTCGACTCTCGACCCTCGACTCTCGACTCCCTCGGCGGCCACTTCCTCGCGGCCGAATACAACAACAACTCGATCATCCGCCTGAGCGTGCAGGATGTCGGGGGCGTCGTGCAGGGGGCGGTCTATCCGTTCAGCAGGCCGACCTCGGCCGAGGCTCCGTTGTCGGCCACGCCCAACAGTGGCGGAAAGCCGTTGCCGCGGGATCCGTCGAGCTTCATCGGTCCGATCTGCATCGGCCTCAGCCCGACGGGTGACATCTACGTCGGAGGCTTTCAGGACGGAGGCTGGGCAGGTGGACTGAACATGGGAGACATCGTGAAGCTCACCCCGGAGGGCGATCTGCCGAACGGCCTGCGCGAACTCCGGGCGACCTCACGCGGCTTTGATCTCGAATTCTTCCACCCCGTCGATGCGGAACTGGCACGACAGACGGGCCAATACAAAATCTCGGGCTACACGCGCGTCTGGAAGGGAGACTATGCGACTCCTGATTCAGGCCGCCACACGGGCGAGGTGACAGACGCGAAGCTCGACGATGCGGCGCGAACGGTCTCGCTGACGGTGAAGGGTTTGAAGCCGGGACACGT